>DASVVM010000024.1:0-6608 GCA_036386555.1 Allosphingosinicella sp.
CCTCGATCTCGACCGCCCCCTCGCCCGATATCTGCCGCGCCCGCTTCCCGAATATGGCAATCTCGACGCCTACGGCAATTGGGGCGACCTCGCCGGCGACGAGCGCTGGCGCAAGCTCACCGCCCGCCATCTCCTCACCCACAGCTCCGGCTTCCGGAACTTCTCCTGGGACGAACCGGATGGGAAGCTGCGAATCAATTTCGATCCGGGCGCGCGCTACGCTTATTCGGGCGAGGGGATCATCCTTCTCCAGTTCGTGATCGAGAAAGGGCTGGGCCTCGATCTCGGCGCCGAGATGCAGCGGCGGGTGTTCGACCGCTTCGGAATGAAGAATACGGGCATGATGTGGAGGCCCGATTTCGCCCGCAACCTCGCCGACGGCTGGAAGTCCGACGGCAAGGTCGAGCCTCACGACGAGCGGAGCCGGGTCCGCGCCGCCGGATCGATGGACACGACCATCGCCGACTTCGCCCGCTTCGCCGCCGCCTTCATGCGCGGCGCGGGGCTCAGTCCGTCCTCGCGGGCGGAAATGCTCAAGGCGCATCTGCCGATTGGCTCCGCCACCCAGTTTCCGAGCATGGTTCCGGTGGCGCCCCCGGAGATGCGCTGGAAGGGGCTCGCCGCGGGCCTCGGGGTGGTCACCTTCGAGGGGCCGCAGGGGAGGGGTTTCTTCAAGGGCGGCCACAACGACAGCACCGGCAATATGTGGGTCTGCCTGGAGCGCGGCCGCCGCTGCGTCGTCCTCCTCGCCAACGACGTCAGGGCCGAAGCCGCCTTTCCCGAACTGGTCGAGTCGATCCTCGGCGAGACCGGCCTGCCCTGGCGCTGGGAATATGGCTGGCTGCCGAAATAAGCCTCCTCCGTCATGCTGAACTTGTTTCAGCATCCAGGCTCGGGCCGCTCCGCTGCCAGCCGTCATCCCGTCGTGCGCGTTTCCTCCCCGGCCGGCAGGCCCTGAGTTTTTGAGAGAAGGCGCAAAGGCGCAAAGGCGCGACGTAGAAAAAGGAGTATTTCTACGTCGCGCCTTTGCGTCTTTGCGTCTTTGCGCCTTCCCTTTGAAAATTGGCGTCAAAGACGCCGGGGCGCGCACGCAAACGTTCGTCCCACAGCCTGACCTTCGCTCACTGTCGGTAGTTGAAGCTGATGCTGATCCGCTCGCCCTTGCCCGTCCCGGACACGACTTCGTGCCTGAGCCAGCTTTCCCACAGGAAGACCGCGCCCGGCGCCGGCTCCGCATAGACGAACGTTCTCAGATCCTCCGGCGCGTCTTCCCGGCGAGGCGGAGCCGCCATCATCATCGGAAGCCGTGGATCCTCCAGCTTCAAGGCGCCCGAACCGGGCGGCACCGTCACGTAGACCGTCCCCGAGACGGCGCTGTGCGGATGGATATGCCCGGAATGAGTGCCGCCCGGCTTGAGGACGTTGACCCACAGGCTGTCGAGCCTGAGCCGCCGTCCGCCGAGGTCGAAGGCGCAGTCCGCTGCGAACGCGGCGACGTGCCGGTTGAGGAGCCGCGCCAGCGCGCCGAACCGCGGGTCCCGGGTCGGCAGGTCGTCCAGCGAGGCGTAGGAGGTATAGCCTCGGTAGCCGTGCTCGCGCGACCAGCGCCGCCCCGCCGAATCGTCCCGGGCCAGCGACCGGCAGGCCGATTCGAGCTCGGCGACGAGCTCGATGTCGCCGATTTCACCCTGGTAGAAACGGGTCGCGAAAAGGGAGCGCGTGGGCATGGCGCCCGGGTTAGACGATCCCTGGCCGGTCGGCGAGCCGCGGAGTTGGCGGCCTAGGCCCTTTTGGACGGGTTGCAGCTCCAGCGGGCGGTGATGCTCGACGTGGTTCCGCGCCTGCGCACGCTGATCTGCGCGGACTGGGCGGTCCGCCCGTCCGAGGCCGTGTCGTCGACGCCGCCCGGCGCCGGCGAGATGACGACCTTGAAACTATTGGACCCGTAGCGCGCGCCGTTCCTCGGGAAGCCGTCGTCGTCCAGCCGGTCGAGGAGCAGCAGGTCCCCATCGGCGTTGACGATCGCATTCCTCTTCGTGGCGACGAGAAGGACCGCCGGCCCGTCATGCGCGTAGCAGGCCGAGTTCTTGAGCGCGTCCGCGCCGACATCGGCTTCCGTCAGGGCTTGCAAGGGGATGCCGGAGCCGGCGGCGGCGGCGGCGGCGGCGGGAAGGGCCCAGAGGGCCAGCAGCGCAAGGTTCCTCATAAGGGGATTATGCGCCTCCGCCCCGCTTCGCGCAAGATGCCCCCGATTGTCTGCAATTACCGGTTGGTCGAGCTCGTCCAGTGAGGCTTGCGCAGGCTGGCGTTCACCCCTTCGATCTTGTTGACCAGCCCGCCCAGATAATTGCCGAACTTCGCGCCCGGGGTGAAAGCCACCGGCCTCACCTTGTCCGCCGGGATTGCGGCGGGGAGCGGTATGTCGCCGCCGGCGCGGGGCCGGAAGACCGCCCGCATCGGCGCGATGTCGGGCGATTTGGCGAAGGGCCCCGCGAAGGCGGACTTCATCAGCGAGCCCATGTCGGGAGGGTCCTGGCCTTCGGCCCAGTCGGGCTCGGCGGTGACGATCCCGAGATCGGTGACCGATCCCGGCGCAAGCTCGAACTGGTAGGAGCCGAGCGAGAAGCTGGTGTTGCCGAAGCCCTGGACGACCCAGGTGCCGGGCTCCACCTCGATCAGGAACAGCCGCGATCCGGGCCCCTTGGCCAGCGGCTTCGAGCGGAAGCCCTCGACGGCCTGCTCGCCCGGCGAGACCGGATTGGCCAGAGCCTTGCCCATTCCCCTTATGTCGCCGAGCGCCGGATCGTAGCGGGCGAAAACCAGACCCGATTTCAGCGGCATCGTCTTGCGCGAGCCCGGCAGGCCGCCGCCGTAAGGGTTCTTCAGAAGCTTGTACTCGACGAGCACATAGGCCTTGGCCGGGTTCAGCGCAGGCGGGACCTTCGGCAGGGTCTTCGCGGCGGCGGGCGAGGCGGCGGCGAGGGCGATCGCCGCGAGGAGGGCGAAGCGGCTCATTGCGGAAGCACCCGGCCGGCCGGCTCGGGCGCCGCGGCGAGCGTCGACAGCCGCGCCGCCCGCCCGGCCTTGTCCAGCTTCCTGAGCTCGTCCGAGACGGAGTCGCTCGCCTCGACCCGGCGATAGCCCTTGTCGGTCATGCAGGTTCGAAGCACGTTCCTCGTCATTTGGCGCTGCTCCTTGGAAGCCATGAAGCCGGCGAGGAAGGCCCCTGCGGCGGCCGCGTAGATGTTCGGCGAATAAGGGACATTGGGGCGCGGCCTGCGGACTCCGCCGGCCAGCTCGACGCATTCGGAAAGGTCAGCCTCGAACGCCTCGCGCTCGACGTTCGGCTTGTGGAAATAAACGGGCTCCGCCGCCGCCGCGACCGGCGCCAGCAAGAGCGTCGCAGCCATGGCCATCCCTGCACGTCCCATGATCGCCCCCCCAAGACAGAGGCAAGCTAACCTGCGCCGCCGCCGGCCGCAACCGCCTGTTTTCGAATGCCTTATCCGCTCGGCCCGGGCGCCCGGTCACGCCTCGGGCCGGGTCGCGATCCAGCTTCCGCCGATGAGCGCGGCGGCGGTCGGGACGAGCAGCCAGGGGAAGGGCAGGAGGACGAGGCCGAGCAATGCGCTGAAGACGAAGGCGAAAAGCGCGGCGCGCTTGCCGGCCGGGCTGATCGCGCCCCGCTCGCGCCAGGCGCGGACGTGCGGCCCGAACCGCGGATGCTCGACGATCCATGCCTCGAGCCGGGGCGAGCTTCGCGCGAAGAAGAAGGCGGCGAGAAGCATGAACGGCACCGTCGGAAGCAGCGGCAGGACGATCCCGGCCGCGCCGAGCGCGACGGATGCGAAGCCGAGGCTGAGGTAGAAGAAGCGGCGCACCCCGCGGGATTAGCGGCCTTTGCGCGCCCTGTCCCCTCGCCGACGGCTGGATTTCCACCGATCGTCGTCTTACCGTGCACCGGCGGATGCTCTTACGGGGGGTATGTGGGGCAGGGTCTGTCAATTGCCTGTTGGGTCGCCGCCCTCGTGCTGGGCACGGGCGCGCGCGCCCAGGAAGCGCCCGCGCCCGATCCGGCTGCCATAGAGGTCCCTGACCTCAACTTCACACCCACGCCGGCGATCGAGCGGGATTTCGACAAATATTTCTATTTCCATCGCGGCGGCACGGAGCTCGGAACCGCGCTCGCCGATTTTCGGGAGTGCGACGCCTACGCCAGGGGCATTTCGCTGCGCGCCGACGGCGGGCCCAACGGCCTTCTGGCGGGCGCCGCCACCGATGCGATCTTCGGTGCGGCCCAGCGCCGCGACATTGCCCGGCGCAACCTGCGGGTCTGTCTGGGCTTCAAGGAATATCGTCGCTACGGCCTGCCCAAGTCGATCTGGGACCGGATCCATTCGGTCCGAGCCCCGGGCGAGTCTGCGGAGGCTCGGCGCCAGCGGCTGCTTCTGCTCCAGGCACGAATCGCTTCCGGGCCGCAGCCCCGCGTCGGGGTCATCGCGGAATGAGGGTCGGGCGGCTCTGGTTCCTTGCCCTGCTGGCGATGGCGTCGGCCGCACCCGCTCAGGCGCGCAAGCAATATGGCTCCGGCGACCCGATCGTCGTCGAGCCGCAGACCGCTTATATCTTCTACCGGACCAACATCTCGGGAGCCAACATCCGGTTCCTCCGGGAATATGGCGCGGGAGAAGCGCCGGGCACGGTCAGGGGCGACGATCCGATGTCGGAGCCGGACCATTGGGTGCAGGTCACGGGCGGCCCGCGTCTCACCGGCGGCGGCCGCGAAGGAAAGACCTATCTCAAGGCAGTGCGGCCCGGGTCCTATATTCTGTACGGCAATATCGGCATCGGCCTCAACGGCGCTCATATCGGGGTATGCTTCTGCATGGGCAGCCTCCGCTTCGAGGCGCCGGCCGGGCAGATCGTCGATCTGGGGCTCATTCAATATCCCGACGCGAGTGTCGTAAAACGGCCTTGGGGGGTCACGATCTTTCCTGTCGCACCGGACATGGTCGTTCCGGCCCGGCTCACCGGGCTTCCGCGAATCGCCGCAGAATTCCGCGCCGGGCCCAAAATGCCTAACTGGTTCGGAGTGGAGATCGACAGGCACGACGCGATGCCCGGGGTACTCGCCTATGACCGGGACATCCCGATCGACGTCAGGGCCGGGCGCCCGGCAGCGCCGGCGCGCTAATCGCTCTGGAGCCGGAGCGCGACCTCGTTCATGAAGCGGGCGTCGTCGCTTTTGGCCAGCCATTCCGACTCCGCGGCGATCGCTCCGAGCATGTCGGCGAGCCGGTCCTGCTCGGCCTTGGCGTAATTGCCGAGCACATGGCCGGTGACCCTGTCCTTGTGGCCGGGATGGCCGATCCCGATCCGGACCCGGCGGAAGGCGTTGCCGATATGGGCTTCGGTCGAGCGCAGGCCGTTATGCCCGGCGGTGCCGCCGCCGACCTTCACCTTGACCTTGAAAGGCGCCAGGTCGAGCTCGTCGTGGAAGAGCGTGACGTCGCCGACGTCCTTCTTGAAGAAGTCCATCGCCGCACGCACCGCCCGGCCGCTTTCGTTCATGAAGGTGGCGGGCTTGAGGAGCAGGATCCGGGCCCCGCCGATCCGGCCCTGCTGCGCCCAGCCGTGGAAGCTCTTCTTCGGCGGCTCGAAATCGTGAGTCGCCGCGATCGAATCCGCCGCCATGAAGCCGACATTGTGCCGGTGCATGGCGTAGCTCGCGCCGGGATTGCCGAGTCCGACCCAGATCTGCACGGGTGAGAAATCCCCCCAATCGTCCGTGGCGGGCCAATCTTCTCTGGCGGAGGAGCCCCCCGGCTGGCCCGGCACGTCGACGGCCCTGGGGCCGAAGAGCGCGCCGAGCCGGCCGAGGATCGACAAGCCGTCAGTCCTGCGACTGGGTCGGCTGGTCCTCGTCCTCGTCGCCCGCGGTCGCCTCGGTCGCCGGGACCTCGTCGGCCGGCGCTTCGGCTTCGGCGGCCGCGTCCTGAGCTTCCAGGACCGCGCCCGAGGAAGGAACGATCGTCGCGATGGTGAAATCGCGGTCGGTGATCGCGCTCTCGACGCCCTTCGGCAGGGTCACCGCCGAAATGTGAAGCGAATCGCCGATGTTGAGGCCCTTGAGGCTGATCTCGATCTCTTCCGGGATCTCGGCCGCGTCGCAGACCAGCTCGAGCTCGTGGCGGACCGCGTTGAGGACCCCGCCGCGCTTGATGCCGCGGCTTTCCTCTTCGTCGATGAAGCGGATCGGAACGTTGACGTGCACCTTCGAATGCTCGGAGATGCGCAGGAAATCGACATGCAGCGGGCGGTCGGAGACCGGGTGGAACTGGACGTCCTTGGGAAGGGTGCGGGCGGTGGTTCCG
The DNA here is from genome assembly GCA_036386555.1 of Allosphingosinicella sp. Taxonomy (GTDB): domain Bacteria; phylum Pseudomonadota; class Alphaproteobacteria; order Sphingomonadales; family Sphingomonadaceae; genus Allosphingosinicella. The sequence goes on from DASVVM010000024.1 coordinate 6,375, forward strand.
CCGGCGACCTCGATCATCACGACCGAGTTCATGAAGTGGCCGGTGTTCAGCATCTTCATGAGCGCCTTTTCCTCGACGTGGACGGCGAGGGGCTCTTCCTTGTTGCCGTAGACGACGGCGGGGACTCGGCCTTCGCGACGCATTGCGCGGGAGGCTCCCTTGCCCGCCCGCTCGCGCGTCTCGGCCGACAGCGTAAGCTGTTCGCTCATCTTGCATGTCTCCAATAGCTGGATT
>DASVVM010000025.1:0-14469 GCA_036386555.1 Allosphingosinicella sp.
GAGAAGAAGCCTGGGCAGTGGCAGGTCGTGCATAACGTGACGGTCGAGATCGAGGGCGAGGAGAAACCCGCCCTCGTCGCCGACTGGATCGGTTTGATTTTCGTATGAGAAAGGCGCTGAGCCTCCCCTTCCTGCAAGGGAGGGGCCGGGGGTGGGTCCGCCGAAGGCGGCCTAAACTCCGACGCCCGGAAAGTCTCGCTGCGCTCGCCTACCCACCCCCAACCCCTCCCTTTCAGGGAGGGGGGAGCTCATCGCATGCTCCCAACGCTTCGCCGCCGTAACCAATCGTAAACCTCGCCTCTTAGGAATTTCTTAACCTTTGTTGGTGCTGAGTCGCCGGGAGCAGGGGGCGAAGCAAAGGAGGCCGACATGGCCGATCGTCGCAACTCCCGCCGCGAGGCCACGGCCGAGCGCATCCCGATCGCGTCCGAATCCAACCTTCCGCCCGCCGGAACCCGCCGCTGGGTCGCCCGCCGCAAGGCGCAGGTCGTCGAGGCGGTGCAGAGCGGGATGCTCAGGCTGGACGAGGCGCTGGGGCGCTACGAGCTCAGCATCGAGGAATTCAGCCTGTGGAAGCGCCGCTTCTATCGCTCCGGAGTGGAAGGCCTGCGCATGGGCCCGCGGCCGCGCCATGACTGAGCCGCTCCTGCCCGAGCCCGCGGTCCGTCCCCTGCTGAGGCAGCCCGGGGGGCGCCGGCGGCTGCTCCTGATCGACGACGAGCTTTCGGTGGCGCGCTTCATCGCCCACGCCGCCGAGGAATGCGGCTACGAGGCGATCATCACCGTCACCGCCGAGAGCTTCCGGAGCCAGTATCTGGCGTGCGAGCCGGACGTGGTCGTGCTCGACCTCGCATTGCCGCGTAGCGACGGGGTCGAGCTCCTGCGCTTCCTGGCCGAGGAGAAGAGCCGGGCCCTGGTCCTTCCGATCAGCGGCTTCGACGAAAGGGTGCTGGAGGCGGCGATGCGGCTGGGCACCGCGCTCGGGCTTCGGATGACCGGGCCGCTGCAGAAGCCGGTCCGACTCCAGCAGCTGATGGACGCAATGCAGGGACGGGAGGCGCAGGATGCCGGTTGCATCGGTTTCTGAAGCGGACCTGCTCACCGAGCTTCAGCTGGCGGTCGAGCGGGACGAGCTGTCCCTGCTCTACCAGCCCAAGGTGGCGGTGGCGGACAACCGGCTGGTCGGAGTGGAAGCTCTGGCGCGCTGGCCGCACAGGACGCTCGGCCTGATAGAGCCGTCGACCTTCGTCCCGCTCGCCGAGCGCTACGGCCTGATCGACGAGCTGACAGACTGGGTGCTGAGGCGCGGGCTCAAGCAATGGGTGACCTGGAGCGAGCAGGGGCTTCGCACCAACATCGCCTTCAACGTCTCGGCGCTCAGCCTTCGCGACGTCTATTTCCCCGATTACCTGCACCGGCTCTGCCAGACCGAAGGCGTTCCGGCCAATTGCCTGACGATCGAGGTGACGGAGGGCGCGACCCAGCATCTGGTGCGCCTGCTCGACACCCTGACCCGCTTCCGGCTGAAGGGGATGAGCCTCGCCCTCGACGATTTCGGTACGGGTTATTCCTCACTGCTCCAGTTGCGGCAGCTGCCCTATAACGAGCTCAAGGTCGATCAATGCTTCGTCGGCGAGGCGGTCCGCTCGCGCGAATCGCGCCTCATCGTCCAGGCGGTGATCGACCTCGCCCACGGGCTTGGCCTCGAGGCGACGGCGGAAGGGGTGGAGGATGCCGAGACCCTGGCCCTGCTCGCGGAGCTCGGCTGCGACCACGCCCAGGGCTTTTTCATCGCCCGGGCGATGGAAGGCTGGGAGCTTGCGCCGTGGCTGATGGAAGCGGACGGCGAGGGCGTGGTGCCAATCGCTTCGGCCCGGCGGAGGGGCTGAGCGCTTCGCACGATTTGTAGGCGTGGCCTTGAAGAAATTGGTGGGAGAATCTTCGCGATGTCGCGGCTGCGTCTTGTCTGTTGTCTCGCCGTGCTCGCCGGAGCGGCGGCGTGCCAGGCGGCGCCGACCGGCGTCCCCGCCCCGGCTGCGCCCAAGGTCGTCGTCGACGAGGCGGAGGCATGGCGGAGCGTCGCCTCGGAGCGCGATGCCCTCGCCCTGGACAGCCTTCCCGACCGCTGGAGCCGGGCGCTCGCGGCTGGCCGGGCCGCGAATCTTTCGCGCCGGATCGCCGGAGAAGGCGACCTGCTCGATCCGGACGTCCGGCTCGCGTGGGCCGCGCCGGCTCCGGGAACCTACCGGTGCCGCTACGTCCGGCCGGGCGGCCGGAAATGGGTGAGCTCGGCGCCGGGCTTTTGCTACGTCGGGGTCGAGTCCGGGCAGCTCACCCTCGCGACCGAGCTTCGCGGCCTGCGTTTCGGCGGCTATTTGTGGGAGGTGAAGGGCGGTGATCGGCTCGTCTTCCTGGGCGGAGCCGTTCCGGCCGGCACCCGGACTCCGCCTGGCTATGGCGAGAACCCGACCCGCGACGCCGTCGGACTGGTCGAGCGGATCGGCGAGTTCCGCTATCGGCTCACCATGCCGGAACCCGCACCGGGGGCGGGGCTCACCGTCATCGAGCTGGCCGCGGCGCCCCGAGCCTGACCAAAAAAAGGCCGCCCGGAGGCGGCCTTTTCGAAAAGCTGTGCGGCTCAGCAGTTGTCGGGCTTGCCGTCGGCGCAGTCGGTGGTCGATTCGACGTCGTTCGCGGCGCCGCGAACCGTATTGCAGGCGCTGAGCGTCAGGCCGGTGGCGATGAAGGCGAGGGTGATAAGCTTACGCATGTTCGGTCTCCTCGAATGCGACGCCAGACGCATCGCGCGTTCGGACTCGCAAGGTAGAAGGGAAATGCCGAGAGCAACTCGATTGTTCCGTTCCCGTGCCTCCCGCGGACGCGGGAATCCAGCGGACGGACGCGCAGGGACCGGCACTGGATGGATTCCCGCTGTCGAGGAAATGACGACTAAGGGATGTGGAAAAATTTGAGCCCGGAGGCGCCACCGGGGGGGGGGGAGGTTGGCGCGTCCGGGCTCATGTCGTGGATAGCGAGAGCGGGGGGGCAAAAGGTCACTATCCGAACTGCATAACGAGGAAGGCGCGAGGGGGTTCCCGCCGATTCGAGAAAAATTTTCATTTCCGGAAAAAATTTTCGAAACCCGCCGGTGCCGCCACCGGTTCAAGGCTCGAAGAGGAGCGCATTCGTGACCAACCCCCCGAAATCCACTCCGCACAGCGATATTGACGGAGTCCACAGGGACGAGAAGCCCAATGTCCAAAGCGCCGTCGAAGCCGGCCAGGATAGCGAGGATCTCGCCTTGGCCGGGAAGGAGGATGCGGCCAGGCCGGACCATTCGGACGACGTCAGGAACAGGGACGACCGGAGCGCCTGATCGTCATCCCGGCGAAAGCCGGGACCCCGGGGAAATTGGCCGCGGCGCATCTCCTCCACGAGGTCCCGGCTTTCGCCGGGATGACGCCGCTTCAACCCTGCTCACCGTTCCGCCTTGTCGACCACGGCGACGGCGAGCGTATAGCGGCCGACCTCCAGGTCGCGGTCGATGGTCGAGCGCAGCTGGCGGGACAGGCCGGTGACGATCCGCTCGAAACGCTCGGTCAAGATCGGCTCGCAGCCGGCGCCGGGGCGCAGGCTGTCCGATTCGACGGCGAGCTGGGCGGTGCCCGCCTTGGCGCCCTGGCCGGTCAGGGCGATGCTGACCGCGCCCGCGCCGCACAGCATCGCATATTCGGCGATCTCCGTGATCAGGAAGGCGACGGAGACGGCGACGTCCTGGGTCACGTAATAGGGCTCCAGCCCGAGGCGGATGGTCATGCCCGCCGCCGAGGCCGGGGCGGTGGCCCTGAGGTTCGCCGCCAGCTCGGAGATGAGCGGCTTGAGGGCGACCCCGCGATTCTCCTCGAGCTCGGCGAAATGATTGCGGTGGACGACCGCGAGCGCGTCGACCCGGCGCTGGATCGAGGCGTAGGCGGCCGCGACGTCCTCATTGGGCGAGCCGCGCGAGTGGATGTTGAGCAGCGAGGCGACGACCTGGAGGTTGTTCTTCACCCGGTGATGGACCTCGCGCACCAGCTTGGTCTGGCGGTCCACCGCCGCCTCCAGCTCCGCCTCGTGATGGGCGAGGGTCCGGACGGCCCGGTCGAAGGCCTCGCCGAGCTCCCGGATCTCGCGCGCGGGCGTGGCGACGTTGGGAAGTGCGAGCTCGCGGTCGCCGGGCCTGTAGGCCGCGACGGCGCGCTCCATCTGGGCCAGCGGCCTCAACAGCAGGCGGCTCAGGATCCACCAGCCGATCAGGGTCGCGAACATCCACATCAGCACCGGCAGCAGGATGAGAAGCACGTCGGCAAGCGTGATCGGAACCGCGGACAGGAGGATGCTCAGCCGAAGCTGGCCGCCGGCGACCGATTCCGCCCCCTCCACCCGCTGGCGCCATGCTCCGCCCTTGAAGTCGGAGCGGAGAACCATTTGCCGACGGCCGTCGCTCAGGTCGAGGTTGAAGTCGCGGCTGGTGCCCGGGATGTAGGTCAGGTCGCTCAGCGCCTGGCGGCCATATTCGGCGACGCCCTCCAGCTCGCCTCGCTCCCCGAAGACGAACAGGCTGAGCGCTGAGCCGTCGCCGTGGAGTCGGGCAATGGTGCCCGAGCGCCGCGCGCGGGCGCCTGCGACCGACGGCAGGAAGCCGGCGCTGGCGCAGCGCAGATTGCCGTCGCCGGCGTAGAGGGCGTAGCGGACCGGTACCGGGCCCTGCTCGAGCTGCCTCAGGGTGGTCTCGCAGACCCGCGATGCCGCTGGAGTGAGCGAAATGGCGACGCTGGCGGTGTTGATGGTGAGGACGCTTCGGGAGAAGGCCGAGTTCAACCGCTGCGCCTTGAGCTCGAGCCGGGAAAGGGTTTCCTCGTGCCGGTCGGCCTTTTTCGCGTCCGCGCTAAGGATCGAGACGACGATCGCCACCAGGCCGAGCGGGAAGAGCGCGGTGCTGAAGATGAGCGCCATCTTCAGCCCGGTCGAGAGCCCGGCGAAGCGGGATGCCAGCCAGCTTTTCGATTGAGTCACCACGCCGTACCGATACCGCCGAGCGGCGCCTCCGGGTAGTCCGTACGAATCCTAACCGAGCCGGCCCAGCAGATCGAGAAATTCGGGGGGAACCGTCTCGTCCACCGCATCGCTATAGGCCTGGCGCAAGGCCTGGCCGATCTCGGCATTGTGGCCGCGTCTCTTCCGGCTTCTGGGGGGCATGTCATCACTGTCGGCCGGAGGAGCGGGATCGGTTTTGCGCCGGCGATCGCTTTCGTTCTCGAAGCTCAAATCGTCTACCCCTCGCGACGCCGGCGCCGCGCCCGCTGCATTTTCAACTGGCGTCCACGACGATCCCGATCGAAATCGAAAATCGAATGCGCAGCACCCACCCCGCGGCCAGATAATGGCCCGCAGTCGCCGTGGAAACAAAAAACTCGCTGATTGGTTCCAACGCCGCGTGAGGAGCGGGCCGGGCCGGAAATTCCTCCTGTTCGCAGCATTGCACCCACCTGATGGCGGGTTGCAAAGCGCGGGCGCAACCTCAATAGGACCCGGATCGAACAGGAGTCGAAACGAACATGTCGCTTGGTCAGGATCTCGCGCCGCACCTCCCTTTCCTGAGGCGCTACGCGCGCGCGCTCACCGGCACCCAGGGCCATGGCGACGCCTTCGTCAAGGCGACGCTCGAGGCGATCGTCGCGGCGCCGAACGAGTTCCCGCGCGACGTCGACCCACGGCTCGGCCTCTACCGCACTTTCCACGCCATCTGGTCTTCGGCCAATATCGAGGACGATCCGGAGGGCGTCGACGGCGACAATCCGGCCGACATCGCCAAGGCCCGGCTGGCCCGGATCACGCCGCTGTCGCGCCAGGCGCTGCTGCTGACCGCGATGGAAGGGTTCACGCCCGAGGACGCCGGCTATCTGATCGGGGCCTCGCCGGAGGACGTCGAAGCGCTGGTCTCCGAGGCCTTGGCCGAGATCGAGCGCCAGACCCGCGCGGAAGTGCTGATCATCGAGGACGAGCCGATCATCGCGATGGACATCGAGACGATCGTCCGCGACCTCGGCCACAGCGTCACCGGAGTGGCGGTGACGCGCGACGAGGCGGTCGCCCAGGCGATGGCCCGGCGCCCCGGCCTGGTGCTCGCCGACATCCAGCTCGCCGACGACAGCAGCGGAATCGACGCGGTCAAGGACATCCTCAGGGAGTTCCAGGTCCCCGTCATCTTCATCACCGCCTTTCCCGAGCGGCTGCTGACCGGCGAGCGGCCGGAGCCGACCTTCCTCATCACCAAGCCGTTCCAGCGCTCGACGGTGAAGGCGGCGATCGCCCAGGCCCTGTTCTTCGACAGCGCCACCCTGCCGGCCTGAGGGTCTCGACGGAACCCGCTCGGGCAGCGGGCGTTGCGCCCACATAACGAGCGGAACCGAGGGATCATGGACGAGCGCGAACATATCGACACGACGAGCGCGCGCGCGGGGGCCACCCCGCATATGACGCGTTATATTCTGCCGATATCCCTGGGCCTTGTGATCCTGGCGTTCGCGCTGTTGTTGTTTCTCTGGCTGTAGAGGCCTACATCCTTGGCAGAAGAGAGGGGGGCTCCGGCCCGTCCACACCGCATGAGCGATAGTATAGCGTATAACGGGGGCAGCTTGAGCCAGCAGCCGGAAGACGAAGACGAGGACGACATCGAGACGCCGCGCTTCGAGCCGGTGCCGCTGCCGGATGACGAGTTCAAGGACCAGCTCGCGCAGGTCATCCCCCATCTGCGCGCCTTCGGCCGTTCGCTGTCGGGCAGCCGCGACCTTGCCGACGATCTCGTCCAGGAAACGCTCCTCAAGGCCTGGGCGGCGCGCAAGCGCTTCCAGGCCGGCACCAACATGCGGGCCTGGACCTTCATCATCCTCAGGAACCTTTTCCTCAGCCAGATGCGCCGCGCGCGCTTCAAGGGCGAGTGGGACGAGATCACCGCTTCCAAGATGCTCGCCGCTCCGGCGAGCCAGGACCGGCATGTCGAGCTGACCGACATGCAGCGCGCCTTGCTCCACCTGCCGCAGCCGCAGCGCGAGGCGCTCATCCTGGTCGGCGCCGGCGGCTTCGCCTATGAGGAGGCGGCCGAGATTTGCGGCTGCGCGGTCGGGACGATCAAGAGCCGGGTCGCCCGCGGCCGGGTCGCGCTCGAGGCGCTTCTCACCGACGGCAAGCTGCCCTCGCGTCGCGAGCATGAGAATGAAGGCGGGCGGTCCGCCCTTCAGAGCATCATGAGCGAAGTGGACGACCTGAGCCGGGATCGCGATCCGGGGCTCTGATATTTCCCCTCCCTGGAAGGGAGGGGAGTTCATGAGTCAGGCTTGGTCCAGGCGGACCAGCAATTCCTCGAACATGGCGAGCGAACGCACTTCGCCGTCCATCGCGAAAGCCTCGCGCAGGGCGTTGCCGACGCCGGCATGCACCGTCGGCGGCGCGACCTTCACGAAGCGCCTTGAGGAAGCATGTACCATGGCTTCTAATCTCGGATTCAGCGTATTCACAGGCCTCAGAACGCGCCGGGAACGGTGGAGTTTCAACCGTTGCGCGCCCTCAACGTTACCAATCGCGGCTGTTGTATGAATGAGACACAGAGTGAAGAGGAGGTTAAGGACGCTCTCGCCAGAGCGCGGGCCTGCTCGCCTTTCCTTCGCCTCCAGCTTGAACGTTTCCCCGATGTGGCCCAGGCGCTTGAGGCGGGCAGAGCCGAGGAAGCGATGGCGCGAGCCGCCCTGGCGGGCAGGGCGGCCGAGGATCTCGGCACCGCGCTGAGACTCGAGCGGAGCGCGCTTGCCGGCGCATTGGCGGTCGCGGACCTCGCCGGAGCGATCCCGCTCGAGCGGCTGATGGAGAGCCTGTCGGACCTTGCCGACCGGGCGCTGAGCAGGGCGCTTGCCGCCGCCTTCGCCGAACGCACCCCCGACGACCCGCCGCTCGGCTTCGCCGTCATCGCGCTCGGCAAGCATGGCAGCCGGGAGCTCAATTATTCGTCCGACGTCGACCTGCTCTTCCTCTACGATCCCGCCACCCTGCCGCTGAAGCCGCGGGAGGAGGCGGGGCAGGGGGCGCTGAGGATCGGCAACCGGCTGGTCGAGCTTCTCCAAAAGCGCGATTCCGAAGGCTATGTCTTCCGGGTAGACCTTCGGCTCAGGCCGTCTCCCGAAGCGACCCCGATCGCCCTGCCGGTCGACGCCGCAATCTCCTATTACGAATCCTCCGCTTTGCCCTGGGAGCGGGCTGCGTTCGTCCGGGCCCGGCAGGTCGCCGGGGACGAAAAGGTCGGCCGCTATTTCCTCGAGGCGCTCCACCCCTTCGTGTGGCGGCGCTCGCTGGACTTCGGGGCGATCGGCGAGGTCCAGGCGATCACCCGCCGGATCCGCGACCATTATTCGCAGGGCCAGATTTTCGGGCCCGGCTTCGACGTCAAACGGGGGCGCGGCGGAATCCGGGAGATCGAGTTCTTCGCCCAGATCCACCAGCTCATCCACGGCGGGCGCGAGCCCGGGCTGAGGGCGCCGGCGACGCTCGACGCCTTGGCGGCGCTGAAAGGGGCCGGACGGATCCCCGCGGACGCCGCCGACGATCTGGCCGAGGCCTACCGCCTGCTGCGCACGGTCGAGCACCGGCTGCAGATGGTCGACGATCGCCAGACCCATGCCTTGCCCGCCGACCCGGCCGCTCTCGACAATGTCGCGCGGCTTCACGGCCTCGATTCGGGCACGGCCCTGCTCGCACTGCTGGAAGCGCCGGTAAGCCGCTGCGGAGAGCTTTACGACGGCCTCGCCGGCCATGGCGAGAACAGGATTCCGCTGAACCCGGAAGCCCTGGAGTCGCATTTGCGCCACGCCGGTTTCGACGATCCGGTCTCCGCCCGGCTTCGGATCGAGGGCTGGCGCGGCGGCAAGGCCCGCTCGCTTCGAACCGCGGCTGCCGGCGAGGCCTTCGAGGCGATGCTGCCGGTGCTCATCGAGGCGTTCGGGCGGGCCCCCGATCCGATGCGGGCGATGAACCGGTTCGACGATGTCGTCACCAAGCTTCCAAGCGGGGTGAATTTCTACCGTCTGCTCGAGGCCCGGCCCGGCCTCACCGACCATCTCGGCACCATCCTGAGCCACGCCCCGGCCCTTGCCGAGCAGCTCGGCCGAAGGCCCCAGCTTCTCGACGGGCTGGTCGACGCCTCGGCCTTCGAGCCGGCGCCGCCGGTCGAGGCGCTGGTCGCGGACTTCTCCCGCTCCGAACGCGAGGGCGAGGATTACCAGCTCGTCCTCGACCGGGTGAGGCGGCGGGTCAACGAACGCCGCTTCGCGCTCGGCGTGCAGCTGATCGTCGCCCATTCAGACCCGATCGAGGCGGCGGAGGGCTATTCGCGCATTGCCGAGGCCGCGATCAACGTCCTCGCCCGCGCGGCGACCGCGGAGTTCGAAGCGCGGCATGGACGGGTGAACGGCTCCGAGCTGCTGATCATGGGCCTCGGCCGGCTCGGCGGCGAGGCCCTGACCCACGCCTCGGACCTCGATCTCGTCTATCTGTTCAGCGGCACCCATGAGGCGGAATCGGACGGGCCCCGGCCGCTGCGCGCCACCGATTATTTCAACCGCCTGGCGCCCCGGATCACCGCCGCCCTCAGCGTCCCGACCGCTTCGGGGCCGCTCTACGACGTCGACACGCGGCTTCGCCCCTCCGGTACCGACGGAATGCTGGCGGTGAGCCTCGAAAGCTTCGCCCGCTACCAGAGCGAGCAGGCCTGGACCTGGGAGCATATGGCGCTTACCCGGGCCCGGCCGGTGTTCGGCTCGGCGGAGGGGCGAGCCGCGCTTCAGTCGGTGATCGACTCGACCTTGGCTAGGCCCCGCGACCCGGTGCGGCTGGTCGCCGACGCGGTGGCGATGCGGACCGAGATGGCCGCCCACAAGACGGCACGGGGGCGGTTCGACATCAAGCTCGGCCCGGGCGGTCTCGTCGATCTCGAATTCGCCGTTCACACGCTTCAGCTCAAGCACAATCTCGGCCTCTATCCCCATCTCGAGGACGCGCTCGAAAAGCTGGTCGAGGCCGGGCTGGTGTCGAACGAGATCGACCCGGCGCTTCGCCTCCTGACCCGGATGCTGGTCATGTTCCGCCTGGTCTCCCCGGCCTCCGACGCGCCGCCCGACGAGACCAAGCCCCTGGTCGCGGCGGCCTGCGGCCTGCCCGACTGGAACGCTTTGCTTGCGGCCCACGACGCGGCGCGGCAGAGGGTGGCGGAGCTGTGGCGCCGGGTGGCGTCGGGAGACTGAAAAATGCTGAGCGAAGGCGACAAGGTTCCGGACGTGAAGCTGGCGAGCATCGAGGGCAAGGCGATCAGCCCGGCCGATTTCGGCGGCCAGAAGCTCGTCATCTATTTCTACCCCAAGGACGACACGTCGGGCTGCACCGCCGAGGCGCAGGCCTTCACCGCGCTCGCCGAGGAGTTCAAGAATGCCGGCACATGGATCCTCGGAGTGTCGAAGGACGATGCGAAAAAGCATGTGAAGTTCATCGAGAAATTCGGCCTCAAGGTCCCCCTCGCCACCGACTCCGACGGCTCGGCCTGCGAGGCGTTCGGGACCTGGGTCGAGAAATCGATGTACGGCCGCAAATATATGGGAATCGAGCGGGCGACCTTCCTGGTCGACCGCGACGGCGTCGTGAAGCGGGTGTGGCGCAAGGTGAAGGTGCCCGGCCATGCCGAGGAGGTGCTGGCCGCCGCGCGCGAGCTGCCGTGATTACCGGACGAATCGGAACCTATCCTTCCCCTAGCCTGTCGAGACCCCGGCGCTGCCCCCCAAATCCGTAGCGCCGTCGCCCACCCGGGCGCAGCCGCGAAGCCTGGCGAGGAACAGTATCACCCCAATGAGCAGGGCAATTTGGCTGATCAGAGCGCCGATGATGGCTATCATTCCGCCGGCTGCGACATAAGGGATCAGCGCGGGGATGACGAGCGCCAGGGCCGAGGCGGCCTGGATGCTCAGCACTGTACGGATGCCATTGAGCGTGTTGCGCAAATTGCGACAATCTCCTGAGCATCTGGGCGAAAGGCAGGTGCAGAATTTGTCCAGCGCAGAAACCGCGGCTGTGCATAGCGCCAAGGCGCTGGCCGTGGCGATCGCGCCGGCCGTCATCCACCCCGCCGACATCCACGCAGCAAGGATCGAGCCGTTTGCGGCCGCGGCAACTCCGATGAGGACAGCAGCTAAAACCATGGCCCCAAGAGTGAGGCTTATACGGGCTAAGACCGGTGATATGTCGCACATGTTGCTTCTCCGACCAGATAAAGAAAACAGGCAAGAGCGGTATAACAGGTATGTCCTGGATTTGAAATTCACGCGGGATAGGTTCGTTTCGATCTTCTGATACTGGCAAGATAACTTGCTGCGATTAGAACTTAATTAGTTGTTTTAGTAAGTTATCCGGCTCTTCAGACGTTTTCTGATACCCGCTCGCCTCGGTCGATTCCGGCCGCGCCCAAGGTCGAAGCTCGGTTCAGCGCGCGCTAAGCCGCGCGTTGACAAACAGGCTTTTGTAAGCCAGCCTCCGAAGGATGAAGCCGATGCGCGCCTCCGCCGCTTTCGATATCGCGACGATCTCCGCCGCGGCTTCCAGCTATTATCATTACGGAATCGCTCGGGCGGGACCGGAATAGCGCGCGCTTAACAGCCTCAGCTTCAAACCGACCCCGTCCGGACCTCCGGGCGGGGTTTTTTCATGTGGAGAGACCCGATGTTCACCGACTTTACAGAGACCCTGCCGCCCCCGCCTCCGGCCCGCCCGCCGGAGACGGCGGAGGATTGGACGATCCCGCAAAACTGGGCGCACTTCACGGCCGAGGAGCATCGGGTCTGGGACATGCTTTACGCCCGCCAGCGCCGCAAGCTCGCCGGCCGGGCCGTGGCGGCCTTCGAGGAGGGGCTCGATTCGCTGCTTCTGTCGCGTTCGGGAATCCCCAATTTCGACGATCTGAACGAACGGCTGCTGCCCCGCTCGGGATGGATCGTGGTCCCGGTCCCGGGCCTGCTTCCCGACGAAATCTTCTTCGCCCATCTCGCCCGCCGCCAATTCCCCGCCGGCAATTTCATCCGCCCCGCCTCGAGCCTCGACTATCTCGAGGAGCCGGACGTCTTCCACGACGTGTTCGGCCACGTGCCGATGCTCGCGACACGCTGGTTCGCCGACTTCATGCAGCGGCTCGGCGAGGAGGGGTTGAAGGCGGTGGCCAAGGACCGGGTCGCCATCTTCTCGCGCCTCTACTGGTTCACCGTCGAGTTCGGCGTTGCGGTGGAGGAGGGGGCTCTCAAACTCTACGGCGCCGGCCTCGCATCGAGCTTCGGCGAGGCGGCCTATGCGCTCGACAGCGCCAGGCCCCAGCGCCTGCCCTTCGATCTCGAGCGCGTGATCCGGACGCCCTACCGGTCCGACATTTTCCAGCCCCGCTACTTCGTGGTGGAGGGCCTCGACACGCTTCGGACCGGGATCGACCTCGACCGGCTGGAGGAAAGCCTCGACGCACTTTAAGCCCTGTGCGGCCGGCCCTTCCGTCATCCCGGGCTTGACCCGGGATCCATGAACACGGTTCTGAGCGAATTCTCATCGACCCGTGTTCATGGATTCCGGCCTTCGCCGGAATGACGTACCGTTGAATGCCAGCTTGAGCGCAAGTGAGACCATGTCAGCCGCCTCCCCCGCGACCGTCGCCCAGGCCTGTCGCGCCGTCCTCCTCGCCGCCGAGCCGAAGGCCAAGGTCCGAACCGCTCGAGCCGCCGCCCGGGCCTGGCGCCGGGGCGAGCTCGAGCCTTCCTTCGACGTCGCCATGCCGGACTCGCCGGCCAGGCCGGCCCGGCCCGAGCTCCTTCCTCCCTCGCAAATGCCCAAGCGCGGGCGGGGCGGCTCCGAGCGGGGCCGGATCGCGATGCTCCACGCGCTCGCCCATATCGAATATTCGGCGATCGACCTCGCCTTCGACCTCGCCGGCCGCTTCGGGGTCGGCTTTCCCCCGGGCTTCGTCGACGACTGGTTCTCGGTCGGCGCCGACGAGGCCATGCATTTCGCTCTGCTCGACCGGCGCCTTCGGACGCTCGGCTCGGCTTATGGCGATCTCCCGGCCCATGACGGGCTGTGGGAAGCGGCCGGGGCGACGGCCGGCGATCCGCTCGCCCGCCTCGCGGTCGTCCCGATGGTCCTGGAGGCGCGCGGGCTCGACGTCACGCCCGCCGCAGTGGCCCGGTTCGAGGCGGCCGGCGACCTGCGCTCGGCGGCGATCCTGGGGCGGATCTACCGCGACGAGATCCGGCACGTCGCGGCCGGCTCGAAATGGTTCCGATGGGGCTGTGAATCGCGCGGAATCGCGCCGGTTTCGACCTGGAGGCGGCTGGTCGGCGCCCATTTCAAAGGCGTCCTGAAGCCTCCATTCAACGATTCAGCGCGCGATGAAGCCGGTCTGTCCCGCGATTACTACTCGGCGCTTGCCGTGGCAGGAGATGTTTAACAGTCTCCAGCCATCACGTCGCGGAGGGGGCCTTCCCTGACGTCATCGAGGGGGCGGAAACGCCTTAGATTTAATGCTTTCGGTCGCGCTTATGCGTGGCCGCGCCCAGTAAGGGGCGGCCAGTCCGGGGATTTGATGGTGCTGACCAAGACAAACAATGCGGGACCGGTCGGAATGTTCCGCGCGACGTTCAAGCCGCGCGACATTTTTCTCCATGACGGCAAGGCTTTGCGCCGGGTCCGCGTCGGCTCCGGAGTCCAGGCCGCGGCCGCCCTTGCAGCCCTCATTCTGGTCTTCTGGTCGATATTCGCCGCCGCCCAGCTCGCCGGCGCCTCCGCCGCCCCGTCGAACGCCGACGTCGCCCGGATGGAGCGCGAGCTCGCCGCGATGCAGGCCGACGTCGCGGTGATCAAGGAAGCCGCCCAGCGCCGCTACCAGCTCACCGCCCTCGAAGTCCGCCGCCTCGGCCTCGATCCGAGCCGTCTCCACACCGGAACCGGCGGCCCGTTCGAGGCGGTCGAGACGGTCCGCGCCGCCGACCCCAATTTCAAGGCTTTGTTCAACAGCTGGACCAAGCTCGACCAGCTCGAGCAGGGCACCGTCGCCATTCCGTCGACCGAGCCGGTCCGCGGCACCAACTTCACCTCGGGCTACGGAGTCCGCTCCGATCCGTTCAGGGGCCGCGCCGCGATGCACGCCGGGATCGACCTCGCCGGCCCGATCGGAACCCCGATCTACGCCACCGCCGACGCCACCGTCGGCCGCTCCGAATATAATAGCGGCGGCTACGGCAACCTCGTCGAGCTCGAGCACGGCCACGGCATCCAGACCCGCTACGGCCACCTTTCCAAGTCGCTGGTCAGCGCCGGCCAGCGCGTCAAGCGCGGCGACGTGATCGGCCTGATGGGCTCGACCGG
>DASVVM010000026.1:0-62213 GCA_036386555.1 Allosphingosinicella sp.
GGTCGAGGATGATCGGCGCGAGCATCCCGATCGTCTTGCCCTTGAAGCTGAGCAGGGTGGCGGGGCCGATCCGGCCCGAGCCCGGGTCGACATCGCCCTTGGCCCTGGTGAGCGAGACGAAGAGCTCTCCGCCCTGCGCCATGACATGGTATTTCTTGCTTTTCTTGCCGAAGGACTGGCGGGTCAGATCGATCCGCGCCCTGGCCCCGGGCGCTCCGGAGAAATAGGTCAGGGCCGCGTCGGAGAACATGCCCTGGGTCCCGTCCGTCCGGGTGAACTGGCCGGTGTTGATCGCGACCGCGCTTCCGGCATTGGCCGTCAGATTGGTCGGAGCGCCCGCAAGGGAGAGGCTGGCGAGGTTCGAGCTTGCGAGAGTGGTGATCTCGGCCGCCGTCGCCACTCCGTCGCCGTTGCGGTCCTGCCAGAGCCTGAACTTGGCGAAATCGGAGTCGGTGGCGGAGAGCTTCCCGTCCTTGTCCGTGTCGAACGAACGAAGCCCTTCGAGGTCCGAGCGCGCATTCTCCGCATCCTGGACGAAGCTGAATTCCTTGGCGTTGGTCACCGTGCCGTTGCCGTCGCGGTCGAGGAAAAGGATCGCGTCGCCGCTTCCGAACCAGCTGGTGTCGTCCGGCTTGCCGTCACCGTCCATGTCGAAGCGGGCATTGCTTTCGCCGGAACTGAGCAACTCGTTGCCGTCGCCGTCGAGATCGATGACGATCGGCGAGGCGATCGAAAGCGTCTCGCCGCTTCGGAAGGAAAGGCGTTCGATTCCGACCAGCGTATCGGTGCCTTCGTTGCCGTGGGTCGAGGCGTCGAGGTCGGTGATTCGAAGCTCGCCGTTCAGCGTGGTGAGCACGTAGCTGGAGCGGTCGCCGGCGAAAACGGCGGTGTCGAAGCCGTCGCCTCCGTTTAACTTGTCGTTGCCAGCCTGGCCGTAGAGCAGGTCGTCGCCCTGCATTCCCTGGATGTGATCGGCTCCGTCGCCGCCCGCCAGCTTGTCGGCGAGCTTGCCGCCCTTCACGTGATCGTCGCCTTCCGCCGCGAAGATTTCGTTCGCGCTGGTCATATTGCCTTTGAGATTGTCGGAGCCCGAAGTTCCCTGCTGCCAGCCGGCGAACGGATTGGTGACCTGCACGCGCACCGTCGAGGTCGAGACGAGGCCGCCGTCGCTGACGCTGTACTGGAAGCTGTCGTCGCCGATGAACAGCAGGTCGGGAATGTAGACGATCTCCCCCGTCGCCGAGATATGGGCGCGGCCGTGCGCGCCGTTCGCCACGGACACGATCGAAAGCGTCGAGCCTTCCACGTCGCTGTCGTTCTCGAGCAGAGAGGAAGCCAGGATGGTGAGCGTGTCCCCGCCCTTCACCAGGAACAGCCCGTCGGCCACGGCGCTCGGAGCGTCGTTCACGGCGGCAATGACTAGGCCGAAGCTCTGGGAGACCTGGAACTCGCCGTCGCTGGCAGTGACCTTGAGGGCGAGGCTGCCATTGTAATTGGCCGGCGGAGTGCCGGTGAAGCGACCCGCGGTGAACGAAAGCCAGGCCGGAAGCGCTGCGCCGTCGGCCTGAGTCGCCGAGAGGAGGAGCGTGTCGCCGTCCGGATCGACGAAGGCGGTGCCCGGCACCGCGAAGTCGAGCGCGGTATCCTCAGCGATGGTGATCGTACCGATCGGAGTGCCGAGCAGGGGCGCCGCATTGGACGGAGTGATCGTCAGGCCGAAGATCTGCGAGGCGGTCGCCTTGCCGTCGCTCGCGATCAGCTCGACCGCGAAGGCGGCGCTCATGCTGCGCGGCGGGGTGCCGGTGAGACGGGTCCCGTCGAAGTTGAGCCAGCTCGGCAGTGGCGCGCCGCCGGCGAGCCTCGCCGTCACGGTCAGCGCATCGCCGTCGACGTCGGTGAACGCCGCAACGGGTACCGCAATCTCAAACGGATAGCCGCCCGGCTTGACGCTGTCGGGCACGTCGAGGCCGGCGACCGGAGCGTCGTTGACCGGAGTCACTGCGAGGTTGAACGACTCTGTCGCGGTCAGCAGGCCGTCGCTGGCGGTCACCTGGATCTCGAGGGCGCCGTTGAAGTTAGCCGGCGGAATACCGGTGAAGCGGCCGTTCTGGAAGCTGAGCCAGGCCGGCAGCGCTCCGCCGCCGGCCAGGCTCGCCGACAGCGCCAGCATATCCCCGTCGATGTCGCCGAAGGTGGCGGCCGGAATGTTGATGTCGACCCCATTGTCTTCGGCCACCGCGGCGTCCGCGATGGGCTGGGTCAGCACCGGCCGGTCATTCACCGGGTCGATAGTCAGCCGGAACGTGCCCGACGCTTCGAGCTGGCCGTCGCTGGCGACCACTTCAAGGAGAAGGAAGCCGTTGAAGTCGGCCGGAGGCGTTCCGGTGAAGCGGGCACCGTCGAAGTGCAGCCAGGCGGGAAGCGCGCTGCCGTCGGCCAGCCGCGCCGACAGGGCGAGCGAGTCGGCGTCGACGTCCGTGAAACTGCCTTCCGGGATGGCGATGTCGATCGCCATATCCTCGGGCCTGGAGACGTTGCCGAGCAGCCGGCTGAGAACCGGAGCGTCGTTCACGGCCAGGATGGTGAGTCGGAAGATGTTCGACACCGTCATCGCGCCGTCGCTGGCGGTGACCTCGATGTCGATGCTTCCGTTGAAATTGGCCGGCGGAGTGCCGGTGATCCTGCCCCCGGCGAAGTTCAGCCAGGCCGGCAGCGCTCCGCCATCGGCCAGGAGCGCGGTCACGGTCAGGGTATCGCCATCGACGTCGCGGAAGGTTTCAGCTGGAATTTCCACGTCGATCGGCCGGTCCTCGGCATAGACCGCGTCGGCGAGCGGCGCGAACAAGACCGGAGGATCGTTGCGCGGGCTGATGGTGAGGCGGAAGACATCCGTCACCGCCAGCGCGCCATCGCTCGCCAGAACCTCGATGTCGAGGATCCCGTTATAGTCGAGCGGCGGAATGCCGGTGAGCCGGCCGGCCGCGAAGCTCAGCCAGGCCGGCAGGGCGCCGCCGCCGGCCAAGGTCGCGGTCAGGGTCAGCGAGTCGCCGTCGACGTCGGCGAAGCTGCCCGAGGGCAGAGTGAGATCGATCGCGACGTCCTCGCCGCGGACAGCGTCGGGGAGGGTGGCGATCAGCGTCGGTCGGTCGTTGACCGGGTCGATCGTCAGCCGGAACGAGTCGCTGACCTGGGCCTTCCCGTCGCCGGCAGTCACGACCAGGTCGATCGAGCCGTTGAAGTTGGCCGGCGGGGTGCCGGTGAAGCGGGCGCCGTCGAAGCTCAGCCAGGACGGCAACGGGGCGCCATTGGCGAGCGAGGCCGACAAGGTGAGCGCATCGCCGTCGAGGTCGGCGAAGCTGCCCTCCGGCAGGATCAGCTCGATCAGGCTGTCCTCGAGCCGGCGGACGTCGGCGAGGAGCGATTCGAGCGTCGGACCATCGTTTACGGGGTTGATCGTCAGGCGGAACGTATCGCTGACGGCGAGCGCTCCGTCCGATGCGGTGACCTTGATATCGATCGAGCCGTTGAAGTTGGCCGGCGGGGTGCCGGTGAATCGGGCACCGTCGAAGGCCAGCCAGCCGGGCAGCGGATCGCCGCCGGCCAGCGTCGCGCTCAGGACGAGGCCGTCGCCGTCGACGTCGCCGAACGTGCCTTCCGGTAGAAGGATGTCGATCGGCCGGTCCTCGTCGGACGCGGCGTCGGCGATCGCGGCCAGGAGGACCGGCGGGTCGTTCACCGGGACGATGGTCAGCCGGAACAGGTCGGACACCGTGAGGGCGCCGTCGCTGGCGGTGACCTCGATGTCGAACGCGCCGTGGAAATCGGCCGGCGGGGTGCCGGTCAGTCGGCCGCCGGCGAAGCTCAGCCAGCCGGGCAGCGCGGCGCCGCCGGCGAGGGCGGCCGTGAGGGTCAAGGCGTCGTTGTCGAGGTCCGCGAAGGTCCCGGCCGGAATCTCGACGTCGACCAGGCTGTCCTCCCGAACGAACGCGTCAACCAGAAGCGCCTCGAGCGTCGGCCGGTCGTTGACCGGGTCGAAGGTCAGCCGGAAGACGTCGGAGACCGTGAGCGTCCCGTCGCTGGCCGTCACCTCGATGTCGAACATGCCATTGAAGTCCGCCGGGGGAGTGCCGGTCAGGCGCTCGCCGTCGAAGCTCAGCCAGTCCGGCAGGGCGGCCCCGCCGGCGAGAGTTGCCGTCAGCGTCAGCCGGTCGCCGTCGACGTCCGCGAAGCTGCCGAGCGGGATCGCGACGGCGACCGCCACATCCTCGGCCCCGCTCGAGTCCGCCAGCGCGACCTCGAGGGTCGGCCGGTCGTTGACCGGGTCGATGGTGAGCCGGAACGTATCGCTTACGCTGAGCGCGCCGTCGACGGCGGTCACCGCGATGTCGATCGAGCCGTTGGAGTTGGCCGGCGGGGTGCCGGTGAAGCGGGCGCCGTCGAAGCTGAGCCAGTCCGGCAGCGGATCGCCGCCGGCGAGCGCCGCGGTGATGGTGAGGGCGTCGCCGTCGATGTCGCCGAACGTCCCGGCGGGCAGCAGGATATCAATCGGTTGGTCCTCCGCCGAAACGGCATCGGCGATCGGCTGGAGCACGACGGGCGGGTCGTTCTCGGCCGTGACGGTGAGCCGGAACAGGTCGCTGACGGTCAGCTCGCCGTCGCTGGCGGTGACCTCGATGTCGAACGCACCGTTATAGTCCGCGGGCGGAGTACCGGTCAGGCGGCTGCCGTCGAAGCTCAGCCACTCGGGCAGGGCGGCGCCGCCGACGAGAGTGGCGGTCAGAGTCAGGGCGTCGCCGTCGAGGTCCGCGAAGGCGCCGGCCGGGATCGCGACGTCGATCGCCACGTCTTCGGGGCTGACGAGGTCGGCAAGAGCGGCCTCGAGCGTCGGCCGGTCGTTGACCGGGTCGAAGGTCAGCCTGAACGTATCGCTGACGCTGAGCGCTCCGTCGCTGGCGGTCACGACCAGGTCGATCGCGCCGTTGAAGTTCGCCGGCGGGGTGCCGGTGAAGCGGCTGCCGTCGAAGCTCAGCCAGGACGGAAGCGGATCGCCGTTCGCGAGAGTCGCGGACAGGCTAAGCGCGTCGCCGTCGAGATCGGCGAAGCTGCCCTCCGGGATGACGAGGTCGAGCGTCGTGTCTTCGAGCCGGTTGACGTCGGCGAGGAGCGCTTCGAGCGTCGGAGCGTCGTTGACCGGGTTGATCGTCAGCCGGAACGTATCGCTGACGCCCAGCGCCCCGTCCGAGGCGGTGACCGCGATGTCGATCGAGCCGTTGAAGTTCGCCGGCGGGGTTCCGGTGAAGCGGGCGCCGTCGAAGCTCAGCCAGGCCGGCAGCGGCTCGCCGCCGGCGAGCGTCGCGGTCAGGCTAAGCGCATCGCCGTCCACGTCGCCGAACGTGCCCGTGGGCAGCAGGACGTCGAGCGGCTGGTCCTCGTCGGACGCGGCGTCGGCGATCGCGCTCAGGACCACGGGCCGGTCGTTGACCGGGTCGATCGTCAGGCGGAACGTATCGGAGACGCTCAGCACTCCGTCGCTGGCGGTCACGGCGATATCGATCGCGCCGTTGAAGTCCGCTGGCGGAGTGCCGGTCAGGCGCTCGCCGTCGAAGCTCAGCCAGCCCGGCAAGGCGGCGCCGTCGGCAAGCCGCGCCGTCAAGGTCAGAGCGTCGCCGTCGACGTCTGCGAAGGTCTCGGCGGGGATCGCAAAGTCGATCAGGCTGTCTTCGGCAACGTTCCGGTCGGCCAGCGGGCTCGCGACGACCGGGCTGTCGTTCACTCCGGCGATCTGCAGGGTGAAGACGTCGCCGGCGCCGAGCGAGCCGTCGCTGGCGGTCACCGCGATGGACAGCGCGCCGTTATAATCGGCCGGCGGCGTGCCGGTGAAGCGCCCCACCGCGGAGTCGAAGCTCAGCCAGGACGGAAGCGCCGATCCGTCCTCAAGGGCGGCGGCGAGGGTCAGGGCATCGCCGTCGAGGTCGCCGAAGGTCCCGGCCGGGACGGTGAAGTCGACGGACTGATCCTCGGCATAGACCTGGTCGGCCAGAGGGACGAGCAAGGCGGGCGAGTCGTTGACGGGTTGGACCGTAAGCCGGAAGACGTCGGCGACGGCGAGCGCGCCGTCGGAGGCGAGCACCTCGATGTCGAAGACGCCGTAGAAGTTCGCCGGCGGAGTGCCCGTGAGCCGACCGTTCTCGAACCTCATCCAGCCCGGCAGGGCCGACCCGTCGGCGAGCCTGGCGGTCAATGCCAGAGTGTCCCCGTCGACATCGGCGAAGTTCGCAACGGGGATCGCGATGTCGATCGCCTCGTCCTCGCTGGTCGCGACGTCGGCCAGAGGAGTCTGGACGGTCGGGCGGTCGTTGACCGGGGCGATCCGGAGATCGAACAGGTCGGCGACGCTGAGCTCTCCGTCGCTTGCGACGATCCTGAGCGACAGGGTGCCGTTGAAGTCGGCCGGCGGCCGGCCGGAGAGGATCGCGCCGTCGAAGGCGACCCAGTCGGGCAGTGCGGTGCCGTCGGCCAGGGTCACGGCGAAGCTCAGGCCGTCGCCGTCGCGGTCGGTGAAGCCGGAGGTCGCGAGCACGAAGCTGAACGCCTGGTCCTCCGTCCCCTCCAAGTCGGGCAGCGGCGCCGCCAGATCGGGCGAGTCGTTGACCGGGGCGATCGAGATGAGGATCTGGCGCTTGGTGACCGCCTTGCGGTCGTCGGCGAGCAGCTCGACCGCGATCGTGCCGTTGAAGTCCGCCGGCGGGTTTCCGCTGAAGGCCCGGGTGCTTCGGTCGAAGGTCAGCCATTCGGGAAGCGCTCCCCCGCCGGGCGCCCGAGCCTCGATCAGGAGCACGTCCCCGTCGGCGTCGCTGAAGGTGCCGGCCGGCAGGACCGCGGAGAAGGGCTGGTCCTCGCGGCCGGTCAGCACCGGAAGCGCCGCGATGACGGGCGCGTCGTTGACCGCGGCGATCGTCACCGTCACCCGGGCCGTCGCGGCGATACCCGAGGAATCCTCGATCTCGTAATCGAACCAGGCCGGTCCGCTGAAATCGGCGTCGGGGGTTATGATCAGCTGACCGATGCCGTTGTCGGTCACGGTGACGCCCTGCGTGTCGAGGATCCGCGTCAGCTCGATCGCCTGGCGGTCGACGTCGTAATCGTTGGCGAGCAGCTCGGTGCTGAAGATTGTCAGGGGCTGGTCCTCGACCATGTCGAGCGCATCGCCGCGGGCGACCGGATTGTCTCCGACCGGAAGCACGTTGATCGTCACCGTGGTCGGGATGGCGAACCCGGATTCGTTGGTGATCGCGTAGGAAAGCGTCACCTTGCCGAAGAAATCCTTGGCCGGGGAGAATCGGTAGTGGCCGTTCGCAAGAGCGGTGACTCCGGTTCCGGTCAGCCCGAGGAAGATGGGCGTAGTGCCCTCGGGCACGTAATCGTTCGCCATCAGGTGAGCTGGATCGATGTCGATAAAGCCGTCCTCGAACAGCTCGAGGCCGGAGTCCGACACTGCGATCGGCAGGTCGAACTCGGGCATGATGGTCAGGTTGACGTAGCCGATGCTGGTCGCGCCGTGCGTGTCGGTCACCCGGTAATGGAAGCCGGCATCGCCATAATAGCCCGCGCGCGGGGTGAACACCGCGGTCCTGCCGTCCCTGACGACGCTGCCGTTATCGCCGTCGAATATCTCGACGATGTCGAAGCTGTCGCCCTCGACGTCGCGGTCGTTGATGATCAGGCGGGCGAAGTCGATGGTCAGGGGTTGATCCTGGTCGCCGACGAAGATCCCGATGGGATTGTTGCCGGTGCCCACTCCGTCGGCGTTGGCGATCGGAGCGTCGTTGACCGCTGCGATGTCGAAGCTGGCCGTGCCGGTCTTGCTGAGCCGTCCGTCGGTGATGACGTAGGAGAAGCTGACCGGGCCGGTCACGTTCTCGTCGGGAACGAACTGGAAGCGTCCGCCCGGCAGCTCGATGATCCGGCCGTCGGCGTTGCTCCTGGAGATCGAGACGAAGCGGAAGGCGTCCCCGTCCGGATCGCTGTCGTTGGCGAGCAGCAAGGCCGGAGTGAACTCGAACGGAACGTCCTCGACCGTCGCGATGATGTCGGTCGCGGCGACGGGCGCGCGGTTGGTCGAGCGGACGTTGAGCAGGACGGTTCCGATGCTGGAGCCGTGATTGTCGTCCGTGATCTCATATTCGAACCGGGCCTGGCCCGAGAAATTGGCATTGGGCGTGAACAGGATGTTCATGCCGTCGAAGCCGACCGTGCCGTTGGCCGCGTTCAGGACGCCGAGGAAGCGGATCGGATCGCCGTCGACGTCGATGTCGTTGGCGAGCAGTGCCGCGGGGCTGATGATCAGCGGCGTATCCTCGGTCGCGAGCAGGCTGTCCTGGTTGGCGGTCGGCGGATCGAACAGCGGGGCGACGTACACGTCGGCAGTCCCGGTGGTCGGGCCCTGGCGGTCGTCGGTGACAACGTAGGTGAAGCTGTCGACTCCGGAGAAGGCCGAATTGCCCTGGTAGCTGATCGTCGCTCCGGCATTGCCGTCGAAGGCCTGTCGGATCAGCGCCGACTGGGTCGTCGTGCCGAGCGTCGCGCTGACCCGTATGTCGAGCGCCCCGAGCATGTCGAGCGGCACGACGGCCGTGATCCTGCCCGTCGCCGGGTCGACGGTCATCCAGGACGGAAGCGCCGAGCCGTCGGCGAGGGCCGCCGACCAGGTCGCGCCTTCGCCCGCCGTCAGTCCGGCCGGGGGATCGAGCGTGATCGTCGCCAGATTGACCGTCAGGGTGCCGTTCGAGGTCGACCCGATCGCAGTGACGCGCATCGAATCGCCGTCGTCGTCGCGATCGTTGTCGAGCAGGGTCGTGACTGCGATGGTCTTCAGCCCGTTTTCGACCGTGTCGATGCGGTCGCGGATCGCATCGGGCCGCTCCGCCTGCGGAGTGACGTTGAACACGATATGCGCCGGCGCGGACGACACTCCGCCCTTCTCGTCGGTCGCGTGATATTCGATTGCAACCGAGCCGTTGAAATCCTCGGGCGTGAAGAGGTTGAGCCGCTCCTTGAGAGTCGAACCCGACAGGCCCCCCGAGCCGTCCTTGACGGTGAAGGTGCGGTCGACCACGACGTCGGTGATCACCGACATGCTAGGCAGGCTCGAGCCGTCGCCGCCGATGTTGAGCCGGACCGGGACAGCCCCGACATAGGAGGAAGGCGGCATCCCGGCGAAGCTCAGGGTCTGCGCGTTGAAGCTCAACCAGGACGGCAGCGGCGCGCGGCTCTCGCGCTGCGCCTCGATCGAGGCCGCGGCGCCCAGATCGAGCGCGAACAGGCCCTGCGCGGCGAAGAACGGATCGTTGCTGAGCAGGGCGTTGATCGCCGGATCGAGCGGCAGACGCGGATCGATGAGGAATTCGAGGGTGAAGCCCTGCTTGCTCGAGGCGTAGGTGTCCTCGGGAAGCGCGTCCATGTCCGGGGTGAAGACGATCTGAAGCCGCGCTACCGGAGCGTCCGCGTCGGGCTCGAAGCCGGTCAGCTTGAGGGTCATCGTCTGGGTGTCGAAAGCCAGCCAGTCGGGCAGCGGCCGGCCGCCGATCAGAGAGGCGGAGAAGCTGCCCCTGCTGATGTCGAACAAGGCGATGTCGCTGTCGTAGCGGATGCCGGACTGGACGGCCTGCGACTGCGCCGGGTCGATTGCGATCTTCTCGACGAAGCTGACCGGCACCGAACCGGCCTTTTGGTAGGTGAAGGTGATCGCGACATCGAAGGGCTGGGTCGCCTCGACAGGCGGGGTGCCCGTGAAGCGAAGCGTCGCCGGGTTGAAGCTCAGCCAGTCGGGCAGGCCCGATCCGTCGGCGAGAGTCGCGGCCGCGGTGACTCCATCACCCATGCGGGCGGCGCCGAACTCGATCCCGAGCGCGAAGCTCTCGCGAACCTGATAGAATTCCATGACCTTGCCGCGCAGCGGCTTGGCCTCGGCGAGAGCCTTGGCATCCAGGGTGAAGCGGTGCGCGTGGGTCGCGCCGTTGTTCGGGTCGCGGATGAAGATCACGACCTCGACGGGCTCAGTGCGGCCCGCCGGCATCGTGCCGGAGAAGGTCATCGTCGCAGCGTTGAAGGTAAGCCAGTCGGGCAGGTCGCGATTGTTGCCGAGCTTCGCGACCACCTCGTAATTCGGCGACAGGAACTTGTGCGTCAGCTCTCCAAGGACGGTGGAGCGCTTGAAGAACAGCACGTCGCCGTCGCGATCGATGTCGTTGCCGAACGCTTCGGCCGGAATGACGTAGAGCGGCTTGTCCTCGAGCCCGGTGACCAGGTCGTTGCGCAGGATCGGGCCCTCGTTGCGCGGCATCACGGTGATCGAGACGTAGGCGGTGTCGAAGCCGCCGCGGCCGTCGCTGATCGTATATTCGAAGCCGGCCGCTCCGTTGTAATCGGCGCGGGGGCGGAATTCGATCATTCCGGTTTCGTTGATCCGGACCTTGCCGTTGTCCGCGAAGCGCTCGACCGCGCTCAGCAGGATGGTGTCGCTATTCTCGTCGCTGTCGTTGGCGAGGATGTCCTTGGGATCGATGATGAGGATCGTGTCCTCGAGCGTGCGCAAGCCGAAATCGTTGCGGGCGATCGGGGCGTCGTTGAGCGGACGGACCTTGAGCCTGTAGTTGAGCGTCGCCGCGGCGCCCCGCGCGTCGATCACGTTGAACTGGATCGTCGCCTCGCCGAGCGCATTCGGCGTATAAGCGATGGTCTGGTTGGCGGCATCGAACACGACGGAGCCGTTGTCGGTGGGGTTCTCGTCGGCGCCGGGATGAAGTCCCTGGAAAGTGAAGCCGTCGCCCTCGATGTCGTAGACGCGCGCCATCAGCTGGGCGACCGTGATCGTGGTCGTCGTCTCCAACCGAACGCTGTGCTCTTGCTTGTCGAGCCTGGGCGCGTCGTTGACCGGCGA
Organism: Allosphingosinicella sp.; assembly: GCA_036386555.1. GTDB lineage: Bacteria > Pseudomonadota > Alphaproteobacteria > Sphingomonadales > Sphingomonadaceae > Allosphingosinicella. The sequence goes on from DASVVM010000026.1 coordinate 10,940, forward strand.
GACGCGAATCTCGACGCTGGCGGTCGCGGTCGCGCCGGCGCGGTCGGCGAGCGTGTAGGTGAAGCCGGCGAAGCCGAAATAATCGGGCCTGGGCTTCAGCTCGATATAGGCGCCGTCGAGCTTCCACGAGAAATGGGTGGACGACCCGGTATAGTCGACGTGCTTGTAGGGATCGAGCGCCTCGCCGGCCAGGTTCCTGAGCGGCTCGAGCTTGACGATCCTGAGTTGCTCGAACTCCTTATTGCCGTCGACGTCGTAATCGTTGGCGAGGAGGTTATCGATGCGGATCCGGAGCACCTCGTCCTCGACCGCATAGACGAGGTCGTCGTCGACCCCGACCGGGGCGTCGTTGACGGGCGATAGGTTGACCTCGACCTCCGCGGTCGATTCCCTGCCGAACTGGTCGCGCACCGTATATTCGAAGAAGGCGTCGCCGAAATGATTGGCGGCGCCGCGGAACTCGATCATGCCGTCGGCCCGGCGGGTGACGCTGCCGAAGCGCGCATCCTGGACGGAGACGAACTCGAGCTGCTCCACGCCTTCCGCGGCGTCGTTCAGGATCAGGGTGGCGGGATCGATGAGGACGACCTCGTCCTCGACTCCGAACCGGTAGACGTCGTCCTGGGCGTTGAACCGGCCGACCCGGAGCAGGGTCTCCATCCGGGCGCGGTCCCAGACCGTGCCGTTGGCGAAGACGATTTCCTCAATGCCGGTCGCAGCCCCCAGGAAATGGTCGGTCACGGTTACGGTGTCGATCAGGTATCCGTCGTCCTTCTCCATCTCGACGAGCAAATTGTCGCCGCTGCGCAGAAGCGAGATGTCCTTGGGGGCGAGCGCGCTCGACAGGATGAGCCGGTCGATATCCGCCGAGCCGCCGATTTCGGTGATGACGTCTTCCGCGCTGTCGAAGTCGAACAGGTAGCTGTCCGAGCCGAAGCCCCCGCGAAGCTGGTCGTCGCCGACGCCGCCGTCGAACGTGTCGTCGCCGCTGCTGCCGATGAAGGTGTCCGCATGGATCGAGCCGAGCAGCTTCTCGATTCCGAACAGCGTGTCGCCCAGCGCTTCGCCCGCGAGGCCCCGGCCCTGGGACAGGTCTACGGTCACGGCTTCGTCCGCTCTTGCGTAGTCGACGGTGTCGAAGCCGCCGCGGCCGTCGATGACGTCGGCGCCGCGGCCCCCGCGCAGGCGATTGTTCGAATCGCTGCCGCGCACGATATCGTTGTGGAAGCTCGCCTCGACGATCTCGATCCCCGAGAGCACGTCGCCCTGCGCATCGCCGCTGCTGGCCATATTGTCGGCGAGATCGATCGTCACGCCGTCGACGGATGTCGAGTAAGCGATCGTATCGACGCCCTCGCCGCCGGCCAGATTGTCGGCGCCGCGGCCACCGATCAGGATGTCGTCGCCCTGGCCGCCCTCGATCTGGTCGTCGCCGCGGCCGCCGTCGAGGCGGTTGGCCTGCGAATCGCCGATCAGCGTGTCGGCGTGGCGGGTGCCGATGAGATTCTCGATGCTGATCAGAGTGTCGCCTTCGGCGTCGCCGCCGGAGGCGGTGCCGGCCGCCAGCGAGATGGACACGCCCGCCGGCTCATTCCCGTCGACGTCGAAATAGCTGGCCGTGTCGTTGCCGGAGCCGCCGTCGAGCATGTCGCCGCCGCCGCCCCCGACAAGAATGTCGTTGCCGGTGTCGCCGATCAGCGTGTCGATACCGCCGCGGCCGCTGAGCTCATCGTCGCCGCCCCGCCCGTCGAGGCGGTTGGCGGCGAAATCCCCGATGAACTCGTCGTTGAAGCCGGTGCCAACCAGGGCCTCGACCCCGATATAGTCGTCGCCATGGGCGAAGCCGCCCAATCCGACCCTGGAGTCCAGATTTGCGGTCACCCCGATGTTCGAGCCTTCGAAGACCACGGTGTCGAAGCCCGCGCCGCCGGTGATGTGGTCGCCGTCGTCGCCCGCGTCGATCCAGTCGTCGCCGTCGCCGCCGTCGATGACGTCGGCTCCCGCATTGGTGTCGATGATGTCGTCGCCGCCTTGTCCCAGCACCCGGTCGTCGGCGGTGAAGGTCCGGATCGTGTCGACCAGCGCTCCGCCCTCGACATAATCGATCTTGGTGCCGCCCTTGAGCAGGCCGGCGTAGAAATCGGAGACCGACGCCTTGGCGAAGCCCACGTCGGTCAGGCCCTGGGCGTCCACGATCTTATATTCGATCATCACCTGGCCGGTGAAGCCGGCCGGGAAATGGACGACGATGAACTTTTCGCCGCGGAACTCGACTACCTGGAACTCGCCGACGCTGACCCGCTTGCCGAGTGCGAGCTGGTCCGGGTCGAGGATCGCTTCCACTCCGACGAATCGCGGCCTCGGCCGGCCCGGCTCGTTGAGGTCGACGTCGCGAATGCCGTCGCCGTCGGTATCGACCTGCTCGATGTCGAAATCGTTGAACAGAATGTCGTCGACCCGGATCACCAGCGGGATGTCGAACGGCGTGATGAAGCCCTCATCGAACATCACGGTGGGATCGTCGTTCGAAGGCCTGATCACAATGTCGACCACGCCCTGCGCCGAGCCGTCGCGGCGGTCGGTGATCGTGTAGGTGAAGCCGGACGAGCTCGTCGCATCGGCCCAGGGCGTGAACAGGATGTCGCCCTTGGCATTATATTCGAGGGTTCCGTGGAGATCGCGCAGCGGCGCGAAGTCGAGGAAGTAGAGCGGATCCCGGTCGATGTCGGTGTCGTTGCCGAGCAGCGCCGAGATCGGGATCACGGTTGGAACGTCCTCGAAGACCTCGATCGTGTTGGGGCCGGCCACCGGCGGGCCGTCGCCGATATTCTCGAACCACAAGGTGACGACGCCCCCGTTCACCGCGCCTTCGGGATCGGTGACGGAATAAGCGAAGGTCGCCTCGCCCCAATAATCCTTGTCCGGAGTGAAGATGATCTTCTTGCCGTCGACCGAGAACTTGATGTCGCCGTGAACGGCGTCGCGCGCCTCCTGGAAGAAGATCGAGAAGCCTTCGATATCGTAGTCGTTCTTGAGAAGCTCGATGATCGGAATCTCGATCACCTTGTCCTCTTGCCCGACGAGGAACTGAGCAAGGTCCTCGTCGCCATAATGGTCGTTGCCCACCGCCGGACGGTCGTTGACAGGCGCATAGACGATCGTCGCGCGCGCCCAGCTGTAGCCGTTGTGACCGTCGGTGATCTGATATTCGAACCAGGCGTCGCCGTTGAAATTGGAGTTCGGCTCGAACAGCACGGTGCCGTTCTCGAGCAGGCGGGCGCGGCCGCCATGATCGTTGCGGACGGCGACGACCCGAGGCGTCTCGCCGTCATGCTCGACGTCGTTGCCGAGCAGGCGTTCGGCGCTGATCACGATCGGATTGTCTTCGTAGATCGGCTCGCCGGCCTGGGTCAGGTCGAACCGGTCGGGGCGCGCCTCGGGAGGATCGTTGACCGCGGTAACGCTGATGTTGGCCCGCCCGGTGGACGTCGCGCCCTTGGAATCGACGACGACATAGTCGAAATAAGCGGCGCCCCAATAATAATCGCGAGGCCGGACCTCGATCATCCCGTCGGCCGTCATCGTCACCTGGATATTGGCGGTCGACAGCAGCGACTGGATCTGCAGCGGATCGCCGTCGACGTCCTTGTCGTTGGCCGTGAGGGTGCGCGGATCGATCAGGAAGGCCGTGCCCTCGGGCGTGACGAAGCCTCCGTCCGCGACCGCGACCGGGGCGTCGTTGACCGGGGTGACGTCGATATAGACCTTGGCCTCGGTCCGTCCGCCTTCCGGAGTGTTGGCGACATAGGTGAACTCGCCGCGGCCGTTGAAGTTGGCGGCCGGAGTGAAGGCGATGTTGCCGTCGCTCGACAGGGCGACGATCCCGTTCACCGCGCCCAGCACCTGGCTGACGATCATCCGGTCGCCGTCGAGATCGTTCGAGAGCAGACGTTCGACCCGGATCGTCAGGAAGCCGTCCTCGGCGACGGTGAATCCGAGATCTTCGCGCGCCGTGGCGATCGGGCGGACCCGGATGTCGACGCTCGCCTGCGAAAAGCCGTTGCGGCCGTCGGCGAGCGTGTAGCGCAACGTCGTCGGTCCGTAATAGCCGCCCGTGGCGGTGAAGGTGACGTTGCCCTGGGCGTCCAGCGACGCGACGCCATGCTCGCCGCCGTCCACCGCGACGATCCGAAGCGAATCGCCGTCGGAGTCGAAATCGTTGCGCAGAAGGTCGGCGCCTTTGACGACCAGCGGCTGGCCGGTGGTCACCGAATAATAGCCGTCGTCGCCCGCGACCGGCGCCCGGTTCTCGAGCAGCTGGCGGACGGTGTCCTTGGTCCAGACGACTCCGTCGGAGAAGACGTAGGTCTCGACGCCCTTGCGGTCGAGCGCGAGCGCGTCGATCACCGTCACGCTGTCGTCGGCCGCCGAGCCGAACCGGAAGACGACCGTGTCGCTGCCGCGGCCGAGACGCTCGACCGAAACGTCGGTCGAGGCGAATCCGGTGAACTCGACCGTGTCGCTGAAGGCGGCCGAGGTCGAATCGTCCTGCACCGTGTCGTGGCCGTCGCCGCGGCCGAAGCGGTAGGTGTCCGATCCGGCGGAGCCGGCCATCAGGTCCCGGCCGGCCTCGGCCACGAACAGGTCGCTGCCGTCATAGCCGTAGATCTTGTCGTCGCCGCCGGCCGAATCGCCGTCGTCGACCGCACGAGCGCGCATCGCGCTACGGTCCCATGTCGTCCCGTCGGCGAACACGATCTTGAGGCTCGTCGAGGAGCCGTTGGCGCCGCCCAGCGCATCGCGAAGGAGGATCCGGTCGCCCTCTCCGGCGAAGGTGAGCATGAGGTCGTCGCTGTCCGGCCCGGCGCGGACGGCCGAACGCAGGTCGGCCAGCTTGTAATCCGCCAGCCTGAGCTCGTCCTGGCCGGAGCCGAACGCATCGATGCGGTCGTCGCCGTCCCCGCGCCGATAGACGTAGACGTCGTTCCCGGCTTCGCCGACGAGGAGATCGTTGCCGCGCCCGCCATCGATCACGTCGTTGCCGGGGGTTCCGACGATGACGTCGTTGAGGGTGGTCGACTCGCCGCCGAGCAGCAGGGCGCGCACATCCTCGACTGAGAAGCTGACGCCGCTGTCGACGATGGCGATCGTCTCGACTCCCGCACCGGCGGCGAGAGCGTCGACGATCAGGATTTCGTCGCCGGTACCGACGAAACGGACGAGAACGTCGTTGCTTCCGCTCGCGCGGCCGAAGAAGCGGACGTCCGCCGCGTTATAGCCGACGATCTCCAGCCGGTCGCCGATCGAGGCGGCGCCGTCGCGAATGATGTCGCGCCCGTCGCCGCGGGTGTAGCGATAGGTGTCGCCGCCCTCGCCGCCGACGAGGATGTCGTTGCCGAAGCCACCGCGCAGGCTGTTGGAATCGGAGTCTCCGGTGATGACGTCGTCGAGGCCGGTCGCCAGCCTTCCAAGCAGATCGGCATGGGTCCACTGGGTGCCGTCATGGAACCGGACGCTTTCGATCCGGCCGGCCCCGAGCGCGTTGTCGATGGTGATCCGATCGTCGCTGTCGCGGAGCTTCAGGATCAGCCGGCTGCCGTCGCGGCTTTGCGAGACGATGACTTCGCCGGGAAGGATTCCCGCGGCGAACTCGATCGAATCGGCCGCGCCTTCGCTATCGAGGACGATGTCATGGCCGTCGCCGCGGGCGAAGCGATAGACGTCGGAACCCGCGCCGCCTTCGACCTGGTCGGCCCCCGCATTGCCGGACAATGTGTCCGTCCCGTCGAGCCCGATGAGCCTGTCGTCGCCGCCGGCGCCGGAAATGACGTCCGCGCCGGCGCCCCCGTAGATCACGTCGTGCCCCGCGGTCGAGCCGAGCGCGAGAGCGATCAGGTCCTGAACCGTCCAGAGCGTGCCGTTGTCGAACGCCACTTCCCTTACGCCCATCGTCGGCGAGGCGTTCGAGCCGAGGTCGATCCGGTCCGAAGTCCCGACGATCTCGAGCATGACCGTGCCCGCGCCGCGGACCAGGCGGACCTGATCCGGAGTGATGTTGGGACCGAAGACCAGGCGGCTGATGCCGGCCGAATCGTCGATGACGTCCTGGCCGTCGCCGCGGTTGAACAGGTAGCGGTCGTCGCCGAGGCCGCCGGCCAGGCGGTCGTCCCCGGTACCGCCCGCGAGGATGTCGTCGCGGAACGAGCCGGTGAGAGTGTCGTTGCCGGCGCCGCCGGACAAGGTCACCGTCGTCGCCTGTGCGGAAACCGGGAGCAGCCGGACGTTGTCGAGCGAGGCGCCGCGCGAATCGTTTGTCGAGCCGAGGCCGCGGAACTCGAGGACATTGTTGCCCTCGACGGCGGTGATCAGCAGGGTCTCGGTCTTGTTGACGAGCCCGGTATCGCTGATCGAGGCGACCACCTGGCTGTTCCACAGCACCTCGAAGGCGCCGGACGAGGCGGAGACCCGGTTGGCATGGTCGAACTGGAGCAGCAGGGTCTGGCCGGCGCTCAGGCCCGAGACCGTCTGGAAGATGTCCATGTTGCGGCTCTGGCCATCGAGGTCGAGCCAATAGCTGCCGTCGGACGAAGCCACTCCGTCGGTACCAGACAGGGCGAGCTCGAAACGGGCTCCGTTGGCGTCGGTCCATCCCGGGATCGCGGGCACCGTCCAGCCCCAGGCGGATTGGGTGCCGCCGCTGACGTCGAGGGTCTCGAAGCTGCCGTTGACGAGCAGATTGCCCGAAAGGCCGGTGAGGTTGACGGCCTGCAGCCGATCGTCGGCCGCGCTGCCCGCCATAGAGCGGGAAACGATCTCGTCCCAGGCCCAGACGGTGCCGTTGGCGAAGCGCAGCTCCTCGATCCGGGTGCCGGCGCCGGTGAGGACGTCCTCGAAGCGGATCCGGTCGGCGCCGCCGCTTCCGATGCGGAGCTCGACATGCTTGCCGTCGATCTGGGCGACCGTGACTGCGGTGGGCACGATCCCGTCCGCCAACTCGATTCGGTCCTGGCCGCCGGCGTCGGCGATCGTGTCGCGGCCGTCCCCGGCTGCGAATCGATACACGTCGTCGCCGCCGCCGCCATAGAGCGAATCGTCCCCCTTGCCGCCCTCGAACAGGTCGTTCCCGTTCGCGGAGGCGGGGGTATCGCCGCCGTAGACTTTGTCGTCGCCGGTGCCGCCGGAGAGAATGTCGTTGCCCTGCCCGCCGACCAGAGTGTCGTCGCCTTCCTGGCCGGCGACCCAATCGTTGCCGAAGCCGCCTTCGACGACATCGTCATCGGCGCCGCCGGCGAGCTGGTCGTTGCCGCCGAAGCCGGAGATGGTGTCGTTGCCGCCATTGCCGAGGATCCGGTCGTCGAGCGGGCCGCCGGTGAGAGCGCCGGCGTCCTCGCCGTCATTGATCCGGATAGCATTGTCGATCCCGAACGGCACGCCGTCGAAATTGGCGGCAGTGAGATCGGTCGCAGTGACTCCGACGAGGCGCAGGATCGGGCGGTCGAAGCCGGCGTCGTTGCGCAGCAAGATGACGGTGTCCGCGCCTTCCTGGCCAATGCGCAGCCGGCCGGCCTCGAAGGGATTGGGGTTGCTCGACGACAGCCGGATGACGTCGCCGCCGTCGCCCGCCTGGAAGTCGGTGATGACGTCGGTCGCGAAGCTGTTGGAGAGATTATAGGTCGGCAGGTAGCGATAAGTGTCGCGGCCCGCGCCGCCGGTCATCGTGTCCGCCGAGCTGTCCGCGACGATGTCGCCGAAAGTATCGTTGCCGTCGCCGCCGTCCATCGCGTCGGCGCCGCTGCCGCCGCTCAGGAAATCGTCGCCAATACCGCCGGTCAGAATGTCGTCGCCGGCGGTGCCGTAGAAAATCTCGCCGGTCGAAGCGACGTCGGCGGTCAGCCGGGTCATCACGTCGGCGAGCGAGAGGGTCAGGCTGCTCGCGGCGATGACGAACTGCTCGATCGTGTCGGCCGCCGTTCCCGCCAGGGCGGAGCGGAGGATGATCCGGTCGGCGCTGCCGCCGAAGCGGATGGTGAGATCGTTGCCGTCGGCGCCCGTCCGGCTGAAGCGGATCTGGCCGAGCGAGTAGCCGTTGATCTGCAGGGTATCGGCGGTGGCGTCGCCATTGTCGTCAATCTCGTCGAGACCGTCGCCGGCGTTGAAGACGTAGGTGTCGCCGCCCGCCCCGCCGATCATCATGTCGGCTCCGGTGCCGCCGGCGAGCTGGTCGGTGCCCGCCCCGCCCTCGAGCCGGTCCTTGTCGGCCCCGCCCGAGAGGACGTCGTTGCCGGCATTTCCGATCAGGGTGTCGTTGCCGCTCTTGCCGCTCAGCTCGTCGGCGTTGGCGCTGCCGTTATAGAGGTCCGCGCCGGCCGTGCCGCTGGTCGCGCGCCGTGCGAGCTCGGCCGCGTTCCAGCTGGTGCTGGTCTCGGTGAAATAGACGGTCTCTATGGCGTTGGCCGAGCCGCTCAGGACGTTGGCGAGGATCAGCCGGTCGCTGGCTCCCACCTTGAGGATGAGGCCCGTCGTCCCCTGCAGGACCACCTGGACGTCGTCGATGGTGATGCCGGCCCCGAGCTCGACCCGGTCGATTCCGGCCGTGTCGGTGATCGTGTCGTACCCGTCGCCGATGTTGAAGCGGTAGACGTCGTTGCCGGCCGCGCCGACGAGGCTGTCGTTGCCCACGCCGCCGACCAGGGTGTCGTCGCCGACGTCGCCGGTCAGGCTGTCGTCCCCGGCCTCACCCGAAAGCGTGTCGTTGCCGCCGAGCGCGTTGATCACATCATCGCCCGCGCCGCCCGAGATCGAGTCGGCCGCCGACGTGCCGTAGAGGATGTCGTTGCCGTCGGTCGATTCCATCGACTTGGCGAGGAGCTGGGCGAAGGTCCAGCTGGTGAAAGTGCCGTCGGTTGCGACGAAGCGTACTTCCTCGATGGCATTGCCGGGAGTGTTCAGCGCATTGGCGAGAACCAGACGGTCCGAGGTGCCCGCGATCGTCAGAATCAGCCCGGTAGAGCCCTGCTGGCGGACCCGGACCATATTGGCGGTGATATCCTCGCCGAACTCGATTCGATCGATCCCGGCCGTATCTGTGATCGTGTCCTGCCCGTCGCCGAGCTTGAAACGGTAGACGTCGTCGCCCGCGCCTCCGACCAGAGCGTCTTCGCCCGTGCCGCCTTCGAGGATGTCGTTGCCGGCGTCGCCGTTCAACGAATCGGACCCGGCGCCGCCGATCAGTTGATCGACTCCGCCATTGCCGTAGAGGAAATCGTCGCCGCCATGGCCGCGGATCGTGTCGGCCGCGGGGCCGCCGGCGATTCGGTCGAGATCGGCGCCGCCGTCGAGAGTCATCGCATCGGCGATGCTCGGGATATTGCCGTCGAGATTGGCGGCGGTGAAGGCTGTCGCCTGGGTGTTGAGGATACGGAGCACCGTGAAGGCCGTGCCCGCTCCGCTCGCGCCGTCGCGGTCCGCGACAAGCAGGGTGTCGGCGCCGTCCTGCTTGAGCAGCAGGTGGCCGCTGGCGAAGGGATTGCCGCCGCCATAGCCGGTCAGATTGTTGAGCCCCATCCGGTAGATGAGGATCGAATCGCCGTTGGGGCCGGTCTGGAAGTCGGTGATCACGTCGGTGGCGGGGACGTCCCAGCCGAAATGCCAGCTCCTCAGCTCGAAGCGGTCGCGGCCGGCGCCGCCGGTCAGCGTGTCGGCGCTCGCCCAGAGGCCGATCCAGTCGAGATGGTCGTTGCCGGCTCCGCCGTCCAGGATATTGGTGCCGCGCGGATCGTCGAACCAATCGTCGCCGTCGCCGCCGAGGAGGGTGTCGTCGCCCTCGAGCCCCGACAAGGCGTCGTTGCCGGCGTCGCCGCTCAGCCGATCGTTGCCGAGGCTCCCGTTGAGGCTGTCGTCGCCGAGGCCGCCGGTCATGACGTCATCGGCCGCGGTTCCGGTCAGCGCATCGTTGCCGCCGGTCGGGACCATCGACAGCGCCATGATCTCCGCCAGGGTAAGGGCTGGGCTGTTGAAGAAGCGGACCGCCTCGATCGCATTGGCGGGCGTTCCGTGGGCACTGACCAGCGTCAGCCTGTCATTGGTGCCGGCGATTCGGAGGATGTAGCCGGTAGAGCCTTGCTGACGGACCTCGAGGTTGGCGGCGCTGATGCCCTCGCCGAACTCGATCGCGTCCGTCCCGCCCGTGTCGGTCACCGTGTCCTGGCCGTCGCCCAGGTTGAAGCGGTAGACGTCGTCGCCCGCACCGCCGGCAAGAGCGTCTGTGCCCGTCCCGCCGACGAGGATGTCGTTGCCCGCGCCGCCGGAAAGGCTGTCGTCCCCTGCCTCTCCGTAGAGCGTGTCGTTCTCGGTGCCGCCGGTCAGGCTGTCGTCGTTGCCGCCGCCGGAAAGGCTGTCGTCGCCGGCACCGCCGTCCACCACGTCCTTGCCGGCCGCCGTCTCCGGTACCTGCTCGACTCGCTGCAGCTGGACGTTGTCGAGCGACGGACCTGCGCCGTTGGTCGAGCCCAGTCCCCGGAAAATAAGCTCATTGTCGCCGGCGCGCGCAAGAATGACATAATTCTTGCGCAGCATTGCGGTGCCCGTCGCGCCGACGGTCGCGATCAGCTCGCCGTTCCAGAGAACCTCGAACGTATCGCCCGAGGCCGTCGAGCGGTTCGCATGGTCGAATCGAAGCTGCAGTTGCTCGCCCGCGGTGAGGCCCGACACGATCTGCGAGATGATCATGTTGCTGCCGGTCCCGCCGACCGAGTCGAGGTCTAGCCAGTAGCCGCCGTCGGCCGCTGCAACGCTTCCGAAGCCGGAAGTATGCAGCTGGAAGACCTGCGCGTTCTGCTTCGACCAGCCGGGAATGGCGCTGGCGTCGAACCCCCAGCTCTGGGCGATCGGCGAAGAACCATGCTGCTCGAAGCTTCCGTTGACGATGAGATTGGGCCCGGCCGGCTGAATGAACCCGCCGGAATCGCCGACGATGACGTCGTTGCCGGCCGCGCCGGTGATCTGGTCGGATCGCGCGCTGCCGGTAATCGTGTCGGACGCTCCCGTCCCTATGATATTGGCCCCGGCGCCAACCGCCGGCCGCACTCGTGCCACCAGATCCGCATGGCTCCAGGCCGTCGTCGTCCCGTCCGCAGCGACGAACCGCACCGTCTCGATCCGGTTGCCGGCGTCGTTGATGGTGCCGGGAATCGTGATCCGGTCCTCGGTCCCCACGATCTTGAGGACCAGTCCGGCGCCGTCCGAGGTCGACTCGACGATCACGTCGGCCATGGTGACGGTCGAATCGAACTCGATCACGTCGCTCGGGGAATCGCTGGTACGCCAGCCTCCGTCAGAGACGATGTCCTGGCCGAAGCCGCGCGAGAATTTGTAGGTTTCGCTCCCCTCGCCGCCCTGCAGCCAGTCGTTGCCGGCGCCGCCGATGATGGTCTCGTTGCCGCCGTTGCCGTAGATCGTGTCATTGCCCGCGCCGCCGTCGAGGAGCTCGCTGTCGTAGGTGCCGTGGAGGACCTGGTCGGTCGCCTTGGGCGCGTTCGCCATCGACATCAGCTGGGCATGGCTCCAGCTGGTTAGGGTCCCATCGGCGGCCACGAATCGCACCGTCTCGATCCGGTAGTCGTCGGTGTTCAAAGTGTCGGGGATGGTGATCCGGTCTTCGGTGCCCACGATCTTGAGGACCAGGCCGGCGCCGTTCGGGGTGAGCTCGACGATGACGTCGGCCATCGTGACGGTCGAGTCGAACTCGATCACGTCGCTCGGGGAATCGCTGGTCCGCCAGCCGGCGTCCGAGACGACGTCCTGGCCGAAGCCGCGCGAGAATTTGTAGGTTTCGCTGCCCTCGCCGCCCTGCAGCCAGTCGTTGCCGGTTCCGCCGGTGATGGTCTCGTTGCCGCCGTTGCCGTAGATCGTGTCGTTGCCGGCGCCGCCGTCCATGACCTCGCTGTCGTAGGTGCCGTGGAGAACCTGGTCGGTCGGCTGGGGTGCGTTCGCCATCGACATCAGCTGAGCATGGCTCCAGCTGGTCACGGTGTTGTCGGCGGCGACGAAGCGCACCATCTCGATCCGGTAGTCGTCGGTGTTCAAAGTGTCGGGAATCGTGATCCGGTCGTCGCTGCCCACGATCTTGAGGACCAGGCCGGCGCCGTTCGGGGTGAGCTCGACGATGACGTCGGCCATCGTGATGGTCGAGTCGAACTCGATCACGTCGCTCGGGGAATCGCTGGTCCGCCAGCCGGCGTCCGAGACGATGTCCTGGCCGAAGCCGCGCGAGAATTTGTAGACCTCGCTGCCCTCGCCGCCCTGAAGCCAGTCGTTGCCGGTTCCGCCGATGACGGTCTCGTTGCCGCCGTTGCCGTAGATCGTGTCGTTGCCGGCGCCGCCCTCCATGAGCTCGCTGTCATAGGTGCCATGGAGGACCTGGTCGGTCGCCTGCGGCGCGTTCGCCATCGACATCAGCTGGGCATGGCTCCAGCTGGTGATGACGGTGCCGTTGGCGCCGAGGAAGCGCACCGTCTCGATCCGCTGGTCGTCGGTGTTCAAAGTGTCGGGAATGGTGATCCGGTCGTCGCTGCCGACGATCTTGAGGACCAGGCCGGTGCCGTTCGAATTCAGCTCGACGATGACGTCGGCCGGGGCGATGGTCGAATCGAACTCGATCACGTCGCTCGGGGAATCGCTAGTCCGCCAGCCCGCATCGTTGACGATGTCCTGGCCGAAGCCGCGCGAGAATTTGTAGACCTCGCTGCCTTCGCCGCCCTGCAGCCAGTCGTTGCCGGTTCCGCCGATGATGGTGTCATTGGCACCGTTGCCGTAGATCGTGTCGTCGCCCGCTCCGCCGTCCATCAGCTCGGCGTCATAGGTGCCGTGGAGGACCTGGTCGGTCGCCTGCGGCGCGTTCGCCATCGACATCAGCTGGGCGTGGCTCCAGCTGGTGACAATGTTGTTGGCGGAGACGAAGCGGACCGCTTCGATCCGATAGTCGTCGGTGTTCAAGGTATCGGGGATCGTGATCCGGTCGTCGCTGCCGGCGATCTTGAGCACCAGGCCGGCGCCGTTCGAGGTGAGCTCGACGGTCACGTCGGCCGGGGCGATGGTCGAATCGAACTCGATGACGTCGTTCGGGGAGTCGCTGGTCCGCCAACCCGCGTCGGTCACGATGTCCTGGCCGAAGCCGCGCGAGAATTTGTAGACGTCGCTGCCCTCGCCGCCCTGCAGCGTGTCGTTGCCCGGGCCGCCGGTCACCGTGTCGTTGCCGCCGTTCGCGACAATCGAATCGTTGCCCCAGCCGCCCTCGAGGCTGTTGGCGGCATTGTCGCCGTTGAGCGTGAGGTTGGTGGCGAACTCGAACGGCGCGCCGTTGAAATTGCCGAGCGTGAGCGCGGAGGCGGCGACCCCCTGGAGCCGGAACAGCAGCCGAGCGCTGTCGAGGCTCGAAATGCCGGTCGGCGCGAAATAAACGTAGGCGTCGGCGCCTTCCTGGCGAGTGACGACGGTGCCGGTCAGGCCCTCGGCGAGACGGATGTCCAGGATGTCGCCGGAATCGCCCGTCTGGAAGGCGACGATCGTGGTTACCCCGTCGTCGGCGAGCAATGGCACGAACATCCGGAAGGTGTCTCGACCCGCGGTGCCGGTCAGGGTCTGCGGGCCGCCGCTCGACGGGATCCCGCCGTCGCCGCCGCCCGTCTCGCCGCCGGTGCCGCCGCCGCCGCTGCTGAAGATCGGCGCGGTGAAGGGGTCGGCCGTGGACGCCGGATTGAGCAGCCGCTCGGCCGCTTCCGGAGTCACGGCGTTCGCCCGGAGCGTAGCCGCGGTCCACCGCGTGTTGTCGCCGAACACCACCTCCTCGATGGGATTCCAGTTGCCGACGGCCTGGTTGACGAGGGTCAGCCGATCGTCGCTGCCCTTCAGCCGAAGGACGAGGTCGTTGCCGACTCGGACGACGACGACGTGGCTGGCAAGGATGTCGTTGCCGAAGGTGAGCGTGTCGGACGACCGCGAATCGTTGGTCTCGCGGATGACGTCGCGGCCGTCGCCGCGGCTGAAGCTGTAACCATTGTCGCCGAAACCGCCGGCAAGCGTGTCGTCGCCCTTGCCTCCGGCGATCGGCGCCGAGATGTCCAGGCCGGTCCCGAAATCGATCGAATTGTCGGCCGTCGTCCCGACACCCGCATAAGCGTGGATCTGGCTCAGCGACCAGACCGTCTCGTCCGCGAAGGCGAATTCCTCGATGCCGTGATCGGTGTTCGAAGCAGCCGCGACGAACATGTTGCGGATCGTCAGCCGATCCTCGCTTCCTTCGAGCCCGATGACGAGGTCGGTCGGGCCGACCGAAAGGAAGCGAATGTGCGTCGGGAGGATTCCGGTCCCGAATCGGATACGGTCGATCCTCGTCGAGCTGGTCTCGTCGAAGTCGATAACCAGGTCCTGGCCGTCGCCCCGTTCGAAATAATAGATGTCGGCGCCGCTCTGCCCCTCGAGCCGGTCGTTGCCCTTGCCGCCGGTCAGGAGGTCGGCGCCGCGCCCGGCCTCGATCCAGTCGTTGCCGAGACCGCCGTAGAGCTCAACGGCGCCCGCCGGGCCCGCCGAAAGCGCGATATGATCGTCGCCGTCGGTGAAGGCGATCGAAGAGGCCAGAGCGGCGAAGGAAAGAATCCTCTTGTCGGCGAAACGCAAGGTGGCCACCACCGGGTCCACGTCGCCCGGCAGGTCGACGAGCGTGACGCTGTCGTTGCCGCCGGCGATGCGGATGACGATGTTGCCCGCCGAGTCCCGCCTCGCGGAGATCTCCTCCAGCGCGATCCCCGCTCCGAACTCGAGCGTGCCGAGGCCGTCGGCGCTTCCGTTGGCCTCGATCCGGTCCTGGCCGTCGCCGCGGTTGAAGCGATAGACGTCGTCGCCGCCACCTCCCACCAGGACGTCGTCGCCCCGGCCGCCGGTGAACAGCTCGGCGCCGGTCGTGCCGACCAGCCGGTCGTCGCCGTCGCTGCCTTCGCCGGCGATCCGTGCGAAGAGCTGATCGCGCGTGAAGGACGTGCCGTCCCCGAACTCGACCTTGTCGACGCCGTTGAGGTTGGAATCGTAGCGCAGCAATATCTCGTCGGCCCCGTCGCCCAGGCTGAGGACCAGCTCGTTGCGACCGGGGGCGGAGCGCAATACCCGCATCTCCCCGGCCTGATAGCCGCTGATCTTCAGAGTGTCCGTGCCGCTGCTGTCGTCGATGACGTCCCGGCCGTCGCCGATCGAGAATAGATAGGTGTCGTTGCCGCCATTGCCGACGATGCGGTCGTCCCCGGCGCCGGCGCCGATGATGTCGGCGTTCGAGCTGCCGCGGATGAAGTCGTTGCCGTCGCTCGACTGGTCGGCAACCGAGCGCTGGATCAGCGCGGCGGCGTCCCAGGTCGAGCCGTCGCCGAATTCGATTGTCGGAGTGACGGTCCCACCGAGCGCTCCGACGATCGTGATGTCGTTGCCCCCGCCGGGAACCGTGACAATGAGGTCGTTGCTGTCGGTCGAGGACAGGCGAACCAGGACGTCGTTCGGGCCCATGTCGGCGAGCACGACGGTTGCGCGCGTGACGCCGGAGGGCATCTCGATCCGGTCGACCCCGTCGCCGGCGTTGATGATCGCCCGGCCATCCGTCGCCATGATCACCCGGTCGTTGCCCCGGCCCGGAGTGATCTCGGGGAAGCTCCCGAAATCCCGCAGGTCGACGATATCGTCGCCAGCATTGGATCCGGTGGCCCAGATTTGCTTGCGGACATCGGCCAGGGTCAGCGTCGTGCCGTCGGCGAAGACGAAATTCTCGACCGGGGCGGCGCTGTAGCCGCCCAGCACGACGATCCGGTCGGTTTCGGTGGCGAGCGTGATCAGGAGGTCGCCGTCGACGTTGCGGAAGCTGACCCGCTCCTGGGTGACGGAGGGGCCGAAGACGATCTTGTCGATGCCGCCGGTGTCGCTGATGCTGTCGTTGCCGTCGCCGAAGCCGAACTTGTAGGTGTCGTTGCCATTGCCTCCGGCGAGGGCGTCGGATCCGGCCCCGCCCGCGATCGTGTCCGCGCGATTGTCGAACCCGGTCAGCCGCTCGTCAGCCGCGGTGCCGGTCAGCATCCGGTCGAGTACCTGCTCGAGGGTCAATATTGTGCCGTCCGCGAAATGGAATTCCTCGACCCGGGTCGTGGTTAGTCCGCCGGCGATTGTGACTACGTCGGTGCCGTTGCCGAGATCGATGAGAAGATCGTCGCCGTTGCGCAGGAAACGCAGGACATCCTGGGTCACCGAGGCGCCGAAGACGATCCGGTCGATGATTCCCGCCTGGTCGGGACGCTCGACGATCCGGTCGAAGTCGTAGCCGGCGGTGAAGGCGTAGCTGTCGCCGGCATTGCCGCCGATCAGCGTGTCGTCGCCCTGGCGGCCGTCCAGGGTGTTGGGCTGGGTGAGCGACCCGGTGATGATGTTGTCGCCGTAATTGCCGCCTTCGATCTGGAGGATCTCCTCGATGTCCGAGGCGGCCAGGAAATTGCCGCCGTTGCGGAACTCGAAGCGCTCGATCTGGTCGTCGATGCTGCGGAAATGGTTGCGGATGCGCAGCGTGTCGGTGCGGTCCCGGACAGAGATGACGAGGTCGTCTCCGCTCTTCGTGAAGACGATGTTGGCCAGAGAGATGTCGTCGCCGAACTCGACCACGTCGTTGACGGGCACCCGGAAGCCGGCCCGGTCGCTCCAGTGGGCCCGGATCCGGCGGTCGACGATCACGTCCTGGCCGTAGCCCACATCGAACTTGTAGGTGTCGCCGCCGTCGCCGCCGATCAGCTCGTCGTTGCCGCCGCGCCCGTCGAGGGTCTCGGCGAAGTTGGAGCCGGTGATCACCTCGGCGGCATTGGTGCCGACGAGGTCCATGTCCTCGGGGTTGAAGTCGGTGAAGACCAGGGTGCGGTCGGTGAATTCGAAATATTCGACGGCGAAATGCTGCTGGCCGTCGCGGACATACTGGTTCTGGAGGACGATCCGCTCGCCGGTTGCGGTGACCGTCATGATCAGGTCGAGCGCGGTGCGCGAGAAGGTGATTTCGGTGGAAGCGATGCCCTTGAACTGGATGCGCTCCTCACCGCTCTCGTCGAGGATGGTGTCGGTGCCGTAATTGCGGCCGAAGACGTAACGGTCGTTGCCGCTCAGGCCCTCGAGCCGGTCGTCGCCGAGGCCGCCGTCGATGGAATCGCTGATCCCCTCGAAGCCGTAGATCGTGTCGTTGCCGGCGGTCTTCGCGATGTCGACATAATGCTGGAGCAGCTTGAGGTAGGACCAGTTGGTGCCGTCGGCGAAGGTGATCGTCTCGACCAGGTTGATATAGCCGACGAGGAGCAGCTCCTTGAGATATTCCTCCAGGATGATCTGGTCGGTCGTCCCCTTGACCTGAAGCGTCAGGGTGTCGCTCTTGCCCGCGCGAATGAAGTCGAAATCGGTCCAGCGCAGGTCGTCGGTGAACTCGAGGAAATCGTCCTTGGGACCGAACATGGAGCTCGAGAAATCGGCATCCTCGACGACGTCCTGGCCGTAATTGCGGCCGTACTTGTAGGTGTCGGTCCCCTCGCGGCCGGTAAGATAGTCGTCGCCGGCGCCGCCATCCATCACATTGTTGTTGAGGAGGCCGTATATGGCATCGTCGCCGGAGGTCCTCGCATTCTCGAGGACCTTGGCGACGATTTCGGTGAATTCGAGCGAGGTGCCGTTGCCGAAGATGAACCGCTCGATCAGGTTGGGCGCGATATAGTCGAGCCCGTCGCTGCTTCCCAGCGCCTTGCCGAACGCCCCGAGGTTGAGCCTGACTCCGCCGAACTGGCCGACGATCTCGATGCCGTCGTTGGTGATCTGGCCGTTGGAGTCGCGGTTGATGTTGCCGTTCAGGTCGCGGATGTAAAGCTTGAGGTTTTCGCTTGCCCCGTCGCGGATCAGATAGAGGTCCTCGGCCGAGATGTCGCCGCGGAACTGGAGGAAGTCGAGGCCCGCCTTGACCGGGCCGAAGGAGAAGCCGCCGAGATCGTTGATGATGTCCTGCCCGTCGCCCCGGCGGAAGACGTAGATGTCGCCGCCGACATTGCCGCTCAGGAAATCGTTGCCCTTGCCGCCCATCAGGACGTCGCCCGATCCGGAGCCGGTCAGCGGGTCGTTGAACAACCCGTCCGCCCGAACATAGTCGACAACTTCGAGCGACATCCGGAAGCGGTCCCAGACGACGCCGTCGGAGAAGACGATCGAATCGACCCCCGATTCGAACTGCTTGCCGTTGTTCGCATATTCGTTGAGCTCGCCGAGGAACTGGTCGGTCAGCCGGATGAAGTTGGTCCGGCCCCGGATCTCGAGGATCAGATCCTGGCCGTCCCGGATCGCCTTGACGTCGCTGGACTTCACGTCCGTGAAGCGGAGCTCGTCGTCGCCGCCGAGATCTTTGTCGACGATGTAGTCGTTGCCCGAGTTTTTCCCGACGAAATAATAGTCCGCGGCCATTCCGCCGACCGACGTCTGGTTGCCGCCGGTCATGTAGAAGAAATCGGTGCCGTCGGTACCGGCGACCGCGGTGTCGGTGGCCGAATGGGTGCGGATCCGGGTCTCGTCCACGGACAAGGCATGGGCCACGCCCCGGATGTCGAGATCGACGCCGACATTCTCATAGGCCTGGATCAGCATCTGCATGATGTAGGCCTGGTCGATTCCGACCTTGCCCTTCAGCACCCCGCCCTCGTCCTTCTGGGCGAAATCCGGATAGATTTGCCAGAGCAGCTCGTTCCAGTCGGTGAGATAGTCGAGGACAGCGTCGTTCGCGTTCGAGGCGGGCGCGCCGGCGAAGATCGCCTCGAACATCGGCGCCATCTGCCGATCGCTGGTGGGGACGAAGACGTTGCGCGCAGCGTCATAGGCGATTCCGCGAGCGAAGCTTGCAAGCCCGCCCTGGAGCGCCATCCGGACCGCGAAACGCCGCGACACGGTCACATATTGCTCCATGACCGGCTGGAGCATGGAGATCATCGTCTTGATCGACGAGACGTAGCTGTCGGCCGAAAGGCTGGCTCTGCCGCTCTCGTTCACGCTGTAGGCGAGATGGCCGGTGACGTCGTTGGCGACCGCGGTCAGCATCTGCGGCCGGAAATCGATGCCGCCCAGGCTCATCGCGAAGTGGAACTGCGCCGGAGTCAGAAGCTCGACGCGGTAAGTCGAATCGTCGGTAGAGCCGACTTCGTCCAGATTCTTGAAATCGACCTCGTAGTTGCGGAGACTGAACTCCCGATAATCGCCGGTCTTCCATTCCAGCTCGAGGGCGCGATCGAGGTTGCGCGCCCAGACGTAGAAGGTCCCGTCGCGGTCCGTGACCTGGACGGTGTAATCGACCACCTTGCCGTCCGTGAACCGGACGCCGATCGCCTCGACGGGAAGATCGGCCAGGGGGTTGAACTGGATGTCCTCGCGGCGCCATTCGGTTCCCGCGGCATGCGGCAGGGCCAGGATGTCGTCTGCGCTCGCATAGGTCGTGCCCGGCGCGGACGCGAGCGCCCAGCGGCCGTTGGCCTGCTTGATTCCATAGTCCAGGATGATCGCACGGCCGTTCTCGAGGCGCATCAGATAGGGCGCCTCGTCGCGCTTTTTCAGCGCTTCGCCCCGCGAGGCGGGGGACCAGGCCTGCTCGAGCCTCCAGCCGCCGCCCTGCGCCAGCACCTGCTCCAGGGTCGGTCGGGCGATCGCGGCTCCGGCACCGTCCAGGATCGGCGCGCCTGAGCGGAGCGTCCAGTAACCGCCGGCCGCATCCTCGACGTAGATCGCCCGGTCGAGCATCGCGCCCGTGGCGTTCAGCCGGACCGCCACCAGCTCCCGGCTGGTCTCGAGCGTCATGCCCCACTGACCGAGCACGTCGCCGGCCTGGGCGACGAGCGTCTTGATCTTCGGCACCGTCATGGCCGTCGCCCTGGCCTGCGCCAACTCGGCGAACTCGGGATCGTTGGCGGCCGCCACCGCCAGGTCGGTGATCGTTCCGAAGCCCTTGGCATTGAGGCTGGCATTGGACTGCCAGGGCGCGAAGCCGGCCTCGCCCGCGAATTTCGTATCGACCTCGTTCGCGCCGAAGATCGCCTCGAACATCTTCGTCGTGTGGCCGTCGGCGAAGGTGACGTCGGAGCGCGAGAGCAGGGTCGCATTCTGGGGGGTGGTGACGTTCAGCGGCGTCGAAGCCAGGCTCAGCGACACGATCCCGAGAGCGGCGAGGCTCGTCAGCTCGCCGGAATCGGTCTCGCCGTCGCGGTCGCGGTCCTGCCAGACCTGGAGGCTGCCCCAGACGAGGTCGCCCGCCGTGATCTTGCCGTCGCGGTCGCTGTCGAGAGTCGCCAGCTCGGTGAAGCCCCCCTGCGACCGGTCGCCGAAGAGCTCGGCTATTCCGTCGACCCGGCCGTTGCCGTTGGAGTCGAGAACGAGGAAGCCGTCGTCGCCCTTCAGCCAGCCGGTGCGCTCGCGGAACAGGTCGCCGTCGACGTCGAAATAGGCTTTGCTGTACTCGCGCGAGACCGTCTCGATGCCGTCGCCGTCCAGATCGATTACAAGCGGGTCGGCGCCCGCGGCCCAGGCCAGGGACTTGGCGAAGCGGGCCGCCGCGGCCGCCGTCGAAATGACGGCGTCGGCGAATACCGTATAATAGAGGGCAGCGCCGATAAGGCCCGGAACCAGGTTGATGACCGGCAAAAGCGCCTGGAGCGGGTTGACCGCCCGGAAGACCATGCTGAGGTCGCCCTGGCCCCGTCCGGCGAACAGGTCCGCGGTCAGGTCGGCCTGAAGGATGCCGAGCCGCGAGCCGATGACGTCGACATTCTCGACCTTCATCCAGCCCTTGTGGATCGATTCCGAGCTTGGGCCCGGCTGCTCCAGCCCGATCCCCGCCATCATGCCCCGGAAGATCTGCTCGAAGGCGTTGGTGATGAACATGTCGAGGTTGCCATCCTCGTCACGCTTGAACGTGTAGATCATCCACGGCTGGATGTGGTCGATATAGATTTCGTCGGACCAGTCCTTGGCGTCGCCGGTGAAGTAGCGGGCGATGTTGGCCATCCCGATCGCCGCGCCGAACAATCCGTTCATGATCGCGAGGCCGGCGACGCCGCCGTTGGCGTCGCCGCCGGTCAGCGGCAGCCCGAAATATTTCAGCACGTCGAAGTGCTGGGCGTCCATGATCGTCGTGTCGGCCCAGAACCAGAAATTGTCCGCGTTCTCGCTCGTATCCGGCGCCGGCTGGCCGTCGGGGTTGAGGCCGCCATAATAATCGCCGTAGAGTTCCCCGCTGACCGACGTGTTGAAGATCCAGTCGCGGCCAAGCCCGCCCGCCGTGACGACGGCATGCCCTTCCTCCGCGACAATCCAGTCTTCGCCCGCACCTCCGTCGATGATCAACTGGCGATCGCCGCCCTGGAAAAGGCCGTCTTCATAGTAGATTATGTCGTCGCCGGCGTCCGCATTGATGCGGCCGTATCCGGAATGATATTCGTAGCCGTGCTCATCACCCTCGAAGTAAAGCCGGTCGTCCCGCTCGGTCAGGTTGATGTTTTCCACACCCTTTATGACCAGGGGATCGTCGGGTATCAGGGCGCCTTCGAGCTGCAGCATGGTCTCGATCGCCTCGACACCACGCTCATTGGCCTTCTTGAGGGCAGCGGCGGCCTTGATCGTGCCAAGAATAGGTGATTTCGCTATCTTGGCGCCGCTTTTGATGAGGGCCTGGAGGGAGCCTATCACGGAGATCGTATAAGAGACGGCCCGGATGGTCGCTCCGACCCCTTCGTCGGCTGTCTGGGTCGCGCCGTTGAGCCAGAAAACGCCGTCGGTGCCGCCCGTTCTCGATGAATAGTCGACGGTGTCGAAGTCGGCGGACGTGAGGTTGCCGCCCGCCCGGTTGCGCATCTCGACG
The DNA here is from genome assembly GCA_036386555.1 of Allosphingosinicella sp. Lineage (GTDB taxonomy): Bacteria > Pseudomonadota > Alphaproteobacteria > Sphingomonadales > Sphingomonadaceae > Allosphingosinicella. The sequence goes on from DASVVM010000026.1 coordinate 32,874, forward strand.
TTCAGGGTGTCCGCGAACCACCCGTAACCCTCTTTGGAGACGTAGAGGGTGTCGGCCTTGTCGGTCAGAGTCAGCCGCTCGACGCCGATGAAGGTGTCGCGAAGCTCCTTGCCGCCGATCGTGCCGGTGATCCGCGCCTGAGCCTTGAGGTTGGTCAGGAAGCTGGCGCCCTCGTCGGACAGGTCGGGCGCGGCCAGGGCATAGAGGGTCAGCCCCTTGGCGCCGCCGAAGGAATCATATTCCACCTTGTCGCCGCTGCCGTCGCCGCCGATCAGGAAGTTGCGTCCGAGGCCGCCCTTGATCGTGTCGTCGCCCGATCCGCCGTCGACCATGTCGTGGCCGTCGCCGGTGTCGATGTCGTCGCCGCCGCCGCCGCCCATGATCAGGTCGTTGCCGCTGGTGCCGGTGATCTTCTCGCCGCCGCTGCTCCCGTAGGCCACGTCCACTTCGGCGTTGGGCCCGAGCGTCGGGGGGGTCGGATGGGGCCGCTCGCTCATCTCGAGGGGCCCGGAGCCATTCTTGCGGAGGATGTGGAAGCGGTTGAAGATCCCCGCATCCTCGCCGTTCCAGCCGAGCCGGGCGAGCTCGTCCGGCGAGGCGATTCCGAGCGTGGCCTCGATCTTGTCCGCCCAGCCCGCGTCCTGCTCGAAAAAGGCGTCGCGGAACCCGGCAATGTCGATCGGGTCGAGCTTCACGGTCTCGCCGAGCGCGTCCTTCCAGAACTTGCTCGACGCGTCGAAAGTCAGGAAGTCCTCGTTGAGATCGAGTATGCCCTTCCGGACGTCGACTCCGTTGGTGTTGCCGTCCTCCCGCTGGTAGATGGCGAGCGCCGAGGCATATTGGACCAGCGCGTCGGCGAGATATTGCTTCACGTCCTTGCTGCTGACCTTCGCTCCGAAGAAGTCGGCCGGACTATCGGCCAGGACGGTGCCGAGGTCCCCCGCGTCGTTGAACATCGACCAGATGGCGGTGTCGCCGAACGGCTTCACGCCTTCGTCGATCGCGGAATAGGCGATGGTGCGGCCGAGCACGCCGACGTCGGAGGCGGTTCCCTTGAAGTCCTCGAGGCCGCGCACGCTTTGCGCCACGGCGGAATCGAAATAGCTGTTCCAGAGCTGGACGCCCGCGCTCTGCCAGGCGGTCTCGTTGTTGTCCCGAGCCCACATGAGGTTGACCATCAGGTCCATCATGTGCCGCTCTGTGTCGGGCCGCAGCAGCAGGCTGCCGTAGAGATCGATCGTGTCCACGTCGACGGTCGACCCGAGGAGAAGACGGAGCCCGGCCAGCGCTTCCAGCTCGGCAGCCGTGGCAGTTATTCCCCCGCTATCGTTCCCCGGGACGTCATATTGCCCGTAGACGAACTCCTTCGCATGGCCCCAGCCGGTGAGCTCGTTTGCCTTGGCCCGCAGGTAGGTCAGCGATGCCGCCGGTCCGAAGGGCATGTGGTCGAAGATCGACGCCTTGCGCCCGTAGAGGGTCGCCACATAGCCGGCGAGGCCGCCGCCCAGCGAATGGCCGGTCAGGGTGATGTTGTTGATGAACGGATCGCCGGTGAACTGGCCGTTGGCGTCGATCCCGACCAGCGACTTGTAGAATTCGATGGAAAGCGGCGCCTGCCCGACCTGACTGCCGCCACCGACGAGCCAGCCGCTCAGGATGTCGCCGCTGAAGCTGATGTCGTCGGTGCCGCGATAGCTGATCACCCGCTCGCCGAAGGCAAAGTGGGCAACGCCCGTCATGTCGTAGGAAACGGCGTAGAAGCTGTTGTTGACCTCGGTCGACCCTGCGTCGACTTCGGACTGCGTCTTGATCGTCGCCCGGCCGATCTTGGCGTTGTTATACTCCGTGATCGCGTCGGAGGATTCAGTCTTGCTGAACTTGATGCCGCGGTCGTAACCGCGGTTGTAGGAGTCCATCGAGAGAATCGCGAGAAACAGCTCCCGTTTCATTTCACTGGCTCCGTACTGAAAGAGAAAGCGGACAGGTGGGCCGCCGCTTCACGCTTGCTGAAATCCTCGAAGCGGTCGCCGTTGAGCTTCCCTTTCGGGAAGCCCGTCCGCCACGGCAGGCGCTTCGGGATCTCGTTGCTTATGGGCTCATCGACGATCTGGAGTGCGATGCGCTTGAGGGACACGCCGGGGCCGAAGGTCGAGGCCAGGTCGTCGGGCTGGACGAACTCGGCGGTTTTCGGGTCCGCCAGATCGCGGAACCGGACCAGTCGCGGATAGGAGAGGTTGAGCGACCGCAGTGCCGCCGCCGGGGGATAGACGTAAACCTCGCGATCGGCCGCGGCCCGGTCGAGCAGCGTCTTCACGTCGCCGTGGGCGCCCTGCCCCACCGCGGCGCGAATGGTTTCGTGGCCGTCGGTGTCCATCAGGACGAAGAGGGTCTGGCCGCCGGGCAAGTCGACCGCCACCGCCTCGCCCCTCTGCCGCGTGGTGAATTCGGTCGCGGAGACCGATCCCTGAGGGATCCATTGAATCTCCCGAACCGTGGAGCCGGTCCGGACGCCCTGCGGCGTTTCGATGTCCACCGTCAGCCGGTAACGATAGGAATGTCCCTGACCGGCGCATCCGTAGATCCCGGCCAGGAGCGCCGCGACTATTCCTCCCCTCCGGAGCATGGGGGCATTCCGCATCACGCGCCGCAAGGCCCGCGTCGGTGTAGCCGCGCCCGGCCCCGACGCGGCCCGCCCGGCCGCCGCCCCCATTGCTGAAGAAGAGATTGCCCCACTACGTCCTATCCCACGTACCAGGACGCACCTCATCGCCGCCGGAAGCGCGGCTTCCCGCGGTTCCGGCGTTCCTTCCGGCGCAGCCGGACGGCGAGATTCGGGAGTCCCCCCTACCTCCAATCTTGCCCTTATCCACTTGGCCGTCAATGGCATTTAATCCGAGTTTCCGATTGAGTTGGATCACCGCGGGATAGGCCCGATCGACTCCGACATTCCCAATAAAGCGGAGGCAGCCGCTCACCGTTTTCGACGGTGAATCGGAATGTCCCCTTCTGTCGGCTCGGCGCGGAAGCGGGCTGGGCGCGGGCGCCGCAGGCTGACCGGCAAGCCTGGCGCTGCCCTTCCCCGGCACCCCGGGCGCATTGACTTCGCATTCGGCCCAACGCACGGTCGGCCGATCGTGGACAGGAGCGGATCGAGTGCCCAAGCAAGTCAAGACGACGCAGTCAGGTGAATCGACCACCGAAGCCGAAACGGACGCCGCGCCGGCCGGCGGCGGCGAAGTTCAGACCCCCCAGCCGCTCGATCCGGAGGTCGCCAGGAAGATCGCCCAGGTGCGAAGCCAGGTGCGCGAGAGCTTCGGCAAGGTGGTGATGGCGATGATGATGCTGCCCCGCTACCGCAACCAGACGGTCGCCGACCTCCAGCATCTCGTACTCGAGCCGCTGATCCGCGATCGGGTCGCGATCGCCTATCCCGGCGGAAGCGAGGAAAATGCCCTGGCGGACATCACCGGTCTGGCCATCTGGGCGAGCGTGTCGGAGGAGGCGGACGGACGCATCCGCGAGCAGATCAGCGCCGGCACCTTCCCGCTTCGACTGAAGGCCGAGGACTGGACGTCCGGCGACATCAACTGGCTGATCGACGTCATCGCCCCCGACCCGAAGACCACCGCCCGGGTCATCGCCAACTTCAAGCAGGTGGTGAAGGAAGGCAATCTGCGCCTGCACCCGATCATCACCCGCCTGGTGGACGAGGACACGCTGAAGAGGATGGGCGCCGAGCGCCTGTCCGGATCGGCTCCGGCCCCGACCGCCCCGGCGAGCGAAAGCGTCAATTAATCCGGACCGAAGTCGACGAAGATGTTGGCTGTCAGCCTGCCGGTGCGGGGATCGGCGCTCAACGGCGAATCGGAAGGGACGATTCCACTGTGGAGCGAGCAGCTTCGATAGACGAGCAGCCGGTTGAAGCGCGCCTCGAAATGCGCCGTCTCGGTATAGCCCGGAGTCTGGGCCCCGGGGTAGCCGCCCTCGGCCGGCAGGCGGCCGACATCGGCGCGGCGCGCGGCGTAATAGGCGCCGAAGCTGTCCGGCCCGACCTGCTCGAGCCCGGTCGAGTCCTGGCGGAAGAATGCCGTCCCGCCCATCCTGCCCCGGCCCAGATAGTAAAGGATCGCGAGCCGGCGCGGGTCCCGTGTGTCGACATGCGGGATGCGCTGCAGCGGATGGAGCTCCGCGGGCGGTACGGTGACGATCGAAAAGCTCGCATCGAAGCCGGACAGGGAGGTCCGCTTCAGTCCGAACACCCGCTCGATCAGCGGCATCGCTCCGCCCACGAGGGTCGCGGCGAAGGCCTTCGGCGCTTCCGCCCGGATTCCGGGGAACCCGCCGCGGCCCTCGTCCGCGGCGGCGAACCGCAGAAGCGCGGCCTCATGGATCGCCGCCTCGGGATCGGACAGCGCGTCGTCCACCACGATCACCGGCTCGCGGGAGCGGCCGACGGGCAGGATCCTGACCCGCGCGGCCGGATCGAGCCCGAACCGGCGGTTGTCCGGCGACCCGGTCGACTGTTCGGCCACGATTTCAACCCCCCTTCCCCGCCAAGCCGATGAGCGCGACCGCCCCGACCCGAGCCGACGGCAGGTACCGCATCGTCATCGCCGGCGGCGGCACCGCCGGCTGGATGGCGGCCGCCGCCTTCGCCCGCTTCTTCCGCCGCGGCGCCGACATCCGCCTCGTCGAGTCCGAGGCGATCGGCACCGTCGGAGTCGGCGAGGCAACGATCCCGCAGATAAGGCTGTTCAACGACAATCTCGGGATCGATGAAGCCGATTTCATCCGCCGGACGCAAGGCACATTCAAGCTCGGCATCGATTTCGTCGACTGGACCGAGCCGGGCTCGCGCTACTTCCACGGCTTCGGGTCGCTGGGGCGCGGCCTCGGCATCCTGCCGTTCTACCAATATTGGCTTCGCTACCACCGGGACGGCGGAGCGCTCGACCTCTGGGAGTTTTCCGCCAACAGCATCGCCGCGATGGAGAACCGCTTCGGCCCGCTGCCCGCCCACGTCAATGGTCAGCCCACCGGCTTCGGTTACGCCTACCATTTCGACGCCAGCCTCTATGCGCGCTTCCTGCGCCGGATCGCCGAGGCCAATGACGTCAAACGCACCGAAGGGAAGATCGGCTCGGTCGTTCTCGACGGCGAGACCGGCTTCGTCGAGGCCCTGGTCATGGAGAATGGCGAGCGCGTCGAAGGGGATTTGTTCATCGATTGCAGCGGCTTTCGCGGACTTCTGATCGAGGGGGCGCTCGGCAGCGGCTATGAGGACTGGTCCGGCTACCTCCCCTGCGACCGGGCGCTCGCAATCCCCTGCGCCCGGGTCGAGCCGCTCACGCCCTACACGCGCTCCACCGCTCGGGACGCCGGTTGGCAGTGGCGGATCGGGCTCCAGCACCGGACCGGAAACGGCCACGTCTATTGCAGCGACCATATGTCGGACGAAGCGGCTGCGGAGATCCTGCTCGCCAATCTCGACGGCGAAGCGCTGGCCGAGCCTCTCCGGCTGCGCTTCCGGGCCGGCAAGAGGCGGCAGATCTGGAAGAAGAATTGCGTCGCGCTGGGGCTTGCCGCGGGCTTCCTCGAGCCGCTCGAATCGACCAGCATCCATCTCATCCAGAGCGGCATCGCGCGCCTGCTCGCACTCTTCCCGACGCACAGCTTCGACGAGGTCGACATCGCAGAGTTCAACGCCCAGTCGGACTTCGAATGGGAAGCGGTCCGCGACTTCATCATGCTCCACTATTGCCTGAACCGGCGGGACGGGGAATTCTGGCGCCGCTGCCGCGAAATGAAGCTCCCGGACAGCCTCGCCCACAAGATCGCACTGTTCGAATCCCACGGGGGGATCGTCCGCTACAACACGGAGCTTTTCAACGAGATCAGCTGGCTCCAGGTCATGTACGGCCAGGGCCTGCGTCCCCGCGCCTACCATCCGCTCGCGGACCAGCCGACCGGACAGGAGCTCGCCCTTTTCATCGACTCCGCGAGGCGCCAGTCGCGCAAGGAGGCGGACCTGCTTCCCCTCCATGCCGATTTCGTCAGATCGACCTGCGCGGCCGACTGAGCGGCGTTTCTGTCGCGGGTCTTGCGGAGCCCCCCGAGGAACGGCTATAAGCCTTTGACACCGGTAACATTTTTTTGGCCGGGCGGGTGGCGTCGCGCTTCTTCCCTTCTCTCGGGGAAGGGCGTTTTTTGAAGGCGAATCGACCCTGCCGCCAAGCGGAATGACACCGGTATCAATTTCTATGCCTGACCGGAATCCCGGCAGGTCACCAGGAGACGGAGGTTCAATTGGCTCTCACTGTCAAAGCCGGATTCATTTGCACTGCGTCCTCCGGGGCGATGGCCCTCGCCGTGATCGCGGCCAGCCCGGCGGCTGCGCAGACCGCGTCTCCAGAGCCGGCGCCCGTCGCTCAGGCCGGTCAGCTACCCGCGGACCCGCCGGTCGCCGGGACGCCGGCCGACGCGGATACCGCGGAGGAGACCCTTGCCGACGGCGGTGCGGCGACGACGGGGGCGGCCGAGGAAGCGTCCGGCGAGGAGATCGTCATCACCGGCTTTCGCGCCTCGCTTCAGAACGCGCTCAGCCAGAAGCGCCGCTCCAACCAGATCATCGACGCCATCACGGCCGAGGACATTGCGGACTTTCCCGACGCCAACCTTGCCGAATCCATCCAGCGCCTGCCGGGCGTCTCGATCGACCGCGACAATGGCGAAGGCCGCTCGATCACCGTTCGAGGCCTCGGCGGCGACTTCCAGATGGTGCGCCTGAACGGCGCCGACGCCCAGGCGGTCTCAGGCAACGGGGCTTCCGACTCGGGCGCGAACCGCAGCCGCGGCTTCGACTTCAACACCTTCGCCTCCGAGCTGTTCGGCGGCATAACCGTGACCAAGACAACTTCGGCGGCGAATGACGAGGGCTCGCTCGGCGCGATCATCGATCTCGTCACCGGCCGCCCGCTCGCCTTCAAGACCGACCGGATCGCCCTCGGCGCCGAAGCCGAGTATCGCGAGAACGGCGGCACCTGGAATCCGCGCCTCACCGCGCTCTTCTCCAAGCGCCTCGGCGACACTTTCGGGATCCTGGGGTCGATCGCCTGGCAGGACCAGCGGCAGCAGATCGACCGCTACCAGCGCAGCATCGGAGCGTTCGAATATCTCTACCGCAACTCGCTGATCGCCGGCACCAATAATATCGCAGCGGGCAATCCCGGAATCTTCGGCTTCGCCCGGCCGGGCGGCACCGGGGCGACCTTCGGCTCCGATCCGGCCGCCTACGCCCTGCTCAGCCCGACGACGATCATTCCGGCGCTTCCCTCGATCGGCCGCCAGGAGCTGTCCTACGATCGTCTCGGGGCAACCCTCACCGCCCAGTGGCGCCCGGCCGACCGGACCGAGATCGTCGTCGACGGAGTCTATTCGCGCTTCCGCCAGGACAACAACACCTACGCGATCACGCCCGTCGGCCTCAACCGCAACGGCACCAACGCCAGGGCCCAGCTGACCGGTGCGGCCGGCCTGCGCGCGCCGGGCACCGCCAACGGCAATGCCGACCGGGTCGCCCTCTACCCGAATTGCGTTCCGAGCGCGTCGACCGATTGCGGCGCCGCCTTGTACGGCGGGGCGGTCCTTCCGGGCTTCCTCAACAGCCAGAATCCGAACAACCTCAATCCGTTCGACTATTACAACAATCCCAAGTCGGTCGGCTTCGTCCCCACCGCGAACCAGACCGGCTTCTACAACGAGCTGATCGGCCGCCCGAACACCAAGGTCCGCCAAGCCAGCGTCAACGCCGCCGGTCAGGCCGAATATCTGGTTCTGGACGACGTCGACTGGCGCAGCTCCGCCGACTCCCAGATGGGCCAGACCAGCTTCAAGCAGGGCACCGTCAACCTCACCCACGAATTCACCGACGCTTTCCGGATGGACGGGACCGCCGGCTGGTCGAAGTCGAAGTTCCGCGGCACCGGCCTGTTCGCCGAGTTCAACGCCATCGACCGCGATGGCTACACCTATGACGAGCGCGGCGATGGGATCATGCCGGTGTTCAACCCCGGCTTCGACGTCGCCGACCCCACCCAATGGTCCCTGGTGAAGGGGCTTTCGGCGATCCGGTACATCAACACCCTGGTCGACAACGAATTCAAGGTCGGTCGCCTCAACTTCGCCTGGGACATGAACGACGACTTCACCCTCCGCTTCGGCGGCACTTACAAGCAATATGATTTCGACAGCGACCAGGGCCGCCGCAACCAGGACATCGAGGCGATCAACCCGACCTTGAGGGAAGCCGGGCTCCAGATCACCGATCTCGGCCAGGCCGTCGGCTTCGGGCAGGGCCTGACCGTCTCGCAGGGCACTCCGACCAGCTTCTACGCCCCGGATCTCAACGCCTTCCGCCAGTATTTCCAGATCGACTGCAACTGCATCAACCGGTGGGGCGATTATCGCGCCATAGTCGACGGCCGTCAGCGCAACTCGATCACGGAGAAGGACCTCTCCGGATTCGTCCAGCTCGACTACAAGTTCGACCTGTTCGGCCGTCCGCTCCGCGGCGACGTCGGCCTTCGGGTGGCCCGGACCCGGGTCACCGGCCGCGGCAACGTCGGGGCCACCGACGGCGTGCTCGGCCTGCCGGTGACTGCGAACAACAGCTACACCGACTATTTGCCGTCGCTGAACGCGGTCTACGAGGCCGCTCCGGACTTCCTGGTGCGCTTCGCCGCGTCGAAGACCATGGCCCGGCCGATGCTGCAGAATCTGACTCCCGGAACGACGAGCTTCGCCAGCGGGCTTAACGCCACCACCGCCCCGACTGTCACCGTGGGCAACCCTTATCTGAGCCCGTTCCGCTCGACCAATCTCGACCTCAGCTTCGAGCGCTATTTCGGCCGGAGCGGCCTCATCGGAATCGCCCTCTTCTACAAGGACCTGAAGTCCTTCCCGCAGCAGCTTGCGGGCGAGGCGCCGCTCGACACCGTGTTCGAGCCGGAGGTTTACGAGCAGGTCGTCGCCGCGATGACCAGCCCGACGCTCCAGGCCTATACCCAGGCCGGCGGAGTCTGGGCGATCCGCCAGTTCCAGGACGCTCCCGGCGGGACGATCAAGGGCCTCGAGGTCAACGTCCAATCGAACTTCGAATTCCTGGGCGACATGTTCCGCAACTTCGGAATCACCGCCAATTACACCTACATCGATTCCAAGCTGACCTATCTCACCAGCACCGTCCTCAACACGACGCGGACGGGCACGACTCCGACGGCGCAGAACACCTTCGCCACCGGCCCTTTCCTCAACACCTCCCCGCACTCTTTCAACGCGACCGTCTATTACGAGAACGACACCTTCTCGGCCCGGGTCTCGGGCGCGTACCGCCAGCGCTACGTCAACCGCTTCCCGCTCGCGACCGGCACCTGCTCGGTGGGAGTGAACACGGGCACGGGCGGAGCGGCCTGCAACGCTCCGGTGATCGGAGATTTCGGCTTCACCGAGAACACGCTCAACATCGACGCGGCCTTCGCCTGGAGCCTCACCGACGAGGTCAAGCTGACGCTCGAGGGCCGGAACCTGACCAACGAGCCGCAATACCGCACCATGTACGAGGCCAGCCCGGTCACCCAGACCTATGCCAGCACCGGTCGGATCATCACTGCGGGCGTTCGGGTGATCTTCTAGGGTTCGGACAGCCGTCATCCCGGACTTGATCCGGGATGACGCTATCGGGAGCCCCGCGCCAGCTCCACCAACGCGTTCAGCCATTCCTCCAGCTCGGTATAGCCGTCGCCGTCGCGGTCGGCATTGCCGTCGGCGGGATTGCGCGGGTCGAGGCGGTGCCTGGTTTCCCAGCCATCCGGCATTCCGTCGCCGTCCGAGTCGGTCCACGGGGACCCGGACGCCAGCTCGGGCCAGCCGCCCACCTCGGCCTGGCTGTCGATATGGCGGCCGCTGCGCGCTCGAACGCTCGCCACCACCCGAGCGTCGGCCGGATCGCGAACCAGGGAAGCGCCCGCATCGGCGAGCACCCGCTCGTAGGCTCTCGGAGCCGGATCCCGCGCCACCGGACCGACCGCCAGCGGACCCGCCAGGCGGTAGTCCGGATCGTTGCGGCCGGAGACCAGGCTCCAGGGGTCGTCGGGAATTTTCCCGTCCATCGCGTTCCCGGCGAACCAGGCCCGGGCGATCGGGTTGCGCTCGTCGAAGGCGACCGGCTTCTTCGAATCGGGTCCGCGCAGATAATAATTGTCGATGAAATTATAGGCGGCGCGGGACGCCTTCTCCCCCTCGTCGGCATTGTAGCCGCTATGGCTCCCGCCCCAATTGTAGAAGACGTTGGAGCGGAAGTCGTAGAACGGGCCGACATTGTCCCTGGACGGCGGCAGGTAGTTTCCGGGACGGGGCATTCGCGCCGTATGGTGCGCCCACAGATTGTGGTGGAAGCTCATCTTCGCTCCGTGCGCTCCGCGCACCAGCGAGCCGTAGCCGTGCTCGCCTTTGGCATGCGCCGACTTCCTGAGCGATTCGGAGATGATCGACCATTGCACCGTGACGTCGCGCAGATCGTCCTCGGGCCCCTTGTAGGGGGCGCCTGCCGACAGGGTTTCGTCGACCGACCAGCTCGCCGAGACATGGTCGACGACGATCCGCCGGCCGCGGCTGATGGTGAAGGCGTCGCTTTCGACACGGCTCTCGTCGCCGAGCCGGGCGCGGATGTAGCGGACCACGACGTCGTCCGCGGCGATCTCGAAGACCCGGTCGCGTACGGTTATCCCGCCGCCCGGAGCGGTCTGGCCGGCGACGGTCACCTGGCCGTTGCGCAGGACGAGCGGCTTCTTCAGCCGGATCGTGCCGCCGACGTCGAACAGTATCGTGCGGGGCCCTTTCGCCTCGATCGCCGCCCGAAGCGAACCGGGGCCGCTGTCCTCGAGATTGACCACCCGGATCACCCGCCCGCCCCGGCCGCCCGCGGCAAGCCGCCCAGCGCCTTCGGCGCCGGGAAAGGCGACGAGCTCCTTCGCGGGGGAAGCAGCGGCGACGAGGGCGACGAGGGCGGAACTAATCATTCCAACCCCTTAGCAGGCCATGATACCGGTGTCATCAGCCCAGGCCGAGGCCGTCGAACAGCAGCTTCGCGCCCGCGACAATCATGAGCATGTAGACGATCGTGTAGAACCTCTCCGTGGCCACTCTGCGCACCAGCCTCACCCCCGCGAGGCTGGCGAGCACGGCGATGGGAAGAAGCACCGCCGTGGCGATCGCATTCTCCTTGGTGAACTGGCCGAGCGCGAGATAGGCCGGCACCTTGATCCAGTTGACGATGGCGAAGAAGATCGCCGAAGTGCCGACGAAGACGTCGCGGTCGAGCCGCTTCGGCATCACCCACATCTGGAAGGGCGGCCCGCCGGCATGGGCGATCTGGCTGGTGAAGCCGGTCGCGATTCCGAACAGGCTGCCGACCCAGGGCGGCGAAGCGGATGAGGCGCCGATCCGCCCGCCGCGCTCGATCCACAACCGATAGGCGCCGAAAAGGATCGAGATGGCGCCGAGCGCCGCCATGACCCCCGCCGCGGATATCTTCGCCGCCAGCAGATAGCCGAGGCCGATTCCGACCACTGCGCCCGGCAGCATTGCCGCGAGCACCGAGCGGTCCCAGCTCTTCCGGAACGCAGCGACCGCGACGAGGTCCTGGACGATCAGGATCGGAAGAAGGATGGCGGCGCCGCGGACCGGGTCCGCCATGCCGAGCGCCATCAAGGGCGTGCCGAGCGCGCCCAGACCGGAAAAGCCGCCTTTCGCCAGCCCGATCAGGACGACGGCAGGGATGGCGAAAAGGTAGAAAGCTGGATCTGTGGGCATGGCGAGAGCCTCGTCTCATCAATTCCTCCCCGAGCTTGCTCGGGGAGGGGGACCAGGCGAAGCCTGGTGGAGGGGCAACGCAGAGGCCGAATTACCCCTCCACCACGCTTCGCGCGGTCCCCCTCCCCCAGACAAGCCGGGGGAGGAATTAAGCGTCGCCCAGCCTCGCCTCTTCCATCCGCGGCACGAGGAGATGGATGACGAGCAGAGCCACCAGGTAGGAAGATCCCGCTATGACGAACATCGGCATGTAGCTGCCCGTCGCGTCCAGGACCCAGCCGGTGAACTTGGCCATGAACATTCCGCCGACCGCGCCGATCGTTCCGCCGATGCCGATGATCGCGCCCACCGCCTTGCGCGGGAAGAGATCGGACGGGATCGTGTAGAGGTTGGCGGAGAAGCCCTGGTGAGCCGCGGTGGCGAGGCCGATCAGCAGCACCGCGCCCCATACGCTCTCGACTCCGGGCGCGAGCATCACCGGCGGGACGCACAAAGCGCAGACGAGCATCGCCGTCTTGCGCGCCTTGTTGACGGTCCAGCCGCGATGGATGAGCCTGGACGAAAGCCATCCGCCGCCGACGCTCCCGACGTCCGAGATGATGTAGATCGCCGCCAGCGGCAGCCCGAAGGTGAGCAGGTTGAGCCCATGCTCCTGGGCGAAGAAGCTGGGCAGCCAGAACAGGAAGAACCACCAGATCGGATCGATCATGAACTTGCCGATCGCATAGGCCCAGGTCTGGCGATGGCGGAGCAAGGGCAGCCATTTGACGTCGCCCGGAGCGTCGGCCGGGTCGCTCTCGATATAGGCGAGCTCCTGGGGAGACAGATTCGTCTTCTCGCGGGGGCGGCGGTAGACGGTCCACCAGATGACGACCCAGAGGAAGACGATCGCCCCGGTGAAGAGGAAGGCGACCCGCCAGCCGAACCACATCACCAGGAAAGGCGCGATCAGCGGAGTGAGGATGGCGCCGATATTGGCGCCGGCGTTGAAGATTCCGACCGCGAAGGCGCGCTCCTTCTTCGGAAACCACTCGGCCACGGCTTTCACGCCGGCCGGAAAGTTGCCCGATTCGCCGATGCCGAGCGCAAAGCGGGCGATCATGAAGTGGGTGGCGTTGTTGGCCAGCGCATGCGCCATCGCGGCCAGGCCCCAGATGGTGGCGGCGAGCGAATAGCCGAAGCGGGCGCCGAGCTTGTCGATCAGCCGCCCGAAGAGGACGTAGCCGATCGCGTAGGCGAGCTGGAAGGAGAAGACGATGTTGGCGTAGGTGGTCTCGTCCCAGCCATATTCGTCCTGCAGCGTCGGCTTGAGGACGCTGATCATCTGGCGGTCGATATAGTTGATCGTCGTGGCGAAGAAGAGCAGGGCGCAAATCCCCCAGCGCACCCGCCCGCCAGTGAATTTGGACGCGCGCGAAGGCGCGCCCTCCGCGATAGTCTCGGCCATTCCTACATCCTCCGCGATGCCTTCTGGCACCTTCGGCAAAGCTTGTAGAGGAAACCGGTGTCATATACAATCGGCTCCAGCGGCGAAGAGTCAGCCGGGGAGCCGAAAACATGAGATTCATCTTGCTGATGCCCGCCCTTCTCGCGCTGGCCGCCTGCGGCCCCGCCGCGGCGCCGCCGGAGCCCGATCCGGCGGCGAACAAGGTGGTCACCTCCGGCAAGCGGGACGTGCCGCTCGCCCAGGTCCCACCGGAAGTGCTGGCCGCCGCGGCGCAGTCGCAGCCCGGCTTCGTTCCCGCCGAGGCCGAGGCCGAAATCCGGGACGGCCGCGAATATTTCGACATTGGCGGCAGGCTCGCCGACGGCTCGGAAGTCGAGTTCGACATCGTCCGGCAAGGCGCCCGATGGAAGGTCGTCGAGACTCAGCGCGACATCGCCCTCGCCGTCGCGCCGCAGGCGGTGCGCAGTGCCGCGGACGGCTTCGCGGCAGCCCGGGTCATCGAGAGCCGCCAGACTGACGGACTCGTCATCTACGAGCTTTACGACCCGAAGCAGCGCAAGCTCGAGATCAAGTGGGACGGCAAACGGGCGGAGAAGCTGACCGCCGAGTGGGCGCATTAGGTGGGCAATCGTCACCCCGGACTTGATCCGGCGTCCACCTTCTTCAGCCGACCGTTGCAAGAAAAGGTGGATGCCGGATCAAGTCCGGCATGACGGTCAGTCTTCCGGCCGCGCCGGGCAAAGGGTGCAGGCGACGGTGTAACGATCTGCGAACCGGGCCTCGACACGCTGGCCCGGCCGGGCCTCGTGGACGCCCCCGACGGCGCCGGACGATATCCACTGACCCGGCGCCAGGACTATTCCCCGCTTCGCCATCAGCTCCAGCAGGAAACGCGCCGCTCCGATTGCTCCGTCGGGAAAGGCCGAGGCCCGTCCCGAGCCCGTCTCAATGCCGTCGATCAGGAGCGTCACCGGCCATTCCTCGAAGCCGCTCGAGCGCCAGTCGGGGATTTCGGGGCCGACCACGAGGCCGTTATTGTTGCCGAAGTCCGAGATGACGGCGATCGGACCGATCTCGTTGATGCTGCCCAGGGGCGAGCTGGCGATCTCGATCCCGACATGGACCGAGTCGATGAGGGCGGCCGCTTCCGTCAGAGTGAACCGCGTCTGCCCGGACGGCGGTGCCCGGCCGATGCGCAGCAGGAACTCGGCTTCGCCGGCCGCGAAGCCATCGGCGAAGACCGGCATGTCCGGGCCGCCTCCGTCCGCCCCGGCCGGCTCCGCGGTGAAGATGGGCCCGGTCAGCCGGTCGGCGCCGAAGCGCTCGGAATAAGGCGGGTTGATCCGGCCGACCTTCCAGCCGAGCACCGGCTTTCCCCAATCGGAGATGGCGGCGTCCTGGACGGCATAGGCCCCCTCCAGGGTCTCGGGAAAGTCTCCCGGATAGGCGGCGAGGCCTCCCGCCTGCCGCCGCGCGGAAAGGAAGCGGCCGGCGACGGCGGCCGGATCTTCAGTCAGCAGATTCACCCCGGGACCTCTCATGCTCTCTTTCGATCGAGTCTAGAGGAAACCGGTGTCATCCGCAACTCTGTGTGGGCTCAGTTCGTCGTCCTCGGCTAAGTCCAAAGGGCTCGCGCGCGTTCGGCGCGAGTCCGGATCGCCTGCGGGTCGGTGGCCTGGCCCGACGGGACGAGCCAGCTCCCGCCGACGCAGAGCACCGAATCGAGCGCCAGCCATTCCGGCGCCCTGGCCAGCGTGATCCCGCCCGTCGGGCAGAATTTCACCCCGCCGAAAACGGCGCTGAAAGCCTTGAGCGCGGGGAGCCCGCCGGCGGCTTCGGCGGGGAAGAATTTCAGGCGCGAGAAACCTTGGTCGAGCGCGCGCATGATGTCCGCGGCCGAGGCGACTCCCGGCAGCAACGGGACCGGGCCGGCGCCCGCCGCCTCCGCGAGCCGGTCCGTGAGGCCCGGGCTGACCGCGAATTCCGCGCCGGCCTCCACCGCGGCTTCGTAAAGGTCCGGATTCAGCACCGTCCCCGCTCCTACGATCGCGCCCTCGACCGCCTTCATCGCCCGGATCGCGTCCAGCGCCACCGGGGTCCTCAAGGTTACCTCGAGGACGGGCAGGCCGCCTTCGACCAGCGCCCGGGCCACCAGCAACGCATCCTCGATTCGGTCGATGACGAGGACTGGGATGACCGGAGCGGCGGTCAGGATTCGGTCGAAGTCAGGCATGGGCGAGCTCGTCCTCAAGCAGGGCGCGAGGTCCCTCCTCGCGCATCCGGATGGCGGCGGATCGAAGGGCGCCGCGGAAGACGGAGTCGTTCGCCAGCGCCGGCGGGAATATCTGCGGCAGGGCCAGGAAGGCGTCCACGTCGCCGCCCAGCCCTATCCCGGCAAGCGTTTCGGCCAAGGGATCGACGATGGGCACACCCGCCTGCGCCTGACGCGCGATGAAGAGCGTCCAGGCCACGATCGGTACGGCCAGCCGATCGACCGGCCGGCCCGCCGAGCGCGCGTCGGCGACCGCGTCGAGCAGCCGGTATGGAAGCTTCTGCGACCCGTCCCAGGCGATTTGCGACAGCTTGTGATGGATAGCCGGATTGCGGAAGCGCTGGAGGATCTCGGCGGCATAGGCGCCAAGGTCGAGCGGCGACGGCTCCAGGGTCGACACGATGTCCTCCCGGATCAGCCGTTCGACGAACCTCGCCAGGCCGGGATCCGCCATCGCCTCGGCGACGGTCTCGTGACCGACGAGCAATCCGAGATAGGCCAGGGTCGAGTGGGCCCCGTTGAGGATCCGCAGCTTGGCCTTTTCCCACGCGCGCACGTCCGCAGCCAACACAGCCCCCGCGCCGGCGAAGTCCGGCGAGCCGGCCGGAAGAACGTCCTCGATGATCCAGGCGGCATAGGCTTCCCGGCTGACGGGAATTTCGTCGTCATAGCCTTGCTGCCGCACCATCGCCTTCAGGCGCTCGTCGGTCGCAGGCGTGATCGAATCGACCATCGTGTCCGGGAAGACCGCTTCGCCTGCGATCCAGTGGGCGAGTGCCGGATCGAGCTGCGCCGCATATTCGACCACAGCCGCGCCAAGCTTGCGGCCGTTCGAGACCATGTTGTCGCAACACAGCGGAGTGAAGGGCGGCAGGCCGGAGTCGCGGCGATCCTTGAGGCCGAGTGCAAGCCACCCGACCAGGCTCAGCGGAGCCTCCGGCCGGGCGAGGTCGTGGACGATGTCCGGATGGGCGATGTCGAGCGTGCCGTCGCCGGCCAGGCAATATCCCTTCTCAGTCACGGTGCTGGAGACGATCTTCACTTGAGGTTCGCCGAGGATATCCCTCACCCCCTTGCCGTCGCCCGGTCCGTAGAAGCGGGTGTGCGCATGGAGGGTTCGAAAGCGAGTCTCCGAGTCGAGTATCGCCAGCGTGTAGCGTCCCCGCTGCCGCTTCAGAGACTCGACCGTTCCTGCGGAGCGCAGGGAGACGGCCGCGATCCCCCAGCGCGGGTCGTGCGGGAGCAGCCGGTCGACGAAGTCGGCCTGGTGCGCGCGGTGGAAGGCACCCGGGCCGAAATGGACAATGCCCGTCGCCGTCACAGGGTCACGCCCCGCTTCCAGATGGCGATCTCCCGCTCGCCGTTTCGCTCGGCCGCGGTCTCCTCGCCGGAAGCGATGGCGGCGATCCGCTGCGCCAGCCTTTCGGCGACCGGCTCGAGGCCGTCCTGAAGCGCCGCGCCGGCGTCGAAATCGATCCAGCCGCCCTTGCGGGCGGCGAGCGCGCTGTTGGACGCGATCTTCACGGTCGGTACCGGGAAGCCGAGCGGAGTGCCGCGGCCGGTGGTGAAGAGGATCAAGTTCGCCCCGGCCGCGGCCAGGGCCGTGGAGGAGACGGCATCGTTGCCGGGCGCCTCGAGGAGGCTGAGGCCGCGGCGCCTGACCCTCTGCCCGTAGCGGAGCACGTCCTCCACCGGGCTTCGTCCGCCCTTCTGCACCGCCCCCAGCGACTTCTCCTCCAGCGTGGTGATTCCACCGGCCAGGTTTCCGGGCGAAGGATTTTCCGAGACGGGCTCGCCATGGGCCAGGAAGTAGCGCTTGAAGTCGTTGACGACGGCCACGATCGCCTCGAACACCGCCCGGTCGCGCGCCCTCGCCATGAGCAGGCGCTCAGCGCCGAATATCTCCGGGATCTCGCTGAGGATGGCACCGCCGCCGGCGCCGATCACCCGATCGGCCATCCGCCCGACCAGGGGGTTCGCGGTGAGTCCGGAAAAGCCGTCCGAGCCCCCGCATTTGAGGCCGAGCACCAGTTCCCCGAGCCCGGCCTCCTGGCGCCGCGCCAGCGAGGCTGTCGCGACGAGGGCGTCCACGAGCTCCAGCCCCTCCTCGATCTCGTCGCCGGCGCTCTGAGCGCGCAACGTTCGCACGCGGCCGCGCAACCCCTGCGGAATCTCGTCGAGCAGCCGGTCCAGCTGGTTGGATTCGCAGCCGAGGCCAACGAGCAGCACTCCGCCGGCATTGGGGTGGCAGGCCAGCGCGGCAAGTATCGATCGGGTCGCCGCAAGGTCGTCGCCGAGCTGCGAGCAGCCGAAGGGATGGGCGAAGGCATGGACTCCGTCGACCGCGCCGGAATGGCGCGTATGGGCAATGTTCGCGATCTTGGAAGCCGTTCGGGCGACGCAGCCCACCGTCGGCAGGATCCACACCTCGTTGCGGGTGCCGACTCGGCCGTCGCCGCGCTTATAGCCGCGGAAGGAGAGCGGCCGGGCCTCGCCGGCCGGTTCGGCCGCTGCCGGCTGGTAGTCATATCCCTCGACGCCGCCGAGGCGCGTGGAGAGGTTGTGCGAATGGACATGCTCGCCGGCGCGGACCGGTGCAGTGAGGATTCCGATCGGCCAGCCGAACTTCCGCACCTCCGTTCCCGCCGGCAGGTCGCGAAGCGCAAGCTTGTGTCCGAACGGTATGGGCGCCAGGACCTCGAGCGCCGAGTCGCCGCCGCCCACTATCTCGCCCGGCTCCAGCGCGCGAAGCGCGACGGCGACATCGTCGCCCGGGGCGAGCCGCAGCAGGTCGCGGCTTGCGGCCGCGGGTTCGAGAAGGTCGGCTTGAGTCATGTCGGTAACCGGTGTCATAGCTGTTGCCGGCGAGGGCCACAAGCGGAAGCGGCTTTTGCCGGGGCGGCGGGTCGGCTATTCGCGGTCGACGGGAGAGTGGCGTGAGCAGCAAGGCGGAAGACAGCAACGGCCGGCGCCGATCGGGCAAGCCGACGATCAACGACGTCGCCCGGCTCTCCGGGGTGTCGAAGAAGACGGTGAGCCGGGTCATCAACCGCTCGACCCTGCTCAACGACGAGACGAGGAAGCGGGTGCTGGAGGTGATCCGGGAGCTCGGCTACGTGCCCAACCCGCAGGCTCGCGCCCTGGCCCTGCGAACGAATTTCCTGATCGGCCTGCTCCACGACAATCCCAACGGGCAGATGGTGCTCAATGTTCAGCAGGGAATTTTGGAAGCGCTCCAGGGCACCGACTTCGCGATGGTCGTTCGCCCCGTCGACCGCGGCTCTTCAGCGCTGATGGACGACGTCCGCCATTTCCTTGAGCGCCAGCGCCCCTACGGAGTCGTCATCCTCCCCCCGGTCTCGGAGAATGACGCGATCGCCCGGCTCTGCGACGAGGTCGGCTGCCGCTACGTCCGGATGGGGTCCGCGGAGCTCGACGATCCCGCTCACATGGTCGCCTCCAACGATCGCGAGGCCGTCGCCGAAGCGGTCCAGTTCCTGATCACCCAGGGCCACAGGATGCTCGGGCTCATCGCCGGACCGCACGGATTCCGATCGGCGACGGAGCGCCGCCGCGGATTCGAGGACGCCCTTGCGGCCGCGTCGATCAAGCTCCCGCGCAGCCTCATCGCCGAGGGCAATTACACCTTCGAATCGGGCATCGCGGCGGCCGAGAAGCTGCTCGACCTTTCCCCGCGTCCGACCGCGATCTTCGCCAGCAACGACGAGATGGCCGCCGGGGTCGTCCATGCCGCGCGCGAGCGCGGGATCGGAGTGCCCGAGGAGCTGTCGATCATCGGCTTCGACGATACGCCGATCGCCGGCCATATCTGGCCGCCACTGACGACCGTGCGCTGGCCGATCGTCTCCATGGCCCGCGCCGCCGCCCTGAAGCTGCTGCCCGGCGAATCGGATTCGGAGGCGGAGGTGGCGGAGCCCTCGCTCTTCCTGTCGAGGCTCGTGAAACGAGGGTCGGTCGCACCGCCGGCGCGGTGACGCATGTCTGGGCCTCGGCTTGCTTTCTCTCATGACACCGGTTACCGGATGAATGACAGGGCAGCGGAGACTGCCGGCTCCAAAAGCGTTGGGATGAAGATGCCGAGGCCCCTCAAGCTCGATCCGGACCGACTGTTCCCGGCCGATCCCCGCACCCGCTCGATTGCCCGGGCCTTATATGGAGAAGTGGCGGGCCTGCCGATCGTAAGCCCCCACGGCCACACCGATCCGGCCTGGTTCGCGACCGATCAGCCATGGTCGAACGCGACCGAGCTCCTCCTGGCGCCGGACCATTATCTCTACCGGATGCTCTATAGCCAAGGCGTGCCGCTGGACCGGCTGGGGGTGCCCGGCCGGTCCGGTCCCTCCGAGGCGGATCCGCGCGAGTCGTGGAGGCTGTTCGCGAGCCACTATCATCTCTTCCGCGGAACGCCTTCGCGCCTGTGGCTCGACCATGTCTTCGCTTCGGTGTTCGGATTCGACGTCGCCCTCGAAGCGGCGACCGCCGACCTTTATTACGACCGGATCAACCAAGCCCTGACGACCCCGGCCTTCCGCCCCCGCGCGCTTTTCGACGCGTTCAACATCGAGCTTCTCGCCACCACCGAGGGCCCGCACGAAGATCTCCGCCACCATGCAGCGATCCGCCGGTCCGGCTGGCCGGGACGGGTCGTCACCACCTACCGCCCGGACGCGGTCGTCGACCCCGAGCATGAAGATTTCCGGACCGCTCTCGCCCGTTTCGCGGAGCTGACCGGCGAGGATGTCGGGAGCTGGCCGGGCTATCTTGCCGCGCACCGCCGGCGCCGGGCCGACTTCCGCGCCGCCGGCGCCACCGCCACCGATCACGGCCATCCGACGGCTCTCACCGCCGACCTGGCGAAGCCCGAGAAGGAGGCGCTGTTCGGGCGGATCGTCGGCGGCACCTGGTCGGCAGAGGATGCCGAGCTGTTCCGGGCCCAGATGCTGACGGAGATGGCGGCGATGAGCGTCGAGGACGGGATGGTGATGCAGATCCATCCAGGCTCCTTCCGCAACCACAATCGCCGGCTGCACGGCCGATACGGCCGCGACAAGGGCGCCGACATGCCGACACGGACCGATTACGTCCGGGCGCTCAAGCCGCTTCTCGACCGCTTCGGCGACGAAGCGCGGCTTTCCATCATTCTCTTCACGTTGGACGAGAGCGCCTATGCGCGGGAGCTGGCGCCGCTCGCCGGCCATTATCCATGCCTGAAGCTCGGCCCCGCCTGGTGGTTCCACGATTCGCCCGAAGGCATGCGGCGCTTCCGCGAGATGACGACCGAGACCGCCGGCTTCTACAACACCGTCGGATTCAACGACGACACCCGCGCTTTCCTGTCCATCCCGGCGCGCCACGACGTCGCCCGCCGGGTCGACTGCGCCTTCCTCGCCCGACTCGTCGCGGAAGGCCGCCTCCTCGATTGGGAGGCGGCCGAGCTCGCCCATGAGCTGACCTATGGCCTGGTCAAGCGCGCCTACCGGCTAGACGAGGCAAAGGCGGTGGCCGCGTGATCACTTTCGTTCGTCATGCCGGACTTGATCCGGCATCTACCTTCTCTTCTTCGAGCGTCGTGCCGGAAGAAGGTGGATCCCGGATCAGGTCCGGGATGACAGCTTCCACATCCCCTCTCGCTTAACCCGGAGCCCCCATGTTCGAACGCACCTATTACGCGACCCACCCCGACATGATGGAGTGCGTCTCCAACGAAGAGCTTCGCGATCGCTACCTGATCGAGGACCTGTTCCGGGAGGGCGAGTGCGTCCTCAATTACACCCATGCCGACCGCTTCGTCATCGGCGGGGTGGTCGTCGCCGGCGGGGAGGTCCGTCTGCCCGAGCAGGCCGAGCCCGCCTCGGCGGTGGGGAAACCCTTTCTGGAGCGGCGCGAGCTTGCCGTCGTCAACGTCAGCCAGGCCGTTGGCACGGTCACGGTGGACGGTGAGGCTTTCGAGCTTGGGAACATGGACTGCCTCTACGTCACCATGGGCGCGAAGGACGTGCTCTTCTCGGGAACGGGTGCGCGCTTCTATCTCGCCTCCTGCCCCGCGCATAAGGCCTTCGCGACCCGCAAGCTCGGAATCGCCCAGGCCAATGCCCTCGAGCGCGGAAGCCTCGAGGAATCGAACGAGCGGACCATCTACCAGCTCGTCATCCCCGGCGTGTGCGACAGCGCGCAGCTGGTGATGGGCCTCACCGTCCTGAAGCCGGGCAGCGTCTGGAACACGATGCCGCCCCACATCCACGAGCGGCGCAGCGAGATCTATTTCTATTTCGGGCTCGACGGCGAGAACGACCGGGTCTTCCACTTCATGGGCCAGGGCGACCAGCTCCGCCAGATCACGGTCGCCAACGAAGAGGCGGTGATCAGCCCGGTCTGGTCGGTCCACATGGGCGCCGGCACCAAAGCCTATGCCTTCATCTGGGCGATGGCCGGCGAGAATCAGGACTATACCGACATGAACGTCCTCGACATCTGCCAGCTGCAGTGATGGGTCGCGCAATCGTCATCCCGGCGAAAGCCGGGACCTCGCCGGGATGGGCTGCGGTGCTTTTCCGACCCGAGGTCCCGGCTTTCGCCGGGATGACGGTGAAGGAGACAGAATGACCAACCTCTTCGACCTCACCGGCCGGGTCGCGATCGTCACCGGCGCCAATACCGGCATCGGCCAGGGCCTCGCCGTCGCTCTCGCACAGGCGGGCGCCGACGTCGCGCTGGTCGGCCGCTCCAGCGCCGACGAGACGGCGGAGCTGGTCCGCCGCGCCGGCCGCCGCGCCGCGCTCGTGGCCGCCGATCTCTCCACCATCGCGCCCGTCCAGGACGTGGTCGAGCAGACCCTCGCGGAACTGGGCGGGCTCGACATCCTGGTCAACAATGCCGGAATCATACGCCGCGCCGACGCGGTCGATTTCAGCGAGGAGGATTGGGACTCGGTGATCGACACCAACCTCAAATCGGTCTTCTTCCTGTGCCAGGCGGCGGGCCGGCATATGATCGCGAAGGGGCGCGGCAAGATCGTCAATATCGCGTCGATGCTCAGCTTTCAGGGAGGCATAAGGGTGCCGAGCTACACCGCCTCCAAATCCGGCGTGGCGGGACTTACGAAGCTGCTCGCCAACGAATGGGCGGCCAAGGGCATCAACGTCAACGGAATCGCGCCGGGCTATATCGCCACCAACAACACCGCCGCGCTCCAGGCCGACGAGACCCGCAACCGCCAGATTCTGGAGCGGATCCCGGCCGGACGCTGGGGCGAGCCGTCGGACCTCGCAGGGGCGGCGGTCTTCCTCGCCTCCGCCGCCTCCGATTATGTCAATGGCCACATCCTTGCGGTCGACGGGGGCTGGCTCGCGCGATGACCGGCACCATCGCCTGCTTCGGGGAGATATTGCTGCGCATGACCGCGCCGGGGCGCGAGCTGATGCTTCAGAAACCCGCCCTCGACGTCTATGTCGCCGGCGCCGAGGCGAATGTCGGGGTCGCCTTGGCCAATCTCGGCCACAAGGTGAAGATGGTGACGTGCCTGCCGGCCAACGCACTGGGCGAGGCCGCGCTTCGGGAGGTCCGCCGTCATGGCGTCGACGTCTCCGGGGTCGCGCGGACGCCCGGCCGGATGGGTCTCTATTTCCTCACCCAGGGGGCCGGCCTTCGGGCATCCGAAATCTTCTACGACCGTCAGGACAGCAGCTTCGCCCGCGCCGCCGCGGCCGATTTCGACTGGGACCGGCTTCTCGACGGGGTGGGACTGCTGCACATGTCCGGTATCACGCCCGCGCTGGGCCCGCGCTCGGCCGAGGCGGCGGTCGCGGCGGCCGAGGCGGCGGCGCGGCTCGGAATCCCGATCTCCTTCGACGGCAATTACCGAGCCCAGCTCTGGGAAGCCTGGGACAGCGATCCGAAGGCGATCCTCACCCGGCTCGTCGTGAAGGCGCAGATATTGTTCGGCAACCATCGCGACATCTCGCTGCTCCTCGGAGCGAAATTCGGCGGCGAGGGTCCGGACCGTCGACGCGAGGCGGCCGAGGCGGCTTTCGGCGCCTTCCCGAATCTGAAGATGATCGCCTCGACCGCCCGGCACGTCGACGACGCCGACCGCCACCGGATCGCGGCGCGGATCGACACGCCCGACGACGCCGCGCAGACCGAGGAAGTGGTCGTGGCCGGGATCGTCGACCGGATCGGTGCCGGCGACGCCTTCGCCGCCGGGATCCTCCACGGCGTCCGGACCGGACGCGACCTCGACTGGACGGTTCATTCGGGCCTGGCGCTGACCTGCCTCAAGCACTCGCTGCCCGGCGATTTCAGCCTGTTCGGAGTGCGCGACATCGAGGCGTTCATGGCCGGCGGGCTGGACGTCCGGCGATGATCAGCCGTCGGCTGTTCCTCGCGGGCACGGGGGCCCTCGCCGCCGCCCCCGCCTTCGCCCAGGGCGATCCGACGGTCGCGACCAGTCTCGGCCCGATCCGGGGCACGCGCGAAGGCGGCCTCTCGGTCTTCCGCGGAATTCGCTACGGCGTGGCCCCGCGCTTCCAGGCTCCGCGGGCGCCGCTTCCCGGCCGGGACGTCGTAGCCGCGACCCGTTTCGGCCCCTCCTCCCCGCAACGGGGCGATCGCTACGAGCCGACCAGTGAAGACTGCCTGTTCCTCAACGTCTGGACTCCGGAAGCGCAAGCAGGCGGCAGGCGTCCGGTGATGGTCTACATCCACGGCGGCGCCTATTCGACCGGATCCGTGGTCGATCCGCTCAACGACGGCCGCCATCTGGCGAGTTCCGGCGACGTGGTGGTGGTCACCGTCAACCACCGCCTCAACGCCTTCGGCTATCTCTACCTCGCCCGCCTCGACGCGCGTTTCCCGGACAGCGGCAATGCCGGGCAGCTCGACCAGATCCTGGCGCTGCAGTGGATAAGGCAGAACATAGCCGCGTTCGGCGGCGACCCACGCCGAATCCTCGTCTTCGGCCAGTCCGGCGGCGGCGCCAAGATCGCCACCATGATGGGCATGCCCGCCGCCAGGGGCCTGTTCCACCGAGCGATCACGATGAGCGGCCAGCAGGTGACCGCCTCCGGCCCGCTCAACGCCACGGCCAGGGCCAGGGCTTATCTCGCCGCACTGAAGGCGGCTCCGGCCGATCTCCTGACTTTGCCCACGGAACGTCTCGTCGAAGGCCTCGCCGCGACCGATCCGGTCCTTGGCGGCGCGGTCTATATGGGCCCGGTACTCGACATGAAATGGCTGACCCGCCACCCGTTCTGGCCGGACCCGAACCCCCAGTCCAACGCCATCCCGATGATCCTCGGCAACACGCGCGACGAGACCCGCGCCTTCATCGATCCGGACAGCGACAAGGTGCGAAGCCTCGACTGGACCAACCTCGCCGAGCGGATCGCCCCCGAGCTTCGGGTCGACATCCATCCGGAATGGGTAGTCTCGCACTATCGGCGGCGCTTCCCGGACTGGTCGCCCGAGCGGATCTTCTACGCCGCCACCACGGCGGGCCGCAGCTGGCCCGGCCAGGTGATGGAAGCGGACGCCCGGGCGCAAGCGGGGGCGCCGACCTGGGTCTACCAGCTCGACTTCCAGTCGCCGACCCAGCCCCGCCGCGGCGCACCGCACACGATGGACATCGCTCTGGCTTTCGGAACGCTCGACGCGGAGGGGTCCTACACCGGCACCGGCGCCGCCGCCCGGGCGCTGAGCGCTCGGATGATCAAGGCCTTCGTCGCGCTCGCCAGGACCGGCGACCCCAATGCCGGCGGAGTCCCCGCCTGGCCGCGATATCGCCTTCCCGATCGCTCGACGATGGTCTTCGACACGGTGAGCCGCGCCGAGAAGGACCCGCGCCGCTGGGAGCGCGAGCTGTTCGCCCGCGCGCCCTACATCCAGCCCGGCTCCTGAGGCCTTTGGGATCGCGCTCCCGGTCATTTCGGATGCGCACTTGACAGTGACGGCTTGCGCGGGCAGGAAAATGACACCGGTTACTTACCAAGCCGGAGGTTCGACCCGGCAGCCATAGCCGGGCGGTCCTGGGAGAGGTCAGCGCGCCGCGTTCCACGGCGAATCCCCCTCCGAATCGCGGCCTAGCGCCCCACCTTTGGCCGGCTTTAGACACCGGTGTCATAGACAGACGGCAAATGCCGCGGAACAGGGAGGTTCAACAATGGCTTCGGGTCGGCATGTCGGGCGCGCTCAGGCAATCAGGCGCATTCTTGGGGCCGTGTCCGGCGGGGTGCTGGCACTGACCCTCGCGGCCCCGGCTTTCGCGCAGGGCGCCGACCAGCCCGCAGCGGAGGAGCAGCCTCCCGTCGAGCCGAACGACGCGGCCCCCGGCGTTCCCGTGCCGGAGACCGGCACCCAGACCGTCGCGACCGCGGAACCGGAGGCCACGACCGAGGACATCGTCGTCACGGGCTTCCGCCGTTCGCTCGAGTCCGCGCTCAACGTGAAGCGTCAGTCGGTTTCCGCCGTCGACGCGATCGTCGCCGAGGATATCGCCAAGTTCCCCGACCAGAATCTCGCCGAATCGCTGCAGCGAATCCCCGGGATCTCAATCCAGCGCGACGGCGGCGAAGGCCGGGCGATCACCGTGCGCGGCCTCGGCGCACAATTCACCCGGGTCCGGGTCAACGGCCTCGAGACCGTCGCCACCTCCACCGACGGCGCCAGCGCCAACCGCGACCGGGCGTTCGACTTCAACGTCTTCGCCTCGGAGCTGTTCAACTCGATCGTCGTCCACAAGACCGCCGAAGCCTCCCTCGACGAAGGCTCGCTGGGCGCGGTGGTCGACCTCAACACCGGCAATCCGCTCGGCGGCCGCCGCGGCTTCACCCTCGTCGGCTCCGCGCAGGCGTCCTACAACGACCTCAGCAAGAATGTCGGGCCGAGGGTCGCCGGGCTGCTCTCCTGGAAGTCGGCGGACGGAACGTTCGGAGCGGCCATCTCCGCCGCCTATCAGAAGACCGACACGCTCGAGCTCGGCAACAACAGCGTCCGCTGGGCCCAGGCACGGTTCGATTCCGTCGCCGGCACGCCCTGTTTCTACACCAATGCGACCAGCACGGTGCGTGCCTCCAACGCCGGCGGGGTCTACCGCCAGAGCGCCGCCTGCGATTCGGTCGCCCTCGCCTTCCACCCGCGAATCCCGCGCTACGGCGAGATCGGCCATGACCGGGAGCGGCTCGGGATCACCGGCAGCGTCCAGTGGGCCCCGACCGACTCCACCAAGATCTCGCTCGACGGCCTTTATTCGAGCTTCAAGGAGGTTCGCGAGGAGAAATGGGCGGAGGTGCTGTTCCGCTCGAACGAGCGCTCGATCGACGTGGTCAATTTCCAGATCGATCCGGCGACCAACAACCTCGTCAGCGGCACGTTCAACGACGCCTGGGTCCGGACCGAGCATTATCTGCGCCGCTCCAAGACTGAATTCTATCAGGTCGGAGCGACCTGGGACCAGGACATCACCGACAAGTTCCGATTCACCCTGCTCGGCGGCTTCTCCCAGTCCGACGCCAGCATTCCGGTCGAGACCACCCTCGTCTTCGACGACCGCGACGCCCAGGGCTATCATTACGATTATACCGACTCCCGCCGCCCGGTGCTCAGCTTCGGGACCAGCGTCACCGAACCGGGCGTCTTCCAGCTCGCCGAGATCCGCGACCGGCCGTCCGACACGGTCAACAAGTTCCGGACCGTGCAGCTGCGCACCGAATATGACGTGGCGGACGGCTTCAGGGTCAAGCTCGGCGGGGTCTATCGCCGCTTCAGCTTCGACACCGAGGGCTTCACCCGCGACACGATCGTCTGCGGCAATGGCGGGCTCGACAACGTGCTCAAAACCATCACCTGCTCGCCGACCTCCGCCTTCGGTCCGTCCGCAGTCTACGGCTTCCCGGTCACGGCGGCGCTCGGCGAGCTGTTCCAGCTCGGCAAGGCCGGGCAGCCGGCCGGAACCACCACCCAGTGGCTAATCCCCAATCTCGCCACCGGAACCGAGTTCACGGGTCTCTACAACCGGACCCCGGCCATAGACGCCGGCAACACGCGCGGAGTCGTCGAGGAGGTCAAGGGCGGCTATCTCCAGGTCGACGTCGAAGGGACCTTGCTCGGCCTTCGCTACGCCGCCAATGCCGGCGTGCGCTACGTCCGCACCGACCAGATTTCGACGGGCCTCACCAGCGGCGCCCTCGCCACCGTCGAGCGCAGCTACGACGACTGGCTGCCGGCGGTGAACATCGCGCTCTTCCCGGCCGAGAATTTCATCATCCGGATGGCCGCCGCCGACGTCATCACCCGGCCGACCCTGGGCAACCTGACTCCGGGCGGATCGGTCGACGGCTTCAACTATCGGGTCAATTACGGCAATCCGTTCCTCGATCCGTTCCGGGCCACCGCCTACGACCTCGCCTTCGAATGGTATTTCCGGCCCCAGTCGATCTTCTCGGTCGCTTTCTTCAAGAAGGACGTGGCGAGCTTCCCGGTGGCGGAGACCCGCTCGGGCACCTTCGCCTCGACCGGCCTTCCCACCTCCGTCATCCCGCCGAGCTCTCCGGCCGCGGTCAATCCCGAAGGCCAGCTGTGGACGATCAACTCGATCGGCAACGGTAGCGGCGCCAGCCTCAAGGGCGTCGAAGTGTCGCTGCAGGCGCCCTTCACCTTCCTGCCCGGTTTCCTCTCCAATTTCGGCGGGATCGTAAACGGCACGCTGATCGACTCGAGCGCGACCTACAGCGTCGCCGGACCGACCGTGGCGACCTGCGTCGGGGCCAGTTGCGCCTTCGGCCCCAATGTCGCCGCGACCCGTCGGGGGACCTTGTTCGGACTGTCGAAGAAGGCGTTCAACGCCACTCTCTACTACGAGGACGATGTGTTCAGCGCCCGTGTTTCGGGAAGCTATCGCAGCCGCTTCGCCGACGCGAATTCGGGCACCGGCAACGTCTTCGAGGGCTACAACTCGACCTGGAACCTCGACGCTTCGGTCCGCTACAAGATCAGCGAGCAGATCGAGCTGTCGCTGGAGGGGGTCAACCTGCTCGACACCTATCGCGACCGCTGGACCGACATCGATGCGAACCGCAATTACGAATATCACCATTTCGGCCGCACGATCCTGTTCGGCGCCCGAGTGAAATTGTAACGATCACCTTATGAAGGTCGACCGCCGCACCGCGCTCACGGGGGCCCTGGCGGGCGGAGCGGCGGTCCTCCTTCCGGCGCCGCTCCTCGCCCGGGGCGGACGCGCGTCAACGTCGCTCGGATCTCCTGACGGGCCGCGCTGGGGAAGGGGCATCGAGGGCCAGCGCAAGGCGGACCTCGGCAACGGCACCTTCCTCAATCCGGTCGTCGCCGGCGATCATCCCGATCCGACCATCCTCAAGGATGGCGCCGATTATTACATGACCTTCTCGACCTTCGATTCCTATCCGGGCCTCGTCATCTGGCACAGTCGGGACCTGGTGAATTGGCGCCCGGTCACCGCCGCCCTCGCCCGCAACATCGGCTCGGTCTGGGCGCCCGAGCTGATCAGGCACAAGGGCCGCTATTTCCTCTACATTCCGGTGAAGGCGTCGCCCAACACCAGCTACGTCATCTGGGCGGACCGGATCGAGGGGCCATGGAGCGACCCCATCGACCTGAAGCTCCCCAACCATATCGACCCCGGCCATGCCGTCGGCGAGGACGGGTCGCGCTGGCTCTTCCTGTCCGGGGGCGACCGGGTCAGGCTCTCCGACGACGGGCT
>DASVVM010000027.1:0-3293 GCA_036386555.1 Allosphingosinicella sp.
CTTCGTTTTTTCGCTCCCATCCGCCCAATCCAAAATTTCGAAAATTTTTCGGAACCCAAAGCGGGGGAGGACGTTCTGCATGTACCCCCCCCGCGGTGATCGGCACCCCCTCCCCCCTCCCCGCCGCCACCGCAGAGCCCCGGCCCGAAAGGGCTGGGGCTTTTTCTTTGGGATCGAGAGAGCCGCGGCCCATTCCCCCCCTCCCTGCAAGGGAGGGGCTGGGGGTGGGTCCGCCGAAGGCGGCCGACTCTGAGTCAGAAGAAGTCTCGCTTTGCTCGCCTACCCACCCCTAGCCCCTCCCTTCCAGGGAGGGGATCGGGCGAGCCCGGCTTGGTCTAGTACGACTTTTGTTCTATTCGCTTGACACTCGAACGCATCATGAACATGATGGAGTTTCAATATCGTATCGGATCAATGTGGATCAAATCGCGATTCCGAGCGTTGGGCGGTTGTGGATAAGTAAGGGGATAAGGCTGTGATTTACCTGGCTGCCGCGCTCTTCTTCACCCTCGCCTTGCTCGCCGCCCTGGTGGCGATCCACGTGACCGTGCGGCTCCACTGGCCGGAAATCCTGCTCGCCCTTCGCGGCGAGCTCGGCGCTACGCCGGCGGCGGCTCGGTCCGGACCGGCTCGGCCGAGCGCTGCCGTCTGACCTTCGCGTAGCTCGCGATACTGAACGGGATCATCAGCGCGTAGAGCAGAGCGGCGACGCTGAGCGTCGGGAAGGGCGCCGAGATGAGCGCCGCGAACACCAAAGCGATCACGACCAGAGCGCCAAGCCTGACGTGGCTGCGCAGGCGCAGCGAACCCCAGGAGAAAGTGGCGAGGTTCGAGATCATCAGGAATCCGACGATTGCGGCCCAGGGGGCCGCGAGCCAGGTCTCGCGGAACAGAGGCTCGCCGGTCCACTCGAAGAGGTAGACCGGCAAAAGCACCAGCCCGGCCCCGGCGGGTGCCGGCACTCCGGTCAGGAAGCCCGCTTTCTTGTGGGGCTGCTCGACCGAGTCGATATTGGCGTTGAACCGCGCGAGGCGGAGCGCCGCGCAGACCGCATAGGCCAGAGCGAAGAGCCAGCCGTAGCGGGTCCAGCGCTCGAAATCGGAGCCCTGCTCGGCCAGCGGCTCCAGCACCCACAAATAGAGGATGATCGCCGGAGCGACTCCGAAAGCGGTGACGTCCGACAGCGAATCGAGCTCGGCGCCGAAGCGGCTCTGCCCGTTGAGGAGCCTCGCGATCCGCCCGTCGAGGCCGTCCAATATGGCGGCGATGACTACCGCCGCCACCGCTTTGTCCCATTCGCCCCCGATCCCGAACCTGATTCCGAACAGTCCGGAACACAGTGCCAGGGCCGTCACCGCATTGGGGACGATGGTGCGGAGCGGGATCCCGCGGCGCGGCCGGTCCGTCCGAACCGGCCCGTTCACTGGGCGACGCCCTCCAGCGCCTCGGAGACTCCGGCGCGGGCGACGATCGTCTCGCCGGCGATGCAGCGCTGGCCGAGCAGGACCTGCGACGAGGTTCCGGCCGGAAGATAGATGTCGACCCGGCTTCCGAAGCGGATGAGGCCGACGCGCTGGCCGGCCGCGACATAATCGCCGGCCTTGACCCAGGGGACGATCCGGCGCGCGACGAGGCCGGCAATCTGGGTGAAGCCGATTCGCAGGCCGTCGCGTCCCTCGACCAGGAAATGCTGGCGCTCATTGTCCTCGCTCGCCTTGTCGAGATCGGCGTTGAGGAACTTGCCGGCGATGTAGACGACCCGCTTGATCTCGCCGGCGATCGGCGAGCGGTTGATGTGGACGTCGAACACCGACATGAAGATCGAGACCCGCATGCACGGGCCGGGCGGAAGCCCGTCCTCGCCGACCAGCTCCGCCGGCGCCGGAACGGTGGCGATCATCGTCACCATTCCGTCCGCCGGAGCGACGATCAGGCCCTCGCCTTTGGGCGTCGTCCGGATCGGGTCGCGGAAGAAGGCGGCGACCCAGAGGCTGATGCCCGCAAAGAGCCAGCCGGCGATCTCCCACTCCACGACCACCCAGAAGAAGAGGGTGATGGCGGCGGCGATGACGACGAACTTGCGGCCTTCGGGATGCACGCTCGGCATCCGATAGCGTACGTTGGTGGTGACCAGGTCCGGCTTTTCGAGGGAGGTCATGGGCTTGCCTTTAGGCGGGGGGGCGCCGCGTTACAACCGCGGGGCGACGAACCTCCCCCCCCTGCAAGGGAGGGGCCGGGGGTGGGTCCGCCGAAGGCGGCCGAAACTCCGACTCCGGATAAGTCTCGCTACGCTCGCCTACCCACCCCCAACCCCTCCCTTCCAGGGAGGGGTAGCCCTCCGGTTGATCCCCGCCCCGTCCCCGCCTACAGCGCCCGCAATCACATCGTCCAAGGGAAAGCGCGAGCCGAATGGCCAAGATCAAGGTGAAGAACCCCGTCGTTGAGCTGGACGGGGACGAGATGACCCGAATCATCTGGCAATGGATCCGCGAGCGGCTGATCCTTCCCTATCTCGACGTCGAACTGCTCTATTTCGACCTCGGCATGGAGAATCGCGACTCCACCGACGACAAGGTGACGGCCGAATCGGCCGAGGCCATCAGGAAGCACGGCGTCGGCGTCAAATGCGCGACGATCACGCCGGACGAGGCCCGGGTCGAGGAGTTCGGCCTGAAGAAGATGTGGAAATCGCCCAACGGCACGATCCGCAACATCCTCGGCGGAGTCGTCTTCCGCGAGCCGATCGTGATCGAGAACGTCCCCCGGCTGATCCCGGGCTGGACCGATCCGATCGTCGTCGGCCGCCACGCCTTCGGCGACCAGTACAAGGCGACCGACTTCAAGGTCCCCGGCCCCGGCAAGCTCACCATCAAATGGCAGGGCGAGGACGGCCAGGTGATCGAGCATGAGGTGTTCGACTTCCCCTCCTCGGGGGTCGCCATGGGCATGTACAATCTCGACGATTCGATCCGCGACTTCGCCCGCGCCTGCTTCAATTACGGCCTGGACCGCAAATGGCCGGTCTATCTGTCGACCAAGAACACCATCCTCAAGGCCTATGACGGCCGCTTCAAGGACATCTTTCAGGAGATTTTCGACAGCGAGTTCAAGGCGAAGTTCGACGCTGCCGGCACCGAATATCAGCATCGCCTGATCGACGACCTGGTCGCCTCGGCGCTCAAGTGGAGCGGCAAGTTCGTCTGGGCCTGCAAGAATTACGACGGCGACGTCCAGTCCGACATGGTCGCCCAGGGCTTCGGCTCGCTGGGCCTGATGACCTCGATCCTGATGAC
>DASVVM010000028.1:0-27678 GCA_036386555.1 Allosphingosinicella sp.
CTGGGCGATCTTGGCCTGCTCGACGACCTTGTTGGCCTCGATCTGGGCGCTGTCGACCTGGCGCTTGGCGGTGATCTTCGCCTCGTCGGCCTCGCGCTGCCGCTCGGCCTGCTGCTGGGCGACCTCGGCATTCTGGGCCGCTCGACGGACCTCGACCTCGCGCTCCTGCTCGAGCCGGGCGAATTCGGTGTCGCGGCCGATCTCGAAGCTCTTGCGCGCCGCCTCCAGATTCTTCGCCTCGATCTGGACCCGCGTCTCCTGCTCGATATCGTTACGCGTCTTGCGGCGAAGCTCGATCTGCTCGGTGAGCTTGGTGAGGCCTTCGGCGTCGAAGGCGTTGTTGGCGTTGAAATGCTCGATCGAAGTCTGGTCGAGGCCGGTCAGCGACACCGATTCGAGCTCGAGGCCGTTCATCGCCAGATCCGCCGCGGAGACCTGCTGCACCTTCTGGACGAAGTCCGCGCGCTGCTCGTGGAGCTGGTTCATCGTCATTCCCGCGGCGACGGAACGCAGCGCGTCGACGAACTTGCCTTCGATCAGCTCCTTCAGATTCTCCGGGTGCATGGTGCGCAGGCCAAGGGTCTGGGCGGCGATGGCGATCGATTCGCGATCGGGTCGGACCCGGACGTAGAATTCGGCCTTCACGTCGATGCGAAGGCGGTCGAGTGTGATCAAGGCGTCGACATTCTTGCGCTCGACCGCGAGCCGGACGGTGTTGAGGTTGACCGGCATCGTCTCGTGGAGGACCGGAAGGACGAGGGCGCCGCCGTTGATGACGACCTTCTCGCCGCCGAAGCCGGTGCGGACGAAGCCGATCTCCTTGGTGGCCCGGCGGTAGAGGCGGGTGATGATCAGCCCCAGGATGAGCAGGGCGGCCAGCACGATCCCCGCATAGATGGCCATCTGAACCATGTCAGTCTCTCCCGATTGAAGGCGTTGAAACCGGCCAGCTCGGCAGCACGTCGAGGCCGGACTCGATCCGGCCGGTTCTTCCGACCGCGATGAAGATGTTGCCGTCGCGCCGGTCGAGGCGGACGCTCTCGCCCTGGCCGATGCTGTGGTCGTCGTCGTAAGGCTCGACCATCACGTAATGGACCTGGCCGTGGACGTCGCTGACCCGCGCCTGGGCGGGCGAGCCGCGCCGGGCGGTTCCAATGGTGATCGTGCCCCGCCTTCCGACGAGGTCGTCGAGGCTCACCGCGGTGGTCTCGTCGCCGGGCATGATCCGGGCGAGGCCCCGGGCGCCGAGGCCGGTCAGCGGAAGCGCCGCCGCGGCGGCCGCCGGAACCGCCATCCACAAGGACAGGGGCCCGGCGAATTGCTGGATGGCGAGTCCGGCGAGGCCGAACAGGGCGAGGAAGACGACGAGCAGCATCAGCAAGGGCACCCGGCCGATCCCGAGCCAGCCGAGCAGGTCGCCGCCGCCGTCGACGTCGGCATGGACGTCGAGATGGACCGCCGAGGCTCCGAGGCCGAGCGCCTCCACCGCTCCGATCATCAGCATGACCAGAAGCGCCACTGAAAATGGCAGGTTCGCCGGAGCGGCGATGATTTCGAGCATTCCCCAACCCCTTGAGTCGCTGATAATCGCAGTCCGCGTAAATTCCTAGCAAATTCCGGGGTTTGCGCTGACCTATAGGCCTGGTGCGGGGCTAAGCCATTGCCAGCGCGCCGCTTCCCGGCCATGGGCGGGCGCCATGGCGACTGATGCTGCCGCCCTCACCCGGGACTTCAAGCAGGCGATGCGCCGCGTCGCCTCGACGGTGAACGTCATCACCGTCTGTGTCGGCGGCGAGCCGATGGGGATCACCGCGACCGCAATGTCCTCGCTGTCGCTCGACCCGCCGAGCCTGCTCATCTGCATCAACCGGACCGCCTCGCTCCACAGCCCGCTGGAGGACGTCTCGCATTTCTGCGTCAACGTCCTCCACAGGAGCCAGGAGGATATCGCCCGGATGTTCGCCGACCGGAGCCAGCTGGCCTTGCGCTTCGCCTCGGGATGGCACGTCGATTGCGACCGGCCGCCGAGGCTCGCCGACGCCCAGGCGGCGATATTGTGCCGGCGGATCCGGCACTTCCCCTACGGCACCCATAGCATCTTCGTCGGCGAGGTTGAGGAGATGACGGTGCGCGCCGACGTCGATCCGCTGGTCTATGTGGACGGCAGATATGGCAGGGCGGGGTAGGGATCAGGCTGTCTCGGCATTCAGTCCTCCCCGTCGCCGCAGGCGATGGGGAGGGGGACCGCACGAAGTGCGGTGGAGGGACCTTGCTGAGTCCGTAACGCCCCTCCACCACCCTTCGGGTGGTCCCCCTCCCCATGAGGCTTCGCCTCACAGGGAGGAGGAGAGTGCTGGATGTCGATAGGCCCTAGTCCGCGAACTTCGGCTTGCCGGCGAATCCGCCTGCCGCGCGAAGGGCGTCGGCGTCCATTAGCCTGCCGTCCATCATCACCCACAAGGTGTGCCTGAGATCGCCGATCCGCTTCGACGGATCGCCGTCGACCAGCACCAGGTCGGCCGCCTTGCCGACCGCAATCGAGCCGGTCGCCTTGTCGGCGCCGACCAGCCGCGCCGGGACGATGGTGGCCGCCGCAAGCGCCTCCGCCGGGGTGAAGCCGGCGTCGCCGACGTAGAGCTCGAGCTCGCGGACCAGCTCCATGCCGCTGCCGTCGGTTCCGGCGACGATCGGGACTCCGGCCTTGTGCATCGCGGCGACCAGCCCGGCGAGCTTGCGGTAGCTGGCACGCCAGTCCGCCCGGGTCAGGCCCGCAGGGACCGCGAACCCGCCCTGCCGGAAGTTGCGCTCGGTCGCCGGAGGCAGTGTGCCGAGGAAAGGTGCGTAAGCCGGCGAGAGATCGCCGTTCTCCGGCACGAACAGGCTCTCGGCCACGACCAGGGTCGGATCGGCGACGGTCTTGCGCCGCGCCATCTCGGCGATCAGCTTGCGGATCGGCTCCCCGTTCAGGTCGACGTCCTTGGCGTAGCGGCCCGGGCCCTGGAAGCGCTGGATCCCGTTGGACACGGCGACCACCTCGTCCGGCATCGCCTGCATCATCATGAAATAGATGTGGGTCACCTCGTCATAGCCCGCAGCGATCGCGTCGAGGGTGCGCATCCCGGCCGGGACGTGGCCGCTGACGTGGAGGCCGAGCTTATGCGCCTCGGCCGCCGCCGCCGGAAGCCAGGCAGGATTGAAGGTGCCGTAGAATTTCACTCCGGTCATGCCGTCGGCCTTCGCCTTGCGGACGGCGGCGATCGCTTCCTCCTGCGAGGTCGCGACTTCGGCGACCTGGGCGGTGTTGGGGCCTTTGCCGTCGATCAGGGTCGAGGCGTAGACCTTGGGGCTGAGCAGGTCGCCTTTCTCCCGCCGTTCGCGGCGCGCCTTGGTGAGGGCGGTGACGTTGCCCGGATCGCGGGCCGAAGTGATTCCGAGCGAGAGCAGCATCGGCCCGGAGCTGTCGTCGCCGAAATGCATGTGCGCGTCCCAAAGGCCCGGGACGAGCGTCTTGCCCTTGCCGTCGATGAGCCGTGCGCCCGCCGGCGGCCGCGTGCTGGCGGCGGGGCCGACGGCGACGATCTTGCCCTTGTCGACCACGACCGTCTGCCCTTCGGCGAATCGGCTGCCGTCGACGAAGGCGCGGACGTTGGTGAACGCGACCGGCCCTGCCGGCGCTTTCAGGAACTGGCGGGCGATGACCGGCGACCGCGCGGCCAGCGCCTCGTCCTGGGCCTTTTCGAGGATCGGCTGGGCGTCCTCGTAGCCGACCGGAAGGTTGGAGAGGAATCCGATCGAGGCGAAATATTTGCCGTCCTCGGTCGTCCAGACCGGGAAGGGGCTGCTTCCGATCCCGGTGACGGCCCAGGCGACGACGTTTCTTGCGGCGCCGCCGGTTCCGATCCGGGCCTTGGTCAGAGGCTCGATCTTCGCCCGCCCGCCGGGCAGCAGCGCCACGCTTCGGCCGGGCGAGGCGATCAGCCGCTCGACCAGATGCTCGAAGGTCAGCGAGCCGGGCCCGGCCGGATAATAGATTGCAGGCTCTTTGTAGGGCGCCGAGCCCTTGTCGATCTGCGATTTCCATTCCGCCGAGCCGCCCGTGACGGCGAAGGTCTCGCCGACGTCGCCCTGGGGGCTGACTCCGCGCGCCGTATATCGAGCCACCATCCCGTCCGGCCCGAGCGTCGCCGATTCGTCTATTTCCCAGACCTGCCCTCGAAGCACGAGGCTCGCCCGCGCCCAGCGGGTCCCGTCCGGCGCTGTCCACTCGCTCGCTTCGCCATGCTTGCCGGCGGTCGACATGATGACGTAGCGCTTCGCGTCGGCGGGGGGCTTGGCGAGCTGATCGGCGGGCACCTGCGCCCAGGTTGGAGCGGCGCTCAGCGCCAGCCCGGCCGCCACGATCCACCGCATCTTCGCTCTCCCCCGTCGTTCGGGAGAAGGCTAAGCGGCAGCGCGGAGGAGTCAATCGCCCGGAAATGCGAAAGGCCGCCCCTCGCGGGACGGCCTTTCCATTGTCAGCCGGAAATGCGGCCTGGTCTCAGGCGCTTACCCCCGTGGAGGCTGCGCTCACCCGACCCGCCGCACGCGGCATTTGACAATGAGACATCAGACCACCTCCTTTCCGTTGTTGAACGATGGGAGGGAGATGGGGGAGGATGGGGAAAATTCAAGGTTGTCAAAGACATATTCCTCCCCGAGCTTGCTCGGGGAGGGGGACCAGGCGAAGCCTGGTGGAGGGGAAGCCCGGCCTCGGAATTTCCCCTCCACCGCGCTTCGCGCGGTCCCCCTCCCCCAGCAGGCTGGGGGAGGAATTAATAAGGCGGCCTGTCCAGGCCCGCCGGGCTCTTCGTGAAGATTTCGCAGCCGTCTTCGGTGATCCCGATGCTGTGCTCGAACTGCGCCGAAAGCGAACGGTCGCGGGTGACGGCGGTCCAGCCGTCCTCGAGCAGCTTCACGGCGGGCTTGCCGATGTTGATCATCGGCTCGATCGTGAAGAACATGCCCGGCCGAAGCTCCGGGCCGCTGCCCGGCCGGCCGGCATGGACGACCTCAGGCGCGTCGTGGAACAGCCGGCCGAGGCCGTGGCCGCAAAAGTCGCGCACGACCCCGTAGCGATTCTTCTCGGCATAGGTCTGGATGGCGTGGCCGATGTCGCCCAGGAACCGGCCCGGCCGCGCCTGCTCGATCCCGAGCATCATGCACTCGTAGGTGATGTCGACCAGCCGCCGCGCCTTGATCGGAACGTCGCCGACCAGGAACATCCGGCTGGTGTCGCCGTGCCAGCCGTCGAGGATGATGGTGACGTCGATGTTGACGATGTCGCCGTCCTTGAGCAGCCGGTCGCCGGGGATGCCGTGGCAGACGACATGGTTGATCGAGGTGCAGCAGCTGCCGGTGAAGCCGCGGTAGCCGAGCGTCGCCGGGATTCCGCCGCGCGCGATCATCTCGCGCCGGACGATGTCGTCGATGGCCTGGGTGGTGATCCCCGGGACGACGTGCGGCACGAGCGAATCGAGTACCTCGGCGGCCGCACGCCCCGCCCGGCGCATCCCTTCGAAACCGTCCGGTCCATGGAGCTTGATCGCCCCGCTGCGGCCGACCAATTCGGTGCCGCTGATCGCCTGATATTGGGTCATGAGTGGGATATAGGCGAAAGCGGTCTATATTGCACGACCCCGTCCCCCAGGGCGTCACCCTGAGCTTGTTTCAGGGTCCAGTTCTCCACCCGCGAGGCTCCACGCTGGATGCTGAAACAAGTTCAGCATGACGGGGTCAGGCGTTAAGACCGGACCATGACCGAAGAGCGCATTTGGACGGCCGGGCTCCTGATCATCGGCGACGAGATACTCTCCGGCCGGACCCAGGACCGGAACATCGCCCAGATCGCGGTCTGGCTGAACCTGCAGGGGATAAGGCTTAGCGAGGTCCGGGTGGTCCCGGACGTGATCGGGCGGATCGCCGAGGCCGTGAATGCCCTGAGGTCCGACTATGACTATCTCTTCACCACCGGCGGCATCGGCCCGACCCATGACGACATCACCGTCGACGCCATAGCCCATGCGCTGGGCGTGCCGGTGGTGGTCCATCCCAAAGCGAAAGCGATTCTCGAAGCCTATTACGCCACCCGCGGCGGTCTCAACGAAGGGCGGCTGAGGATGGCGCGCGTGCCCGAGGGTTCTGAGCTGATCGAGAACAGGATGTCCGGTGCGCCGGGGATCCGACACGGCAACCTCTTCATCCTCGCCGGCGTGCCGCACATCGCCGCCCAGATGCTGGACGCCCTCGGCGGTACGCTCGAAGGCGGCCGTCCACTGCTCTCGCGCACCCTCGGCTGCTGGACCGCGGAGAGCGAGGTGGCGCAGCTCCTCGCCGAGGTCGAGCGCGCGCATCCCGGCTGCCAGATCGGCTCCTACCCCTTCTTCCGCGAAGGCCGAGTCGGCGCCAATTTCGTCATCCGCTCCACCGAGGAGACGGCGCTGGCGGAGTGCGAGTCGAACCTCGTCGGGCGGCTGGAGGAGGAAGGACGGGAGGTCGTTCGGGACGGGATCTAGAATGTGGTGGTCAGTACGTCATGCTGAACTTGCTTCAGCCTCCAGGGCGGAACCGCCCCGCGGGTGGACGGCTGGACCCTGAAACAGGTTCAGAGTGACGGTAAGCGACTGCGAGGAAAGCTGGAGCGGGCGAAGGGAATCGAACCCTCGTCGTAAGCTTGGGAAGCTTCTGCTCTGCCATTGAGCTACGCCCGCTAAAGCCCCGTTTTCCGCCAGTTCGGCGGCAGGCCGGAGCACAGTTCCAACGGCTTGGACGTAGGAATTCCAACGACCGCCGGATGGCGCCGATCTAGCGGGGGCGGGCGGAGGGCGCAACAGGGTTGCGGCGCGGCCCGTCATGTTCCAATTCTGTTCTTGTGTGGCCCGAGCGCTTTCTTCTGGCCAAACGCTTACTGTCTCGGTTAGCTTTTTCGAGTGAAAATCGCCTTCTGCATCCCGGTCCATGACTATCCTAAGGCCCAATTCATGATGTCGGCGCTCGCGATGCAGGAGCACACGCTGACAATGCGGCCCGATATCAAGATTCAAGGCCACATGGTTCACCGTAACTCCCGGATAGCACAAGCGCGGGAATGGCTGGCGGCAGACGCCCTTAACGATGGCGCAGACGCAATCCTCTGGATCGACTCGGATCAGGTTTTTCCGGCCGACTTAGCGCTTCGGCTGCTAGGTCACGGCCTGCCCTTCGTCGGCTGCAACTACAGGAAGCGGCGCCCGGAAGCGGCGATCTCGGCGTCCGCCAATCTGATCGATGGCCAGAGGGTGCCGATCAAGCCGCAGCGAGAGGGCCTCGAGCCCGTTGATCTGCTCGGCTTCGGAGCGGTGCTGACAAGTGCCGAGATATTTCGAGCAGTGCCACGGCCATGGTTCGAGGACGGCCCTCAAGGCGAGGACGGATATTTTAGCCTGAAGGCAAAGGCGGCCGGGTTTCAGCCTCAAATCGACCACGGAATCAAGGTCGGCCACATAACCGAGACGGTGCTGACCTTCCCGGACTAGTCGGCGCGCGAAGCTCGAGAGGGCGCAGGGCGGCCCGGATGCGCTCGAGCCCTACACCCCATGCTCCGCGGCGAAAGCGACGGCGGCGCCGAACAGTCCCGGCTGCGGATGGGTGATGATCCTGACCGGCATGTCGCGCATGCGCTGCTCGAACCGGCCCTTGGCGACGAACCGCTCGCAGAAGCCCGAGCGCGGCAGGCGGCCCGCCAGGCGCAGCCCGAGGCCGCCTCCGATCGCCACCGCCTGGGCGCCCTGGACCAGAGCGATGTCGCCGGCGACGGCGCCGAGCGACAGGCAGAAGCGGTCCAGCGCCGCGGCGGCGAGGGGGTCCTCGCCCGCCATTGCCGCGTGCCAAAGGGCCCTCTCGTCGCTCAGGCTCGGCTCGCCGCCCTCGATCGCCGCCAGCGCCTCGTAGAGGTTGGCGAGGCCCGGGCCTGAAGCGATTCGCTCGACGGAGACCCGGCCGTAGCGGGTCCGGAGCCGGGCCAGGATTCGGTCCTCGAGACTGTCGAGCGGCGCGAAATTGAAATGGCCCCCCTCGGTTTCCACGACATGGTAGCCGCCCCCGCGGCGAAGGAGCTGGGCGATTCCGAGACCCGTTCCCGGCCCGACAATGCTGATCACGCCCTCCTCCGGGAGGGGCCGGTCGGGCCCGCACAGAAATCCGAAATGCTCGTCGTCGAGCCGGGCGACGGCGTGGGCGACGGCCCCGAAATCGTTGACGATGGTCAAGCGCTCGGCGCCGAGGCCTGAGGGGATGGACGCAGGCCTTATCACCCAGTCGCTGTTGGTGAGCTTAAGAGCCTCGCCCCCTGCCGGTCCGGCCAGGGCGATCGCGGCGGCGGCGGGAAGCCCCCGCCCGACCGAGGCTCCGAACGCCTCCCAGGCCGACTCCAGTCCTTCATGGTCGGCGGTCCTCAGCGTGCAGACGTCGCCGAGTTGAAGCACCCGCCCTGCCGCCACTTCCGCCAAAGCGAAGCGGGCGTGGGTTCCTCCAATGTCGATGGCGACGATCTCGGTCATGGGCGCCCGGAACCAAGACCATAATGCCGATCACTTCAAGGCTCGGCCTTGCAGTGATGGCTTCGTCGGCGCAGCATGAGGGCAAGGGAGGGCGATATGGCGGAATCGAAGAGGGACTGGACCCGGCTGGTGACCCGCGCCGCGGTCGCGCTCGGCATCGGCGCGGTGCTCGCCGCGCTGATCGCAGCGCTCGGCAGCGCGGCGGAGCTGTGGAGCTTCCGGGCCGGGCTCGGCGCCCTGCGCTATTTGTTCTTCGCCGCGGCGGTGGGCGCCTTGCTCGGGCTGATCGGCCTCGTCATGGCGCGGCGCCGCGCGAATCTGATGCTCGCCAACCTTCTGGCTCTGGTCGTCGCGCTCGGCTTCGTCCTCTACCTCGGCAATCTCGTTCGCACCGCGAAGAGCGTCCCGGCCATTCACGACGTCGCCACCGATCTCGACGACCTCCCCCAATTCGCGCGATTGAGGGTGCGGACCGACAATCTCGAGAACATCCCCGACGAAGGCAAGCCGGAGCTGAAAGCCCTCCCGCCCGAGGAGAGGTGGAAGGCGATCCATCGGGCGCATTACGGGGACCTTCGAACCGTCCGCCTGCCGACTCCTCCCGCCGAGACGGCGCGGCGGGCCGCCGGCCTCGCCCGCGAGCGCGGCTGGGAGGTGGCGGTTGCGGAAGCCGACAGGGTCGAGGCGACCGACACAAGCACCTTCTTCCGCTTCAAGGACGACGTCGTCGTCCGGGTCAGGCCGGCACCGGGCGGCGGAAGCCTGGTCGACATGCGTTCGATCAGCCGGGTCGGAGGAAGCGACGTCGGGATGAACGCGAAGCGCGTCCGGGCCTTCCTCGCCGATCTGCAGAAGTAGATTCCCGTCATCCCGGCGAAAGCCGGGACCTCGGGACAGGAAGTCTCGGCGGGTCTCCCCGAGATCCCGGCTTGCGCCGGGATGACGACTTGGTGCGAGCCCGGTAGAGCCCCGCGCCGGCCCGAACCGCCGCATCTCCTTGATACTTTGACAGTTGCGGCGCCGATACGACGAGCGTAGGGCCGCGCTTTCGGCCATGCTGGCCGCCCCTTCCGCAGGTTGCTGGATGGCTGACGGTAACCGCTTCGATACCCATGTCACGGCAGAGCGCTTTCAGCTGCTCATCAATGCCGTCACCGACTACGCCATCTACATGCTCGACGCCGACGGCTACGTCGCCACCTGGAATCCCGGCGCGCGCCGCTTCAAGGGCTATGAGGCGGAGGAGATAATCGGCCGCCATTTCTCGACCTTCTTCACCGATGAGGACCGCGAGGCGGGCGTCCCGGCCACCGCCCTTCGGACCGCGGCAGCGGAAGGGCGGTTCGAGGCGGAAGGCTGGCGGGTCCGAAAGGACGGCACCCGTTTCTGGGTCAATGCAGTGCTCGATCCGATCCGTGACAATGAAGGCAAGCTCATCGGCTTCGCCAAGATCACTCGCGACGACACCGAGAAGCGGCAGGCGCAGCTCGCCCTGATGGAAAGCGAGCGGCGCTTCCGGACTCTCGTCCAGGGCGTGAAGGATTATGCGCTCTACATGCTCGATCCGGACGGGCGGGTGTCGAACTGGAATACCGGGGCAGAGGCGATCAAGGGCTACAGGGCCGAGGAGATCGTCGGCCAGCATTTCTCCCGTTTCTACACGGAGGAGGACCGCGCGGACGGCGCGCCGCAGCGGGCCCTCGCGACCGCTCTCGCCGAGGGCAAATATGAGAACGAAGCCTGGCGGGTCCGCAAGGACGGGACCCGCTTCTACGCGAGCGTGGTCATCGATCCCATCCATGACGAGGACGGCACTCTCATCGGCTTCGCCAAGATCACCCGCGATATCACCGAGCGCCGCAAGGCCAATGAAGCGCTGGAGGA
Source organism: Allosphingosinicella sp. (assembly GCA_036386555.1). Lineage (GTDB taxonomy): Bacteria > Pseudomonadota > Alphaproteobacteria > Sphingomonadales > Sphingomonadaceae > Allosphingosinicella. Next base: position 10,458 of record DASVVM010000028.1, read on the forward strand.
AACCCGCGCGGCCCTGTTCCAGTCCCAGAAGCTCCAGGCGCTGGGCGAGCTGACCGGCGGGGTCGCCCATGATTTCAACAATCTGATGACCGTCATCCGGGGCTCCGCCGAGCTTCTGACCCGGCCCGGGCTCAGCGAGGAGAAGCGCGCCCGCTATCTCCAGGCGATCCTCGATACCGCCGACCGCGCCTCGACCCTGACCAGCCACCTGCTCGCCTTCGGGCGCCGGCAGGCGCTGAAGCCTGAGGTGGTCGATCTCAACCTCCGCCTCGACGCCTTCGCCGAAATGCTCGGTCGGACGCTCGGTGGACAGCTCGAGGTCAGGCTCGAGCTCGCCGCCTCGCTTCCGCCGGTCGAGGTCGATCTCGCCCAGCTCGAGACCGCTTTGCTCAACGCCGCCTTCAACGCCCGCGATGCGATGCCGGAAGGCGGCATTCTGACCCTCGCCACCCGCCACCTTCCGGCCGAGGGCGTCGGCGAGGTGATGGTCGAGATCGCGGATACCGGCAGCGGGATGAGCGCCGAGGTGCTCGATCGGGCCTTCGAGCCTTTCTTCACGACCAAGCCGGTCGGCGAGGGGACCGGCCTCGGCCTCTCGCAGATTCACGGCTTCGCGGCTCAGGCGGGCGGCCGCGCCGAGATCCGGTCCGCCCCCGGTGAGGGGACGGCGGTTCGGATCATCCTTCCCGCCACCGAGAAGGCGTTCGGCCGCAGGGCCGCCGAGGCGAGGGTCGAGAAGCCGCCGAGGGGCCTGAGCGTCCTCCTCGTCGAGGACAATGACCATGTCCGCGAGTTCGCCTGCAACCTGCTCGACGAGCTCGGCTATCGGGTCGTCACCGCGGCCTCAGCGGAGGAGGCGCTGGAACGGCTGGAGGCGGAACCGGTCGACCTCCTGTTCAGCGACGTCGTCATGCCGGGCCTGAGCGGAGTCGAGCTGGCCCGGCTCGCGCGGGAGCGGGATCCGGCCCTGCCGGTCCTGCTCGCGAGCGGCTATAGCGAGGAGATCGTCGGAGCGGCGGGCGCCGAGTTCGAGATCGTCCGCAAGCCCTACGACCTGAGCGGCATCGACGCCGCGCTCGGCCGCGCCCTGGAGCAGGTCAAGGCTAGAGCTCCAATCTGACCGCCGGAACTAGGCCGTATCGACATTCAGTCCTCCCCGTCGCCGCAGGCGATGGGGAGGGGGACCGCACGAAGTGCGGTGGAGGGGCCTTGCTGAGTCCGTAACGCCCCTCCACCACCCTTCGGGCGGTCCCCCTCCCCATGAGGCTGCGCCTCACAGGGAGGACGAGATAGGCCAAATATCGAAACGCCCTAGCGCCGATCCTGGAATGGGCGTGGTGACGGGCTCTCGCCCCGCGGCCGGCGGAGGCGCGGCTGCGGAAGGGGCGGAAGCTCGGCTCGGACGATCCGCCCGTCGCGATCCGTGTCGAGCAGTGCGAACCGCTCCGCCGCGGCCTGGGCGAACTCGGCTCGGGAAACCCCCCGGTTCAGGTCGTAATCGGCCGCCATCACAGGATGCGGTAGGCTGAGGAAGGAGAAGCGGGCGGCGCCGTCCAGGCCTCTTTCGTAAACCGGGATTTTCCGCCGGCGCCCTCCGCCCCAATCGCCGACGCCGGTCGCGCGCATCTGAAGCCCGACCTGCACCTCCGGAGCGATCTCGTTCTCGTAGCGCGCGATCTCGCCCATTTCGAGCTCGCCGTCGGTGTCGGTGTCGAGCAGCGCGAAGAAGCGCGCCGAGTCGCCGCTCATCTCGGTAAGGGTCAGGGCCCCGTCGCCGTCCCGGTCCGCGCCGGCGAACCAGGTCCCGACATTGTCCGCGGCCGGCTGGGCGGACCGGAAGGGCTCGCCCATGGGGCTCAGGAAAGGGCCGTTGTGAACCGGCTGCGGCGGCGGCGGCTTCGCCGGGAGGGCCGCGGGAGCGAGCAGCAGAAGCAGCGGGAAGATCAAGCGCATAGCCTCCAGATGGGCCAGGAACCGCCCGGGGACAAGCTCAGCGCCGCCGGGTAACCCGCCAGATCGTGTTTCCGACATCGTCGGCGACGAGCAGGGCCCCGGCCTTGTCGATCGCGACCCCGGCGGGGCGGCCGAGCGCCTTGCCGCGATCGTCGAGGAAGCCGGTGAGCACGTCCACCGGAGGGCCCGAGGGGCGGCCTCCGGCGAACGGGACGAAGATCACCTTGTAGCCGCTCGCCGGTCGCCGGTTCCAGGAGCCGTGCTGGCCGATGAAGGCGCCGCCCGCAAAGCGCGGACCGAGGAGGCCGCCCTGGTAGAAGGCGAGTCCGAGCGAAGCCGTATGCGCTCCGAGCGCGTAATCGGGGACGAGCGCCCTTGCGACCAGATCCGGCCGCCCCGGCTTCACCCTGCCGTCCACATGCCGCCCGTAATAGGAATAGGGCCAGCCGTAGAAGCCGCCACGCCTCACCGAGGTCATGAAATCGGGGACGAGGTCGCTGCCGAGCTCGTCGCGCTCGTTCACCGCCGCCCACAGAACGCCGCTTCGAGGCTCGACGGCCAGCCCGACGGCGTTGCGAAGGCCGGTCGCGAACAGCCGCCTGGCGCCGGTGGCCCGGTCTATCTCCCAGATCGCCGCCCGCCCTTCCTCCTCGGCCATGCCGTGCTCGGCCACGTTGCTGTTGGACCCGACGCTCGCATAGAGGTGTCTCCCGTCCAGGCCGGCGACGATCGTCTTCGTCCAGTGATGGTTGCGGGGCCCGGCGGGCAGGTCGGCGAGCTTCGTTCCGGCGGCGGCGATTCGAGTCTCGCCGGTGCGGTAGGGGAAGCGGAGGACCGAGTCGGTGTTGGCGACGTAGAAATCCGCGCCGACGAGCGCCATCCCGAATGGCGAATTGAGGCCGGAGAGAAAGATCGAGCGGCCTTCCGCGACTCCGTCCCCATCGGAGTCGCGAAGCAGGGTGATCCGGTTCGCGCTCGGTCCCGCGGCCCCCGCCCGCTTCATCATATAATGTTCGATCTTCGACCGAAGCCCCGTCTTCGCCGGCCGCGGCGGCGCGTTGGTCTCCGCGACCAGGACGTCGCCATTGGGCAGGACGTGAAGCCAGCGCGGATGGTCGAGCCCTTCGGCGAAGGCCGTGACGGCGAGGCCTGGCGACGGTCTCGGCCTGCCCCCCTTCCAGCCGGTCGCCTCGGCGATGCTGATCGTTGGAAGCAGGGTTTTGGCCGGCTTTGGAAGAGCCGGAGCCGGTCCAATTCCCGCGCTCACCGGTAGGGTCGCTCGCTCGCAGCTCGCGAGGACAAAGATCACTCCCAGGACGACCAGGGCGACGACGATCAGTGCAAGCTTTCGGACTGACATCGCCACCTCTTCCCCGCACCCCGGTTGAGGCGCGGCGGTGCGAAGCCTAAGGCGGCCCCTCGGCCTGAACAAGGAGAGCGATCATGATCCCACGCAGGCGGCTCGGGCGCGGCGGCCCGGAAGTGTCGGCGATCGGGCTCGGCTGCATGGGCATGTCCGAATTCTACGGCGCCGGCGACGAAGCCGAATCGATCGCCACGATCCACGAGGCGATCGAGCGCGGGGTCGACTTCCTCGACACCGCAGACATGTACGGCGTGGGCCGAAACGAGGAGCTGGTCGGCCGGGCCATCGCCGACCGCCGGGACCGGGTGTTCCTCGCCACCAAGTTCGGCAACGTCCGAGGCGAGGACGGAAGCTTCAGGGGCGTGTGCGGCCGTCCCGATTATGTGCGGTCCGCCTGCGAGGCGAGCCTGAAGCGGCTCGGGGTCGACGTCATCGACCTCTATTACCAGCATCGCGTCGACCCCGACGTACCGATCGAGGAGACCGTCGGAGCGATGGCTGAGCTGGTCGCGGCCGGCAAGGTGCGCTTTCTCGGCCTCAGCGAAGCCGCGCCGGCGACCGTTCGGCGCGCGCATTCGACGCATCCCATCGCCGCTCTCCAGACCGAATATTCGCTGTGGAGCCGCGACGCCGAGTCGGAGATCCTGCCGACGGTCCGCGAGCTCGGAATCGCCTATGTGGCCTACAGCCCGCTCGGCCGCGGCTTCCTCACCGGCCAGTTCAAGAGCCCCGCCGACTTCCCCGACGATGACTATCGCCGCTTCCATCCCCGTTTCACCGGCGCCAATTTCGAGAAGAACATCGCTCTCGTCCGCGAGATCGAGGCGATGGCGGGCGAAAAGGGCTGCACCGCCGCCCAGCTTGCCATCGCCTGGGTGCTTGCTCAGGGTGAGGACGTGATCCCGATTCCGGGGACCAAGCGGCGCCAATATCTCGAGCAGAATATCGGCGCGCTCCACGTCCGGCTGTCCCGGGAGGAGCTGGATCGGATCGACCGGATCCTTCCGGCCGGCGCCGCATCGGGGCCGCGCTATCACGAAGCCGGAATGGCGACGGTGAATCTCTAGGCGTCGTCCCAGCGAAGGCTGGGACCCCAGCGGGCGAGGAGCGCGGCGCCTTTCACCCGCCGGGGCCCCACCTGCGCCGGGGCGACGGTCCCTCAGGTGAGTGGAAGCGCCCGGAACGCGGCGCAGATCGTCATCCAGGCCTCGGTCTGCCCGATCGTGAACCAGCCGAGATGGACGAGCACGAAGACCGGCAACAGCCGCAGGAAAACCTTGCCCGCGCGCGGCTCGTTCCTGTCGCCCCAGGCGAGGACGAGCAGGATCGCGTCGGTCAGGACGTAGCCGATCGCGGGGAAGATCGTGTCGCTCGGCTCCAGCGGCGAATAGAAGAGGAGGAGCCGGAAGGTGACGGGGTCGATCAGCGGCAGCACCGTCGCGATCATGTAGCGGGAGTGGATGAAGGGATCGCGCCGGTTGCGGATGGCGAGGACGTAGCAGGTGAAGAACAGGGCCATCGCCGCCATCGGCAGGTAGAAAGTGTCGCCGTCCCGGGCGAAGGCTTCTTCCGTCATCGCTCCGGCGCGGCTGTGGGCGAGCAACAGGGAAGTCGCGAGGATGAAGGGCACTAGACCATAGGACAGCTTGCCGACGCGTCGGTGCAGGGGACGCCGCCCGAACCGGATCAGCAGCGGCTGAGCGATCAGGAACGCCATCCACGCCACCACGCCGGCCGTGTGCAGGTTGACGTACAACTCCGCCTCGAACGGCAGCTTGGTGACGTAGACGGGCCAGAAGGCCAGGATCGCCAGGAGCAACAGCCCCAGCGCGTACCAGCCCGAGCTCATGAACAGGCGCGGCCTGGACCCTGGGCGTGCGGTTGCCATGCTGATCTCCCCCCGGAGGCGGGGAGGCTAGCATAAAGCGGCGCTCATGCAAAAAGCGCGGCGCCGGCGGACCTGCCCATTTTTCGATCCCTCGCAAAGCAGCGCTTCCCGGAGGTCTTACCGCTTCGAGCGTTCTTGCGCCCGGAGCTGCCCGCGGCCGGCAATCGTATCCGTTTCGGAGGCGATTGCGTTCATTGCCGGTCGAAAGGCCAGCCGCGAGCTTGTCGCCGCCCGCCCGACATGCGATGCTGTCGCCTTCGTCCGCCAGGGCCGAGCGCGACCGTGGGGACTGCATCGGGGAGCATGGGGCATGGCACCTTCAAAATGGGACGCACTCGAATCGCCGCCGGCCGGCGAAGACGCCCAGACCAACAGGACCACCGAAGTGATGGGCGCGCTGCTCAGCAGGCGCTATCAGGGCAAGCGTTTCCTGCGTGGTGTCCATCCGAAGGACCATGGTTGCGTCGAAGCGACCTTCACGGTCTCCCCGGAGCTCCCGCCCCAATATCAGGTCGGAGTGTTCAGGAAGCCCGGCGACAGCTTCCGTTCCGCAATCCGCTTTTCGAATGCGTCGGCGCTGGTGACCGCCGACTGCCTGCCGGCGATGGGACCGGACGGCAAGCCGGTCGTGGGTCCGGACGGCCAGCCGGTGCGCACCCATGGCAGCCGCGGCATGGCGATCAAACTCTACGATGTCCCGGGTTCTCGCCTGGTGCCCGAGGATCGTGAGCGCAGCCAGGACTTCCTGATGATCAACCAGCCCTTCTTCGCGTTCGCGAACGTCGAGGATTATCTGGCGCTCAACGAGATCATCCTGAAGAACAACGAGATCCCGAACGAATTTTTCCTTCGCATGAGGAGCCCGGATCCGAAGGTCGCGGGGCGGGCGAGGACGACGTTCGGGATCATCCAGGCGATCCAGTCCGGGTCCGCCAACGCGCCCTTCCAGGCGCCGCCGATGAGCCCGTTCGACAACACCTATTTCGGAGCCGCGCCGTTCGGGTTCGGCGAAGGCCGGGTGATGCGGTTCGCGGCCAAGCCCGTCAATCCGATGACCGGCCCGGTGGGGGCCGCGGTGAACGACGAGAATTATCTGCGCGACTCGCTTCGCAAGCGCATGGCCGAAGCCGCCGGCAAGGACATCTGCTTCGATTTCCAGATCCAGGTCCGCGACGCCAGCCAGCTCACGAACCTGGAGAACGATATCGAGGACGCGTGCAAGGCATGGCCGGATCCGTTCGTCACCGTCGCTCGGATCACCATCCCGTCGCAGGCCCTCATCGAACAGGAATTTTGCGAGACGCTCTTCTACACGCCCTGGCACGGGCTGGACGAACACCGCCCGCTCGGCGGCATCAACCGCATGCGGCGCGATGTCTACACCAAGTCGGCGGAGCTGCGCGGCTGCCCGTTCTCGCCCAATCTGCCGCCGTCCGGGCGAGGAAGGCGGGACGCCGACCCGCGGGCCGAGGCTCAGCGACAGGCCGACGCTGCCGCCGGGGGCGGTTTCCGGAGCCGCCGGTCCTGATGAGCCGGATCCTCCCCGGCCTGAACCGGGGAGGAAATGAGGAGATCAGCGCTTCGAGAACTGGAAGCTGCGGCGGGCCTTGGCCCGGCCGTACTTCTTGCGCTCGACCACTCGCGGATCGCGGGTGAGGAAGCCCTCGCGCTTGACCGTGGTCCGGAGCTCCGGCTCGTAGCGGGTCAAAGCGGTCGAGATTCCATGGCGCACCGCGCCGGCCTGGCCGGAAAGCCCGCCGCCCTTGACGGTGGCGATCACGTCATACTGGCCGCGGCGCTCGGTGACGTCGAACACCTGGTTGATGATCAGGCGAAGCGTCGGCCGCGCGAAATAGACTTCCTGGTCGCGGCCGTTGACGATGATCTTGCCGGACCCGGGCTTCAGCCAGACCCGGGCGACTGCGTCCTTGCGGCGGCCGGTGGCGTAGGCGCGGCCCTGCTTGTCGAGCTGCTGCTCGCGGAGCACCGCCTGGATCTGCGGGCCCTGGGTCGAGACGCCCTGGTCGTCGGCAGCTTCGGCCGGCCTTCCGGTGGGAGCCGGAGCTTCGGCGGCCGAAGAATCGGCAGCGGGAGCGGCCTCCGGGGCGGCGGGCGGAGCGGCCGCGGCCGCGCCGGTCAGCTGGCCGAGGTCGGCGAGCGATTGGCGATTGTCGGTCATCAGGCACCCACCTTGTTCTTGCGGTTCATGCCCGCCACGTCGAGAGGTTCAGGATTCTGGCCGCCGTGCGGATGCTCGGCGCCGTTGTAGAGGTGTAGTGCGCGCATCTGGTCGCGGCCCAAAGGCCCGCGCGGGATCATCCGCTCGACGGCCTTCTCGAGCACCCGCTCGGGAAAGCGCCCCTCGAGCACCTTGCCGGCGGTGACGCCCTTGATCCCGCCGGCATAGCCGGTGTGGCGCCAGTAGATCTTGTCCTGCAGCTTCTTGCCGGTGAAGCGCACCTTGTCCGCGTTGATGATCACGACGTGGTCGCCGCAATCGACATGCGGAGTGTAGCTCGGCTTGTGCTTGCCGCGCAGGATGTTGGCGACGATCGAGGCGAGGCGGCCGACGACCAGCCCGTCGGCATCGATCAGATGCCATTTCTTCTCCACCTCGGCCGGCTTGGCCGACTTGGTGGTCTTCATCAGCGCCTTCATGGCCTGAATCTCCCTTGGAGGGGTGAACCTCTACTGAAATGAACCGCGCCGCTTCCAGGGGGAGCGGCGCTTGGGCGGCCAAATGACAGCGGAAGGCCCGGAAGTCAAGGAAAAGCGGGGGTTAGGCGCGAGGTATTATACTACCTTGACGGTTTCGGAATGGATCCATTCGGAATATGGGCCGAGCGGGTTGGCGATGGGCCAGACGACCGCGGCGGGGAGCTCGTACGGGTGCAGCGCGGTGAGCCGGTCGATCAGTGAAGCCGCGAGGTCCGCGCGAGTCTTGAACAAGGCGGCGAACTCGGCCGCTTCCTCGATCGCGCCCTGCCAGTGGTAGATGGAGTGGCAGGGCCCGAGGATGTTGGCGCAGGCCGCCTGGCGCTCCTCGACCAGGATGCGGGCGATCCGGAGCGCTTCCTCCTTCGAAGGGAAGGTGGCGTAGACGGTGACGGTCCCGCTCATGCCGTGCCGCTCCGCAGGGCCTTGCCTTCGAACCGGACGGGCTCGGCCGCGCGCCCGTCTCCCAGGCGATGCGCTGCAACCAGCGCGGCCGCCAGAAGCAGCACGGCCATGCCCTGGTGCGACGCCGCGATCCACAGCTCGACGCCGGAGAGCAAGGTGAAGATTCCGAGCAGGATCTGCACCGTCACCGCCGCGACGAGCGCCGCGGCCGCCTGCCGGTGCCCGGCGCGCCAGGCATTGCTGGCAAGGACGAAAGCCGCCGCGGCGACCGCGAAGGCGAGCCAGCGGTGGATGAACTGGACCATGATCGGGTTGTCGGCGAAGTTCCTGAAGAATGGCTCCAGCAAAGGCGCGTCGGCTGGAAACCACTGGTCGCCCATCTTCGGCCAGCTCGAATAGGCGTAGCCGGCGTCGAGCCCGGCGACATAGGCTCCGAACAGGAATTGCAGGAAGAGCAGCGACAGCATCCAGATCGCCGTCGTGGGCATTCGCGCCGGTCCTCTCGAATCCTCGCGGGCGAGGGCGAGAAGGTCGAGCGCGAGCCACAGGGTCGCTGCGAAGATCGCGAGCGCCATAAGCAGGTGGACCGCGAGACGGATGTGACTGACGTCCGGCCGGTCGACGAGGCCCGAGGCGACCATCCACCAGCCGATCGCGCCCTGAAGCCCGCCCAGTAGGAGGAGGGCGGCGAGCTTCCAGCCGTAGCCGCCGGGGATGGCCCGTCTCGAGGCGAACCACAGCAAGGGCAGTGCGAAGGCGAGGCCGATGATCCGGCCGAGCAGCCGGTGGACATATTCCCAGAAATAGATGTTCTTGAAATCCTCGAGGCTCATGCCGCTGTTGACCAGCTGATATTGGGGGCTCTGCCTGTAGGCGGCGAACTCCGCCGCCCAGGCCTCGTCGCCGATCGGCGGAAGGATTCCCGAAAGCGGCTCCCAGCGGACGATCGACAGCCCGGATTCCGTCAGGCGGGTGATCCCGCCGACGACGACCATGAGGAAGACGAGGGCCGCGACCCCGAGCAGCCAGAAGGCGACCGCGCGGGGCTTTGCCGGGTGGGGGACGGCGGGACTGGCCATGACGCGCGATATGGTCGCCGAACCGTTGAATGCCAATGCAACTTTTTTTGGAATGTTATGTTGTATCTTTACGGCAACGAGATTATACAACTGCCGTCAGGAGAGCGGCGAGTCCGATGTTGGTGAAGGTGGGAGCAAACGGGGCGATGGACCGGGTGGCGATTGCGCTGTCCGGGCTTTGCCTCGTGCATTGCCTGGCGAGCGCGATCTTCGTCGCCATGCTCGCTTCGGCGGGCGGGCTTCTTCTCGATCCGATCATCCACGAAGTCGGCCTGACCTTCGCGATCGCGCTCGGCATGCTCGCGCTCGGCCGCGGGGTGGTCGAGCACGGCTTCATGATGCCGTCCGCCGTCGGCGGCGTCGGCCTGGGAGTCATGGCCGGCTCGCTCACTCTGCACGGGGACGCGATGGGTACGGTCTACACGATCGTCGGGGTCGCCATCCTCGCGCTCGGCCACGATCTCAACCGCCGCGCGGTGTGCTGAATTCATCGTCGCCCCAGCGAAGGCTGGGGCCCCGGTGGGTCAAGAGCGCAGGCGCCTGTCGCCCGCTGGGGTCCCAGCCTTCGCTGGGAGACGAGTTCCCTCCCTTGTCCCCGCCCGCCGGAGGCCTTACCTTGCGCCCATGGCGCATCACCATCACCACGAAGCGCACGAGGGAGCATCCCTCATGCAGGCGGCGCAAAGCTCGATGGAGAAATCGGGCGAGCAATGGACCCAGATGCGGTCCGCCGTCTTCGAGGCCCTGGCCGGCTTCGACCGGCCCGCTTCAGCCTACGACATCGCCGACAAGGTCAGCCAGTCGCAGGGGCGCAGGGTCGCGGCGAACAGCGTCTACCGGATCCTCGACCTCTTCGTCGGCGCCAACCTCGCCCGCCGGGTCGAGAGCGCCAACGCCTATGTCGCCAACGACCATCCCGACTGCCTTCACGACTGCATCTTCCTGATCTGCGACTCGTGCGGCAACACCACCCATCTCGATGACGACAAGCTATCGGGCGGGGTCCGGGCGGCCGCGAGGGAAGCGGGTTTCACGCCCGAGCGGCCGGTGATCGAGGTCAGGGGCACCTGCCCGGACTGCCAGCCGGGCTGACGCGGAATCCCCTTTTCGCGGGGACGGAAACCCGGCCCGTGCACCGAATGTTCGATACGCCCCAGCGCCGGCCAAGCCTTCGCGGCCCCTAGCTGCTCGGCTTGGCCCGCCTGCCTTTGCCGGTCGCCGGAGCGGCCGCGCCGCCTTTGCCGCCGCCCTGGAGCGCGGCGAGCCGTTCGGCGATCGCCGCCTCCTTCTGGAGCGCTTCGAGCTCGGCGACCTTGGCCGCCGCTTCCGGGCTCGCCCGGCCGCCGCTCAGGCCGCCGGCAGCATCCATCGCCCGCTCGAAGGCCTCCTGGGCGCGTTCGGCCCGGCGCTGGAGCCCCGAATCCGGCGATCCCGGGGCGTTTTCCCCGCTCGATCCCGCCTGCTGCGCCGCCTCGAAGCCGCGCAGCTCGTCATACATCTGGCCGCGGCGAAGCTTCAGCTCGGCGGCGCTCTCCTCGAGCCGTCGTTCCACCGCCGCGGCCTCGGTCTCGGCCTTGGTCAGCGCCGCGATCTGGGCTTCGACGTCGAGCTGGCGGGCGATCGCGACCTCCGCCAGGTCCATCCGGTCCTTGCCGAGCGCGAATCGCGCCTGTTCCTTGAGCGTCGCCAGTTGCTTGCGGCATTCCTGGAGCCGATGCGCCGACTGAAGGCGCCGCGCCCGGGCGGAATCGCCCTCGGCCCGCGCCTTCTCGATCGCCGAGTCCATGTCGCGGATCGCCTGCCGCATCATGCTGGTGCCGCTGAGCCGCTCCGCCGCCTCGACGGCGCTTCCGACGCCTCCCGAGACGACGCGCTGGACCCGCACGAAAATCGAATCTGACATCTCTCACCCCCCTCGGACGAACGAGACTCGCCGTCCCGCGCCGCCGTCGGGATAATGGCGGCCCCTTAAAGCCGCGTAAAGTGCGCTTCGGCCCCCCTCGGCCCCGGCCCGCGCGGACAGGTTCCAGTCATATAAGCCATTGTAATTGCGGCCGCCCGGGCGGACAATGGTCCGTCGCCGAGGGGCTCGCCGATGATGTTGCGTCTTGAACCCGAACAGCAGGACCGCCTGAAATCGGCGGGGGTCGTCGGGCTGATTCACGCCCTCATCGGCTATGGTCTCCTGACCGGACTCGGCTTCGGGCCGTCGGCCGTCGTTCCCGACGCCCTCAAGATGTTCAACATCGCCAGGGAAGAGCCGCCGCCGCCGCCGGCGAAGCCGGCCCGGCCCGACATCGAGAAGAAGACCCGCAAGGCCAAGCCCAAGAATGCCGAGGGCGCCGCCTCGCCCGCCAACCTCAGGAACACGCCCACCCAGATCGTCGCTCCGCCGCCCGAGATCCGAATTCCCGTCCCTCCGCCCATTCCGACCGCTCCTGTGGCGGGGCAGGGAAGCGCGATGGCGGCCGGTGCGACGAACGTGCCCGGGCCCGGCACTGGAAGCGGCGGAATCGGCAACGGGCTCGGCAGCGGCCGCTTCGGCAACGGCACGGGCGGCGGCGGCGGCGGCGGTCGAGTTACGCCGGCCCGGTGGCTCAGCGGGGGAATCGACGCCTCCGACTATCCGGACGGAGCCTACCGCTCCCGCCGCGGCGGAACCGTCCATCTGCGCTTCACCGTGGCCCCGAGCGGCCGGGTCAGCGACTGCACGGTCACCCGATCGAGCGGCAGCCGCGAGCTGGACGACGTCACCTGCCGGCTCATCGTCCGCCGCTTCCGCTACCGGCCTGCGCGCAATGCGGAAGGGCAGCCCATCGCCTCCACGGTCGTGGGCGAGCATGTCTGGGAAGTGGCGCCCCAGCCGCCCGACCGGTGGATCGAACCGGACATCGAGGAACCAGTGGACTAAAGGCCGTCTTGCGCCCCTGCACGCGTCCTGCACATCATCCGCATTCGACACCCGCACCGCTTTGGGGTAGCGCGGCCTCGCGACAGGGACCATATCGCCGCCCATGACCGACCGCCCCAATACGCCTTTGCTCGACACCGTCGGCACTCCCGTGGAGCTGCGCGGCCTGAAGCCCGCCGAGCTTCGCCAGCTCGCCGACGAGCTTCGGGCCGAGACGATCTCGGCCGTCTCGGTCACCGGCGGGCATCTCGGCGCCGGCCTCGGCGTGGTCGAGCTCACGGTCGCGCTCCATTACGTGTTCGACACGCCCACGGACCGGCTGGTCTGGGACGTCGGCCACCAGGCCTATCCGCATAAGATCCTGACCGGACGACGCGACCGGATCCGCACCTTGCGGCAGGGCGGCGGACTTTCCGGCTTCACCAAGCGGAGCGAGAGCGAATATGACCCGTTCGGAGCCGCGCACAGCTCGACCTCGATCTCGGCCGCCTTGGGCTTCGCCGTCGCCAACAAGCTCGCCGGCAGGCCGGGCCGGGCGATCGCGGTGATCGGCGACGGCGCCATGTCGGCCGGGATGGCCTATGAGGCGATGAACAACGCCCAGGTCGCGGGCAACAGGCTGATCGTCATCCTCAACGACAACGACATGTCGATCGCCCCGCCGGTCGGGGGCCTGTCGCATTACCTCGCCCGTCTCGTCTCCTCGCCCAAATATCTGACCCTCCGCCACCTCGCCCAGAAGGTCGCCCGCAAGCTTCCCAAGCGGCTGCACGTCATGGCCCGGCGCTGGGAGGAATATTCGCGCGGCTTCTGGACCGGCGGAACGCTCTTCGAGGAGCTCGGCTTCTATTATGTCGGCCCGGTCGACGGCCACAATATCGAGGGCCTGGTCCAGATCCTGGAGAATGTCCGCGACGCCGACGAGGGCCCGATGCTGGTCCATGTCGTCACCAAGAAGGGCAAGGGCTACGGCCCGGCTGAGGCGGCGGCGGACAAATATCATGGGGTCCAGAAGTTCGACGTCGTGTCTGGCGAGCAGGCCAAGGCCGAGCCCGGTCCGCCGAGCTATACCGGAGTCTTCGCGGCGGCGCTTACTGCCGAGGCGGAGCGCGACGACAAGGTGGTCGCGATCACCGCGGCGATGCCTTCGGGCACAGGCCTGGACAAGTTCGGAGCCCGCTTCCCGGACCGCATGTTCGACGTCGGAATCGCCGAGCAGCACGCCGTCACCTTCGCCGCCGGCCTCGCCGCCCAGGGCTACCGCCCCTTCTGCGCCATCTATTCGACCTTCCTCCAGCGCGCCTACGACCAGGTCGTCCACGACGTCGCCATCCAGAACCTCCCGGTCCGCTTCGCCATGGACCGGGCCGGGCTGGTCGGGGCCGACGGCGCCACCCACGCCGGAAGCTTCGACCTGGCCTATCTCTGCACGCTGCCCAATTTCGTGGTGATGGCGGCGGCGGACGAGGTCGAGCTCGTTCACATGACCCACACGATGGCGCTCCACGACGACGGCCCCAGCGCGGTCCGCTATCCGCGCGGCAACGGCATCGGCCTGACCTTGCCGGCGGTTCCCGAGCGGCTCGAGATCGGCAGGGGCCGGATCGTCCGCGAAGGCAAGAAGGTGGCGATCCTCTCGCTCGGCACCCGGCTCCAGGAGGCATTGAAGGCCGCCGACGCGCTCGAAGGCCGGGGCCTGTCGACCACGGTCGCCGACCTGCGCTTCGCCAAGCCGCTCGACGAGGCCCTGATCCGCCGGCTGCTGACCAGCCATGAAGTGGCGGTGACGGTCGAGGAGGCCGCGATCGGCGGCTTCGGCGCCCACGTCCTCACCATGGCCAGCGACGCCGGCCTGATCGACGGCGGCCTCAAGCTGCGCACCCTGCGCCTCCCCGACCGCTTCCAGGACCAGGACAAGCCCGAGAAGCAGATCGCGGAGGCCGGGCTGGACGCGGAGGGAATAGTGAACGCCGTCCTGAAAGCGCTTCGGCACAACAGCACGGGCGTGATCGAGGGCGCCAGGGCGTGACCTCGAGGGCGCTCCGGGCGCTCCCCGACTGGATTCTTGGCTTGGCGGCGCTCGCTCTTTGCGTCCTGTCCCCGGCGCTCGGCCCGGCCTTCGGAAGAAGCGCGGATCGGCCGGGAGCAGGTCCGGGGATCGCGGCGACCGATGCGCTGGTACTCGGCACTACCAACAAGGGCCGTGTCAATTTCGTCAGGATCGGCCGGAATCTCGACAGGGCGCATTTCTCGGGCTTCCACCTGCGCGGGGACGGCAAGGCGGGCGGAGTCCCGGCCGGGCGCTACATGATCGGCGGCTGGTTCTTCAATTCCACCATCTCATCTTTTTCGGTCATCGGCGCGCTCTACGGAGGCCAGGACGGCGTGGGCGAAGTGGAGGTCCGGCCCGGCGAGGCGGTATATATCGGGCATCTCGTCTTCGACCGGAACGGCGACACGGTCCGCTTTCGAGTGGAGGACAGGTTCGAACAGCTGCGCGCGAAGCTCCCCGCGCGTCTCGCCGCGCGAGTCCAAAAGCGCCTGATCACGCTCCCGGCGAGCCTGGATTTCGACAAGCCGGTTCGTACTCGCCTTTAGGACATGCAAAAGCCGCCGGAATTCCGGCGGCTGGCATAGTTCCCGATCGGCGCGTCTTCAGATGAAGACGGCGGCGACGATCAGGAACTGGCTGGCAAGGGCGATGACGCCCGCCATTCCGGTTTCCACGATACGCATTTCAACTTCCTTTTAAGCGGGAGCCATTTCGCTCCCGCAATGCATCTGGCGACTCCGACAATTATTCTCAACTGCAAAGGTAGACATTACAGGTGCATTTTCTGCAACCGCTGCTTGGGCCGCAGGCCCAGTATCGAAAACGGGAGGCGACCTGGTGCTGGTCGGAGCGAGGTGCAGGCAACCAGGGATCCACCTCTTCGCGTTCTTCGCGTCCCTTCGCGTGAGCCCATCTGCTTTTTGGATTCACGCGAAGATACGCGAAGAACGCGAAGAGGTCGCGCTGGTCCCCACTGCCGCAGCCTCGTGTCGTCGACAACGCGGAGGGAGGGCCTGTGGCAGACGTTGAAGAATGTGCGAGGCTGGCGATCGACTGCGGCCTTCAAGTTCACCGAAATCTAGGGCCCGGCCTACTTGAGTCGGTCTATGAAGCGGTGCTCGAAGCCAGTCTGCTTCGGCGGGGAGTGGCCGTGCAGCGGCAAAAGCTTATCGACATCGAATATGAAGGCATGCTCCTGCGCGAGGGGTTCCGAGCCGATCTTCTCGTCGGAGGCGCTCTCATCATCGAAGTGAAGTCGGTAGAGCGATTCGCGCCGGTCCATGGGAAGCAACTCCTCACCTACCTGCGGTTGACCCGGCAGCCGCTCGGACTGCTTATGAACTTCGGCGTAGCAACCTTTCGCGAAGGACTGAAACGGGTCGTGAACAATCATTCGGACATCGCATCGTCGACCCTTCGGGTGAATCAAAGCGCAACGCGGCCGACGTGAAGAAAGCCCGTACCGATCAAATGCTCGTCGACCGGGGCCTGGCGGAGAGCCGGGCCAAGGCCCAGGCTTTGATCCTCGCCGGGCTGGTGTTCAGCGGCGAGCGGAAGATCGAGAAAGCCGGGCAGGCGCTTTCCGACGACGCTCCTCTCGAGGTCCGCGGCAGGGAGCATCCCTGGGTGTCGCGCGGCGGGATCAAGCTGGCGCATGCGCTCGAGCATTTCGGGTGGGACGTGGCGGGATCGGTGGCGCTCGACGTCGGGTCGTCGACCGGGGGCTTCACCGACGTGCTCCTGCACAAGGGCGCAGCGAAGGTGTTCGCCGTCGACGTCGGCACCAATCAACTGGCCTGGAAGCTTCGGCAGGATCCCCGGGTCGTCGTCCATGAGAAGACCAATGCGCGCTACCTCACCGGGGAAGTGGTCACCGAGCCGGTGGATGTGATCGTCTGCGACGCGAGCTTCATCTCGCTCGCCAAGGTGCTCGACAAGGCGCTGGATTTCGCGAAGCCGGGCGCCGGGCTGATCGCGCTGGTCAAGCCGCAGTTCGAGGCGGAGCGCGGCGAGATCGGCAAGGGCGGCGTGGTCCGGGACCCGGCCGTGCACGAGCGGGTGTGCCGGGCGGCCGCTGAATGGCTGAGCTCGCGCGGCTGGACCGTCGAGGGCGTGGCGGAGAGCCCGATCAAAGGGCCCGAGGGCAATGTCGAGTTCCTGCTTGCGGCCCGGCAGCCGGAGACGCGATAGTCCGGGCCATGGCCGACCCGCATGAAGAGCTCGAAATCTGGCGGAGCGGCCACAGGACGGGCGTCGGAGGAATCGTGCCCGCCGCGCCGGCCATCGTCCTTTACGCCCCCAAATATCCGCACAATGTCGGCCAGGTCGTCCGGCTCGCCAGCGCCTATGGAATCCCCCAGGTCTGGTACAGCGGCGACCGTATCCGCCAGGCGATCGGGTCTCGCCTGCCCCGCGAGGAGCGGATGCGCCGGTACCAGGACGTCGCCCTCATCAACCATCCCGACCCCCTGGCGCGGCTCTGCGAAGCCTTGCCCCGCGCCTGCCCGGTCGCCGTCGAGCTGAGGCCGGGCTCGGAGGATCTCGTCGACTTCGTTCATCCCTGCGGATCGCCGGGCGAACATGCGGCCGAAGCCGGGCCCCTCTACGTCTTCGGGCCGGAGGACGGCTCGCTGTCCGGCCCCGTGCTCAAGCGCTGCCACCGCTTCGTCGTGATCCCGAGCTTCGAATGCCTGAACCTCGCCACCTCCGTCGCCACCATCCTATACGACCGGATGGCGAAGATGCCCGCGCAGGATCGGCCCGTCGTGCGGGATCGCGGGACGAGCCGCCTGCGGAGCCTTTGACGAGACCGACTTCAATTTCGGGGGCGTCAGGTCGACCCGCCCCGATA
>DASVVM010000029.1:0-9673 GCA_036386555.1 Allosphingosinicella sp.
TGAGACCTGGAGCCGCCCCTCCTGGGGACGGCCCTTCCTCGGCGCGTCCCTATTTCGCTGCTTCGGTCGCTTGCGGCATGTCGACGCAGACGAACTTGCGGCCGAGTTTCCCGTCGCGAAACGAGACCCGGCCGTCGGTAAGCGCAAAGAGCGTGTGATCCTTGCCGATTCCGACGTTGGTGCCGGGGTACCAGCGGGTGCCGCGCTGACGCACGATGATGTTGCCGGCGAGCACGGTCTCGCCGCCGAACTTCTTGACGCCCAGGCGCCGGCCCGCGCTGTCGCGACCGTTGCGTGAGGATCCGCCTGCTTTCTTATGTGCCATGACTAAGCTCTATATCTCTCGAGTGTTTACGCGTCTTTATCAGCGGCGGGCTTCTTTGGGGAAGCCTTTTTCTTGGCCGGGGCCGGAGCGTCGACCTGCTCGCTCTCGGCACCCTCGACCTTGAGCGGAGCCTGGGGCTGCGCCTCGGTGGCCGCAGGAGCGTCCGGGGCGTCCGACTTCTTCGCCTTCGCCTTCTTCGGAGCCTCGGCGGCGGGTGACTCGGCCGGAGCGGCCGCGGCAGCGGCCGGAGCTTCGTCGGCGGGCTTTTCGGCCTTGGCCTTCTTCGGCTTCTCGGCCTTCTCGTCGCCGATCGCGGTGATCCTCAGGATCGTGTGCTGCTGGCGGTGGCCCTTCTTGCGGCGGTAATTGTGCCGGCGGCGCTTCTTGAAGATGATCACCTTGTCGGCCTTGGCCTGGGCGATGATCTCGGCGGAGACGGTGAGCCCGTCGGTCGAGCGCAGGTCGGCGCCCTCGCCGGCGAGCAGGACGTCGTCCAGCTTTATGGTGTCGCCCGCCTCTCCGGCGAGCTTCTCGACGACGATCTTGTCTCCAGCGGCGACGCGATACTGCTTGCCGCCCGTGCGCACGACTGCGAACATGGCTTTTTCCATCACTCTAAAGCTGTCCGCGCGTATCGTCGGCCGCGGCCGAACCCCCGCGCGGGAACCGGGCTGCTACCGAAGCGGCCCGTCAGTGTCAACCGACGGGTTAATGCCGATGCTGGCTCTTCAGCCGGTACCGCCCCTTCGCCACAGTGTCGAACAGGCCGGAGATGGCGGGATGGTCGACCGGCTCGTCGCTGTCGTCTGCGAGCAAATTCTGCTGGCTGACATAGGCGGTGTAGGACGATTCCTCGTTCTCGGCGAGCAGATGGTAGAAGGGCTGGTCCTTGGGCGGACGGATATCCTCCGGGATCGCCTCGTACCATTCCTCGGAATTGGCGAAGACGGGGTCGACGTCGAAGATGACCCCGCGGAAGTCGAACAGGCGGTGCCGGACCACCTCGCCTATGGCGAAGCGGGCATGGGCCACCGGAGGCGCCAGCGGCGCCGCCGCCGGATTGCCGGTGAAGAATTTGTCCGACCGTTCCATCATCGACCCTATGTAGGGCCTTGAACGGTGCAGGCAAGCGAGGCGCGGGGGCCCGACACCTTGGCAAGCCGGATCGCTTGGGCTAAGCGCCCCGCCTGTCGACCGGCCCCCGCTTCGAGCAGGGGCGAATCCCCCAATGCGGAGAGGTGCCGGAGTGGTCGATCGGGGCGGTCTCGAAAACCGTTGAGCGCGTAAGCGTTCCGAGGGTTCGAATCCCTCCCTCTCCGCCATTTTCCCGGCTCCCGGCTTTTCAGGCAAATCGGATATTATGGGGCAGCGGCCGCCTGTTCGCCGTCCGGTTCCGGTCGGCCGAAGCGGTTGGCCGTTATGGAGCGCTTCGGTTTCAGCAAGTCCGGGCCTGCGCCTGGGCGGTTCTGTCCCTCGCGCCCTGTCCACGAGCCGGTTGCGCACGTTCTTCCGGGCGGACAAAAGCATCGGCAGAAAGGAATTCGATGCCGCGTATTGTCATCTACGGGGCCGGTGGTTTCGGCCGGGAGATCCTTCCTCACGTTCGAGAAACGAATGCGCGGTTGGGAATCAACGCAGAGCTTGCTTTTGCGGACGATCGCTCCGCGGAAGGGCAAATGATCAACGGGCTGCCAATAATCTCCCCCGGTGCGATCCGTGAGGATGACCTCGTGGTGACGGCCGCCGGTGACGGGCGCTCGCGCGCGCGCATAGCAGGCCGAGGCGGCAGGTTTCTAAGCGTGATTGCAGATAGCGCGTATATCTACCCCGAAGTACAGATCGGAATCGGAGCGGTCATTTGCGGAAGATCTGCGATGGCTGCCGATGAGCGAACAACAATCGGCGATTTCTTCATGTTGAATTGGGGTAGCCTCGTTGGGCATGATTGCCGAATCGGAAA
Source organism: Allosphingosinicella sp. (assembly GCA_036386555.1). GTDB lineage: Bacteria > Pseudomonadota > Alphaproteobacteria > Sphingomonadales > Sphingomonadaceae > Allosphingosinicella. Next base: position 2,286 of record DASVVM010000029.1, read on the forward strand.
TTTCGTCTCTATCGGCCCGACCGCGGTCATCAGTGGAAACGTGCGACTTCAGGACTTCGTTCAAGTCGGGGCAGGCGCTCTGATCAGGCAGGGTTCGGCGGAGCGGCCTCTCACAATCGGTGAGGGCGCCATTATCGGTATGGGCGCGGTGGTCACGAAGGACGTCCCCCCGGGCGCCGTGATGGTCGGAAATCCCGCCCGCCCGCTGGAACGTGACGGGCCGCCCGCGCCTCTCCCGCCGGGGGGCTGATGACTGTCCTGCGGTGCCCCGGGCTCACCGGCCGACCAGCCGATGGCGCCGATTGCCGCCTTTCTGATCGAGCCTGAACGGCTAGGGGGAACGGTCACCTCAAGGCATTCGAAGAGGCCGCCGGCGAGTTGCCGCTGGTCCCCCCGGTGATCATCATCACTTGCCGGCTGACCGGCTTGTGCCGAACGCGCATCGGAATGTCGCCCACTGCAATAGGAGGAAGAACTCGACCGGCCGGCGGCCGTTCCAACATCCTGCACCCTGGGCGGCCTAGGTGGCTGTGACGGGTTCGCGGGCCGTGCCGATTGCGCCGATCGCCGACTTCATCTGGTCGAGCGTGAAGGGTTTGGTGAGAACCACCGACTCGCTTCCCTGGGCAGCGATCGAGCGGCTGTCGGCATAGCCGGAAATGATGATCCCGGGCATTCCGGGGCGGATCTCGCGGGCCTGTTTGAGGACCTCGGCGCCGGAGAGGAGCGGCATGGCGTAATCGGTGATGATGAGGTCGTAATCGGCCGGGGCAGCGCTCAGCTTGCGCAGCAGGCTGGGGCCGTCGCTTGCGCATTCCACCTCATGTCCCATGTCGCACAGCATTCCCGCCGTGGTCTCGCGCACCGCGTCATGATCGTCGACGAGCAGGATCCGCAGCGCGCGGCCCCCAGACTCGGTCTCGGGCGCGGCCGCCGCCGGCTCCTCCTCCGCCGAATCGGGTGTCGGCGCCCGCGGCAGCCAGATCTCGACCGTCGTTCCTTCGCCCACCTGGCTGTCGATCGCGATCGCTCCGCCCGACTGGTGGGCGAATCCGTAGACCATGGACAGGCCGAGCCCGGTCCCCTTGCCGACCGCCTTGGTGGTGAAGAAGGGCTCGGTGACCTGCTCTAGGATTTCGGCCGGGATCCCGCTGCCGTCGTCGGAGACGGCGAGGACGACATATTCGCCGGGCGGCAGGCCGAGCGGATTGCCGGCGGCCGCTTCGGCGTTGCGGCCGGCCACGACGATGGTTCCGCCCTTGGGCATGGCGTCGCGGGCGTTGATGATGAGGTTCATCAGCGCCAGCTCGAGCTGGGTGCTGTCGGCGAACGCCCGCCACACCTCGGCTTCGGAGCGCCATTCCAGCTGCACCAGACCGCCCAGGGTGTGGGCGAGCAGGTCCGTCACCGTCGCCGAGAGGCGGCGGATGTCGACCGAGTCGGGCTGGAGGGTCTGGCGGCGGGCGAAGGCGAGGAGCCTCTTGACCAGCTCCGAGCCCTGCTCCGCCGCGCGCCGGGTCATGCCGATGATCTTCCTGTGCTCCTCGTCGAGAGGGAGGCGCCGCTCGATCAGGCCGAGGCCGCCCAGCACCGCGGCGAGGAGATTGTTGAAATCGTGGGCGATTCCGCCGGTCAGCTTGCCGATCGCGTCCATCTTCCGCGCTTCGAGCAGCTGCTTTTCGAGATCCTTGCGGTCGGTGACGTCGAGCAGGGTTCCGGCATATTGCGCGGCATCGCCGTCCTCGGCGCGGAGCAGGACCGCCTGATCGAGGAAATGCTTGTACTGGCCGTCGGCGCACTGCCAGCGATATTCGATGTTCATCGCGCCGGTGCGCTGGCGGTCGCGGATCGCGCCTACGGCGCGCTCGCGGTCGTCCGGGTGAAGCCGGTCGGCCCACAATGTGGGCTGAGCCTCCACCGCGTCGAAGGCGAAGCCGGTGACGGCGGTGAAATTGCCTCCGACGAATTGCGGGACCCGGGGCGAAGGGCCGTCCGCCTCGATGTAGAGCACGATCGGAAGCGAGGCGATGATCGCCGCCTGGCGCTGCTCGGCGAGGCGGAGCTCCTGCTCGACCTTCAGCCGCTCGGCATTGGCGCGAAGATTGGCGTCGAGCAGCTTCTGCTCCTGGGCCGCCTTGCGCTGGATCTCCTGGGTCATCAGGAAGAGGTCGACGAACACCGCGACCTTGGAGCGAAGGACGACCGGCTCGACCGGCTTGAAGACGTAATCGACCGCGCCCATCGAATAGCCGCGGATGAGATGCTCCTTCTCCTTGTTCACGGCGGAGAGGAAGACGATCGGGATGCGCTTGGTCTGGTCGCGGCCGCGGATGATCTGGGCGGTCTCGTAGCCATCCATCCCGGGCATGTAGACGTCGAGCAGGATCACTGCGAAGTCGCCCTTGAGGAGATGGCGCAGGGCTTCGTCGCCGGACGAGGCGACCTCCACTTCGGCAAGGTCCTCGAGGACGGTCCGGATGGCGAGCAGATTATGGTCGTCGTCGTCCACGACCAGCACCCGCGCCCGCGGCGCGGGCGTCGAATCCGCCTCGTCCAGCGAAACGGCCGCCGGATCGGCCGGACCCACCTGGCCTGGAACATTCATCGGATCACTCCGCGGCCGTCCGTATCGGCTGCGATTGGGCCTTGGATCCGGCGGCCCGGTTGCGGGCCTTGCCGATCCAGACCCTGAGGAGGGCCAACAGCAGCTCGATGTCGACCGGTTTGGCGATGTAATCGGATGCCCCGGCGTCGAGGCACTTCTGGCGGTCTCCCTTCATCGCCTTGGCGGTGACGGCGATCAGCGGAAGGCCGGCCAGCGCCGGCTTCTCCCGAATTTTCTGCATGGTCTCGTAGCCGTCCATCTCGGGCATCATGATGTCGATCAGGGCGGCATCGATGCCGGGCGTCTGCTCGAGGATGTCGATGCCGTCGCGGCCGCGCTCGGCGTGGAGCACCTCGACTTCGTAGCTCTCGAGCACGCTGGTCAGCGAGTAGATGTTGCGGATGTCGTCGTCGACGATGAGGATCTTGGTTCCGGCGAGCTCCGGAACCGTGCGCGGCTTGGCCACCGGCAAGTCGTCGCTCCGGGTGCGGGGGCGGGGGCGCCGGCGGGTCTTCGCCTCGGCCCGGATCCGACTGAACACCTCGGCCAGCTCGTCATGGTCGGCCGGCTTGGCGGTCACTCCGAACGCGCCCATCTGGGTCACCGACGAGACTTCGTCGGCGCCCGAGATGACGTGGATCGGGATCCCGCCGGTCTCGCCGTCATGCTTGAGGAGGTCGAGAAGGACGAAGCCGTTGATGTCGTCCAGACCGAGATCGAGGGTGATCGCATCCGGCCTGAGCTTGCGCGCCATCGCCAGGGTGCCGGAGCCCGCGGGCGAGATCACGCCCTTGAGGCCGGCCTCGCGGGCGAGGTCGAGCAGGATCGAGGCGAAGGTGACGTCGTCCTCGACGATCAGGACGAAGGGGTCGCCGCTCAGATTGTCGCGGTCGTCCGTAACCTCGAGGGTCGTCGGAAGGGCGGTTGGCACGGAGGCGCCGCTATTCTCGTAACGGGCGGTGGTGGTGGCCGCGCCCTCGGGCGCCGCGACCGCGGCGGCCTCGAGCGGGACGAAGAGGGTGAAGGTGGAGCCCTCGCCGGGCTTCGACTTGACCTGAAGCTCGCCGCCCAGAAGTCGAGCGATCTCGCGGCTGATCGAGAGGCCGAGGCCGGTGCCGCCATATTTGCGGCTCGTGGTTCCGTCGGCCTGCTGGAAGGCCTCGAAGATGAGCTTCTGCTTGTCCTCGGGGATGCCGATGCCGGTGTCGGTGACCGCGATCGCGATGGCGCGGTCGACTCCGCGGAGCACCGGATGATTGGTGCTCCAGCCGCTGTCGGCGCTCCGCACCGACAGCGTGACTCCGCCCTGGGCGGTGAACTTGAAGGCGTTGGAGAGGAGGTTGAGGACGACCTGCTGGAGCCTCTTCTCGTCGGTTCGGATCGACGCCGGGAGATTCTCGTCGAACTCGACGTCGAACTCCAGTCCCTTGTCGGCGGCGAGCTGGCGGAAGGTCCGTTCCATATGCTGGCGAAGGTTGCGCATCCGCATGTCGCCGAGCTCGATCGAGACCGTGCCCGATTCGATCTTGGACAGATCGAGGATGTCGTTGATCAGGCTGAGCAGGTCCGATCCGGCGGAGTTGATGGTCCGGGCGAACTCGGTCTGCTTCTCGTTCAGATTGCCTTGCGGATTGTCGGCGAGCAGCTTCGAGAGGATCAGGAGCGAGTTGAGCGGCGTGCGAAGCTCGTGGCTCATGTTGGCGAGGAATTCGGACTTGTACTTGGAGGTCAAGGCGAGCTGCTCGGCTTTCTCCTCGACGGCGCGGCGGGCCATTTCGATCTCGAGGTTCTTCGCCTCGACCTGCTTCTTCTCGTTCTCGAGGAGCTGGGCTTTCTCCTGAAGCTCCTCGTTGGTGTTGTGGAGCTCCTCCTGCTTGGTGGTGAGCTCGGTCTGGCGGGCCTGAAGCTCCTGGGTGAGGAGCTGGGACTGCTTGAGAAGACCCTCGGTGCGCATGGTCGCGGCGATCGTGTTGAGAACGATCCCGACCGATTCCATCAATTGGTCGAGGAAGCTCTGGTGGGTCTCGTTGAACTCGCTGAACGAGGCGAGCTCGATCACCGCCTTCACATCGTCCTCGAACAAAGCCGGCAGGATGTTGATGTTGGCCGGTGTGGCATGGCCGAGGCCCGAGCCGATCCGGATGAAATCGCCGGGCACGTTTTCGAGCAGGATGGGGCGCTTGTCGGCGGCGGCCTGCCCGACCAGGCCCTCGCGCAGGTTGAACTCTCGCTTCAGCCGGTCGTGGCTCTCGGCGCCGTAGCTCGCGACCAGCTCGAGCTTGGTGTCCTCCTCCTCGCGCTTGGTGACGTAGAACACGCCGTACTGGGCGTTCACCAGAGGCGCGAGCTCGGACATGATCAGGTTCGAGACGGTGGCGAGGTCGCGCTCGCCCTGCAGCATCCGCGAGAAGCGGGCGAGGTTGGTCTTGAGCCAGTCCTGCTCCGCATTCTTCAAGGTCTGCTCCTTGAGGTTGCGGATCATCTCGTTGATATTGTCCTTGAGCGCGGCCATCTCGCCCGACGCTTCCACGGCGATCGAGCGGGTAAGGTCGCCCTTGGTCACGGCGGTGGCCACATCGGCGATCGAGCGAACCTGGTTGGTTAGGTTCGCCGCGAGCTGATTGACGTTGTCGGTGAGATCGCGCCACAGGCCGGCGGCTCCCGGCACTCGCGCCTGGCCGCCCAGCTTGCCTTCGATTCCGACCTCGCGGGCCATGTTGGTGACCTGGTCGGCGAAGGTGGCGAGGGTCTCGATCATGAAGTTGATCGTCTCGGCCAGGGCCGCGATCTCGCCCTTGGCGTCCACGGTCAGCTTCCGCTTGAGGTTGCCCTGGGCGACGGCCGTCACGACGTCGGCGATGCCGCGCACCTGGTTCGTGAGGTTGGTGGCCATCAGGTTCACGTTGTCCGTGAGATCCTTCCAGGTTCCGCCGACGCCCGGCACCTGCGCCTGGCCGCCGAGCTTGCCCTCGGTTCCGACCTCGCGGGCGACTCGGGTCACCTCCGAGGCGAAGCCGTTGAGCTGGTCGACCATGACGTTGATCGTGTCCTTCAGCGCGAGGATCTCGCCCTTCACGTCGACGGTGATCTTCTTGGAAAGGTCGCCCCTCGCGACGGCGGTGGTCACGTCGGCGATGTTGCGGACCTGGCCGGTCAGGTTCTCGGCCATCAAATTCACGTTGTCGGTCAGATCCTTCCAGGTGCCCGCGACACCCGGCACCTGCGCCTGGCCGCCGAGCTTGCCTTCGGTTCCGACCTCCCTCGCCACGCGAGTCACCTCGGAGGCGAAGCCGTTGAGCTGGTCGACCATGACGTTGATCGTGTTCTTCAGCTCGAGGATCTCGCCGCGCACGTCGACGGTGATCTTCTTGGAAAGGTCGCCGAGCGCCACGGCGGTGGTCACCTCGGCGATGTTGCGGACCTGGCCGGTGAGGTTGGCGGCCAGCTCGTTCACGTTGTTCGTGAGATCCTTCCAGGTGCCGCCGACGCCCTCCACCTTGGCCTGGCCGCCGAGCTTGCCCTCGGAGCCCACCTCGCGCGCCACCCGGCTGACCTCGGAGGCGAAGCTGTTGAGCTGGTCCACCATGGTGTTGATGGTGTTCTTGAGCTCTAGGATCTCGCCCTTCACCTCGACGGTGATCTTCTTGGAAAGGTCGCCCGAGGCCACCGCGGTCGTCACCTCGGCGATGTTGCGGACCTGGCCGGTGAGGTTGCCGGCCATGGCGTTCACGTTGTCGGTCAGGTCGGCCCAGGTTCCGGCGACGCCTTCCACCCGAGCCTGGCCGCCGAGCTTCCCTTCCGAGCCCACCTCGCGCGCCACGCGGGTGACCTCCGAAGCGAAGGAATTGAGCTGGTCGACCATGACGTTGATCGTGTTCTTCAGCTCGAGGATTTCGCCCTTCACGTCGACGGTGATCTTCTTCGACAGGTCGCCCCGCGCCACGGCGGTGGTCACCTCGGCGATGTTGCGGACCTGGCCGGTCAGGTTGGCGGCCATCAGGTTCACGTTGTCGGTGAGATCGGCCCAGGTGCCGGCGACCCCGGGGACCTGCGCCTGGCCGCCCAATTTGCCCTCGGTTCCGACCTCGCGGGCCACTCGGGTCACCTCGGAGGCGAAGCCGTTGAGCTGATCGACCATGGTGTTGATCGTGTTCTTGAGCTCGAGGATCTCGCCTTTCACGTCCACCGTGATCTTCTTCGACAAGTCGCCCGAAGCCACGGCCGTGGTCACCTCGGCGATGTTGCGGACCTGGCCGGTGAGGTTATCGGCCATCAGGTTGACGTTGTCGGTCAGATCCTTCCAGGTGCCGCCGACGCCAGGCACCTGCGCCTGGCCGCCGAGCTTGCCCTCGGTGCCGACCTCCCTCGCCACTCGGGTCACCTCGGAGGCGAAGGCGTTGAGCTGGTCGACCATGACGTTGATCGTGTTCTTGAGCTCCAGGATCTCACCCTTCACGTCGACCGTGATCTTCTTGGAAAGATCGCCCGACGCCACCGCGGTCGTCACCTCGGCGATGTTTCGGACCTGGCCGGTCAGATTCTCGGCCATCAGGTTCACGTTGTCGGTCAGGTCCTTCCAGGTGCCGGCGACGCCTTCCACCCGCGCCTGGCCGCCCAGCTTTCCTTCGGTTCCGACCTCGCGGGCCACACGCGTCACCTCGGAGGCGAAGCTGTTGAGCTGGTCGACCATGACGTTGATCGTGTTCTTCAGCTCGAGGATTTCGCCCTTCACCTCGACGGTGATCTTCTTGGAGAGGTCGCCCGAGGCCACCGCGGTGGTCAC
>DASVVM010000030.1:0-3808 GCA_036386555.1 Allosphingosinicella sp.
ATTGCTCCGGCTGAACGACAGGCGCCGGCCGCCATAGGGCAGCCGACCTGGATCGGTTCAGAGGGAGCGCGGTGGTCGGGCGGGGGGAGGTTCGATCAGGTCGACCGGTACCTTCACAGCGAAGGACATAGGTGTGAGGCCAATCAGATCGGGGAATACGGCTACGGGCCCGCCGTCTACGATCGCGCTCAGCGCCGCGGAAAGGCTCGGCATGTGGTCGTGCCCGCCATCGTCCTCGTCCTGAGCCGGTGCCTCGTCGCCGTGCCCGTGGGATCCCTGCACTCCATCATCGTCGTGATGGTGATGCTCGTCGATGGCGACGGGATTGCTGATGTGACTGATCTCATGGGCATCCCAGGCGGTCGCCGGCGCGGTCATGCTGAACGCGACCACGGCGAAAGCGAGCAAGTTCCGGATGAGTCGAAGAGCGGGTAGCACGGTGGCCGGTCCTAGCGCGGGACCAGCCAAACGGCAATCCTGTCGCTGGTCGCGGGACTGTTGATGAAGCCGACAAGGTAGCGCAATCGCTAAGGCGGTACCCGTGCCCACGGAGGTCGGTTGAAATGTATTATCTGCTGGTGAAGGCCCTCCTCTCCGGGGCCATAATCGCCGTCGTCTCGGAGATAGCAAAGCGGAGCCCGGGTTTCGGCGCCTTGGTGGCGTCGCTCCCGCTCGTCTCGCTCCTGGGTATGATCTGGCTATGGCGGGATACGAACGACCCGGTGAGGATGGCTGCACATGCGGAGGCAACCTTCTGGTTTGTGCTGCCTTCGCTGCCGATGTTCCTGCTGATCCCGATCATACTGCGTCAGGGTTTCAGTTTCTGGGTAGCGCTCGTAGCCGGCTGCGCCCTGACCGTGCTTCTCTACCTGGTCATGACCTGGCTCGGACCTAAGGTGGGGTTGCGGCTTTGAGCCAGCGCCCGAGCCGCGGGGCAGAAGATGGTCCGTCCTAGGTCGAGCGCCAGCGGGCAGAGAGGAGGCTAGCTCAGAGTAGCCACCCCGGCGGCGGCCCCAATGGCGAGCACCAGCGGGGTCGCGAGCTTGCTCTTCCACCGGTACAGGATCGCGAGCGCAACCGTGGCGATCACTGCGCTCAGGATCAGATTGGGCGTCCGCGCGGCCGCGGTGCGAGCTAGCTCGAACAGAGTGACGGCGATCAGCCCGACCACGCCCGCGGCCACTCCGGCGAGGAACAGTTGCAGCCTCTTGTGCTCGGCGACGGCTTCCAGCCGCTCGTAGAAGACGAGCGAAAAGGCGAAGGCCGGCAGGAACATCCCCGCGGTGATCGCGAGGGCTCCGGCCGGGCCCCCGCTGATCCAGCCGACGAACGTCGCGAAAATGACGAGGGGCGCCGGGAGAACGCCGGAGAGGGCAAGGCCGTCGAGGAACTGAGCGTCGGTCATCCAGCCGCGTCCCACGGTGTCGCTGCGGACGAACGGGATGGCGGTATAGGCACCGCCAAAGGTGAGGAGGCCGCCTTTGAGACCGGTCCAGAACAAGGCGATTGGGCCCGGGGCCGCCTTCCCGGACGCGCCGATAACCCCGACCGCCGAGTTTTCCTCTAGCGTCAGCACTGCCAGCACGATCGCCGCGGCCAGCACGACCGCAGCGAGCGCATAGCGGCGGGTCGAGACGAGGGAGTAGCTCAACCCCGCAGCCGGGAGCACGATCCAGAAGCTGACGCCGAGAAACGAGGCCGCGGCCGCAGTTACGGCGACGCCCCAAAGCCATGGATCGAGAAGGATATGTTCGCCGATCCTGTGAACCGCGCGCAAGATCACGGCGAGTACGGCGGCCTGCACGCCCAGGAACATCGCACCGAGGAACGTGCCTTCGATGGGGAGGCGCGTGTAGGCCCAGGCGAGTGCCAGCATGAGGATGAAGCCCGGCAGCATGAAGCCGAGACCGGCGAGGAGGCCGCCGAGCCGACCCTTCGCGCGGATGCCGAGATGAACGCAAAGCTCGTGCGCCTCCGGCCCCGGCAGCACCTGCATCACCGCGAGGAGCCTGTTGAAGCTGGCGCTGCCGATCCACTTTTCCTCGTCGACCAGCTCGCGGCGAATCATCGCGATCTGGGCGACCGGCCCGCCGAAGGCTAGCGCGCCGAAACGAAGGAAGCGGAGGAACAGGGCCGTGTAGCTCAGCTCCGGCGGTCGCGCCTCGTCTTGGTCGAACTCTGCCGGCAGCGCTTGCGGGGTCGTGCTCATGATCCGTCCTTGTCGGCCGACAACCCGGTAGGTGGGAGAATGGATGCGCTGCAACAGGGAGCGGGCGTCATCGCAGCCGAAAGGTCATTTCTCTCCCTCGACTACGAGATGACGGGAATTTTCATCCTGGGCGCCGGGCCCGGCGATGATGAAGGGAATAAAATCGCCGACCGCTCTCGGCCATAAATCCTCGGCCAGTTGAGCTCGATCATGGCCGCTCAACCTCGACAGCATCCGCAGGCCGGCGAACCAGTCGCCGAGCGAGGAGGCGGCGTTGATATGCCCATTGGGGCCGCAATCGGCCAGCTCGCTGCCCCACGCGCGCGCCATGGCCGCTGAGCGGCTGAACGTCGCATAAGGGTCGGTGCGGCTCGCGATGACGATGCTTGGAAAGGGGAGCCGCCCCTGCGGCATCGGCCGAAAATCTCGCAGGCGCCGATCGACCTCCAGCGAGTCGACGTCGGGCGGTGCGACGAGCAGGGCTCCGCGTACCTTCTCCGTGAATGCCGGAACCCAGGAGAGCGCGGCCCACCAGGCAACCGCCAGGCAGCCGAGGCTGTGGGCCGCGAAAACGAGCGGGGCGGGGCACTCCCGCACGGCGCGGTCCAGGCGCGGAACCCATTCGTGAAGGCGGGGCGCCGCCCAGTCGCCGAGGTCGACCCGGCTGAAGCCTGGCAATCGCTCCCACTGGCTCTGCCAATGCCCCGGACCCGAATTGTCGAGGCCGGGCAGCAGCAGCACGCGGCAAGGCTCGTCGCCGGCAGCGTGGAGAGAGGCAGAATGACCGCTTTGGTGTAGGCATCTGGTATCCACCTGCGTCTCCTTCGGCTGCCTATACGCAGCCTTTTGAAGGAGCCCTCCGGGGGTCCGGTCGGAGCTCACCGCGCTTGTTGAGACCGACCTGACAGCGAGTCTTGCCGGTCTGCGCGACAACGGCAGAAGAATAGTCAACCGATCCAGTTGACAATAGCCTCGCGGCCAGCCGCCCCGAATCGGAGCCGGAACGAAGTCCTACGCGGTGACGGTGGCCGAGCGCCTGTTTCTGTTCCCCCGCTGCCTGTCGTAGTCGGCAAATTTTCACGGTCCGGCTGTAGCGCTGTTGAACAGCGACCTGAACCCAACACGCGGCTGAGGCTATGCGGCGGCCTCGTACCAACGGCGAGAGCGCTTCACGAGCGCGACGACGGAAAGCATGACGGGCACTTCGACGAGCACGCCGACTACCGTCGCAAGCGCGGCACCGGAGCCGATGCCGAAGAGGCTGATGGCGGCCGCGACTGCCAGCTCGAAGAAGTTGGACGCGCCGATGAGCGCAGCCGGAGCAGCCACGCACCAGGCGACGCCGAATTTGCGGCTGAGCCAGTAGGCGAGACCGGCGTTGAAGTAGACCTGGATGAGGATCGGGACCGCCAGCAGGGCGATGACCAAAGGCTGGTCCAGGATCGCCTCGCCCTGAAGCGCGAAAAGCAGGACGAGGGTGGCGAGGAGCGCGACGAGGGAGACCGGGCCCAGTCGCTTGAGAAGAGCGTCCAGGGCGGGCTGCCCGCCGCTTCCAATAACCACACGGCGTAGCAGCTGGGCGATGATCACTGGCACGAC
>DASVVM010000031.1:0-35507 GCA_036386555.1 Allosphingosinicella sp.
GGCCGACCCCGAGGCGCTGGCCCGGGAGGTGATCGACCGCGGGCTTTCGGTTCGCGAGGCCGAGAAGCTCGCCCGGTTCGGCAAGCCCGGCCGCGAGCGCCAGGGCCGGCTCGAGATCAAGGGCGCCGGGGCCGACATCGAGGCGCTCGAGCGCCAGCTCGGCGACATGCTCGGCCTCAAGGTCAAGATCACCCACAAGCCGGACGGCGGCACCGTCGCGCTCACTTATTCGACCCTCGACCAGCTCGACATGATCTGCCAGCGGCTTTCCGGCGAAAAGATCTGATCGTCCAAGCCGTCATCCCGGCGAAAAGCCGGGATCTCGGGGAGACCCGCCGAGACTTCTTGTCCCGAGGTCCCGGCTTTCGCCGGGATGACGCTAGCGCAGCCGCGCTGCTTGGCGACAGATGGCGAAGAGTTCCTCGTCGACCGCCGTCGGGCCGAGCCCGCCCGAGGCCTTGACCTGCCGCTCCGCCTCCAGCAGGCGGCTGACGCTGCGTGCCAGGGCATCGGAGCGCCAGCGCGAAAGCTGTCGGCCGATAGAGTCTTTTTCCTTCCAGAACAATGACTTACCTTGCGACGCCATGACGGCGCTTGGGCTCGAGCCGCGTTCCACCTGGGCCCGGAGCCGGGACAGCAGGCTCATCCGGCGAAGCACCGCACGGATCAGCGGGATGCCTTCGATCCCCTCGCTCGAGAGTCGGAGAAGCTCGGCCTGGAGCAGGGCCGCATTGCCGTTGCCGACGCTGTCGACCAGCCGGCTCAGATCCCCTTCCTCCGCCGCCGCTCCGACAGCGTCCAGCGCTTCATGGTCGAGCGGCTTCGGCCGGTCGGGGGCGGCGTCCAGGTACAGGGCCAGCTTCTGAAGCTCGAGCGCGAGGATGGCCCGGTTGCCCGCGCAGGCGTCGGCCAGGCGGCGGGCGACGTCCGGGCGCAAAGTCAGCCCCTCGGCCCGGGCCATCTCGGTCACCAGCCGCTCGGCCTCCTGCCCTTCCGGCGCATAGCTGGCCAAGGCGAGGGCCGACGGTTCGGCGAGGGCCAGCTTGAGCAGCTTGGAAGTCGGCTTCAGCGCGCCGGCGATGAGAAGGACCGGGTTTCCCGCCGCCGGCGCCTGCAGAAGCGCTTCCACGGCCGCGAGGCATTCGTCGCCCGCCGGCTGGACGACGATATAGCGGGCGCCTCCGAACAGCGAGATGGAAGCCGCCTCGTCGGCGAGCCGGGCGGGGTCCGCCTTGAGCTCGGCGCCGGTCAGCTCGACCCGCTCCGCCTCGGCCCCCGCACCCGAGGCGGCGACCTTCACCAGCGAATGCGAGCCCGAATCGTCGGGGCCGTAGAGGAGGAAGAAACGGTAAGCCGAAGGGCTCTTCAGCGCCCGCTCGACCTCGGCGCGCTTCGCTTTCACGGCGCGTTCCCGCTCCGCCTGGCATAAAGCGCGACCCGGGTGACGATCTGGTCGGCGACCTCCTTCGACAGCCGTTCGAGCGCCGTCTGCTCCGCGGCGACCGTCGCATATTCGGATCCGACCACGTCGATTCCGGCGTCGGACCCCGCCGTGGCGTCGAGCAGGACGGTGCCCCTGGCCGCGTCGACCAGCCGGTAGCGCGCCCGAAGCGTCCGGCGCTCGCGGGTGACGGTATCGTCGCGGCGAATGCCGAAGCCCGCAATCTCGTCGTCGAGCAGCACCTCGAGCCGGTAGGTCGCGGCGCCAGCCTGCGGAGCGCCCAGCCTATCCTCGAGCGCCGTCCGGACGAGCCATCCGGCGCGACCTTCGATCGGAGCGACCGTCACCGAGCTCAGGGTCCGGGCCACCGGGCCGGCGGATCCGCCGCTGTAGAGCGGCTGCAGGCCGCAACCCGCGAGTAGAAGGGCCAGAGGGAGGAGCCGCTTCATGCGACGAGGTTCACCAGCCGGTCGGGGACGACGATCACCTTGCGGGGCGCCTTGCCCTCGAGGACCCGGATCACCTTCTCCGACGCGAGCGCCATCTCCTCCAAGGTCTCCCTTGCGGTCCCCTTGGGCGCGGTGAGCGTGTCGCGCAGCTTGCCGTTGACCTGGACCGCGATCGTCACCTCCTCCTCGACCAGCAAGGCGGGGTCGGCGGCCGGCCATTCGGCCTGGGCGATCAGCCCTTCCTGTCCAATGGCCGCCCAGGCCTCCTCGGCCAAGTGGGGCACCATCGGCGCGGCGAGCCGGACCAGCGTCTCCACCGCCCTGCTTCGCGACGGGGAGGCGGGCGCCTTCTCAAGCGCGCTGGTCAGCTCGTAGAGATTGGCGACGGCCTTGTTGAAGGCCAGCGCCTCGATATTCGCTCCGACCGCGGCGATGGTCCGGTGGACCTTGCGTTCGAGCGCCTTATCGTCCCCGTCGCCGAGCCAGGTCGACGAGCCCCGTCCCGCTTCCTCGGCGGCGAGGCGCCAGATCCTCTGGACGAAGCGCCAGCTCCCCTGGATTCCCGCCTCGCTCCATTCCAGGTCGCGCTCGGGGGGGCTGTCGGAGAGCATGAACCAGCGAACCGCGTCGGCGCCATATTGGTCGACGATCGGCTCGGGGTCGACGGTGTTGCGCTTCGACTTGGACATCTTCTCGACCCGGCCGCGGGTGACCGGCCCGGCGTGGCTTTCGGCTTCGTCGGGGGTCAGCCACTTGCCCTCGGCATCCTGGAAGGTGACGTGGGTGACCATGCCCTGGGTGAAGAGGCCCCGGAACGGCTCCTCCACGTCCAGCCTGCCGATGCGCCGAAGCGCGCGGGTCCAGAAGCGGGCGTAAAGGAGGTGGAGAATCGCGTGCTCGACTCCGCCGATATATTGATCGACCGGGAGCCAGCGCTCCGCTTCCGCTTTGTCGAAGGGGGCGTCGGCCGGCTGGCTCGCGAAGCGGATGAAGTACCAGGAGGAATCGACGAACGTGTCGAGCGTATCGGTCTCGCGCCGGGCGGCGGCGCCGCAGTCGGGGCAGCCTGCCTTGCTCCAGGTCGGATGGCGGTCGAGCGGATTCCCCGGGGTTTCGAAGTCGATATCCTCCGGCAGGACGACCGGCAGCTGATCGCGCGGAACGGCGACGGGGCCGCAGGCCTCGCAATGGACGATCGGGATCGGGGTCCCCCAGTAGCGCTGGCGCGAGACCCCCCAGTCGCGGAGCCGCCACACGATGGTGCCTTCGCCCCAGCCCTCCGCTTCGGCGCGGGCGATCACCTCGCGGATGCCGTCCTCCGCGGTGAGGCCGTCGAGGAAGCGGCTGTTCACCAGCCGGCCCGGGCCGGTATAGGCCTCGTCGCCGACAGGATCGCCGGCCTCCTCGATCGAGGGAGCGACGACCCGGGTCACCGGAAGGCCGTATTTGCGGGCGAAATCCAGGTCGCGCTGGTCGTGCGCGGGGCAGCCGAAAATGGCGCCCGTGCCGTAATCCATCAGCACGAAATTGGCGACGTAGACGGGCAGCGTCCACTCGGGGTCGAGCGGATGGATCACCCGCGCGCCGGTGTCGAAGCCCTTCTTCTCGGCGGTCTCGAGCTCGGCGGCGGTCGTTCCCCCTTGCTTGCATTCGGCGATGAAGGCGGCGAGCGCCGCGTTCTCCTCGGCCAGCGCCAGAGCGATCGGATGATCGGGCGAGATCGCCGCGAAGCTCGCACCGAAGATGGTGTCGGGCCGGGTGGTGAAGACGTCGAAGGAGCTTATGCCCCCCCCTGCATGGGTGGGGTCTGGGGTGGGTGGCGAGCGAAGCGAGCCTTCTTCGGATTCCGGAGTTTCGGCCGCCTGCGGCGGACCCACCCCCACCCCCTCCCTTTCAGGGAGGGGAGTTTCGAGATCGAACTGGAAGCGCATGCCCTGGCTCTTGCCGATCCAATTCTCCTGCATCAGCCGGACCTTGTCCGGCCATTGGTCGAGCGCGCCGAGGCCGTCCAGCAATTCGTCGGCGAAGTCGGTGATCCTGAGGAACCACTGGCTGAGCTTGCGCCGCTCGACGAGGGCGCCGGAGCGCCAGCCGCGGCCGTCGATCACCTGCTCGTTGGCCAGCACGGTCATGTCGACCGGGTCCCAATTGACCTCGCTTTGCTTGCGATAGACCAGCCCCGCCTCATAGAGATCGAGGAACAGCGCCTGCTCATGGCCGTAATAAGACGGATCGCAGGTGGCGAGCTCGCGGCTCCAGTCGATCGCGAAGCCGAGCAGCTTGAGCTGTCCGCGCATCGTGTCGATGTTGGATCGGGTCCAGTCGCCGGGATGGACCTTCTTCTCCATCGCCGCATTCTCGGCCGGCATCCCGAACGCGTCCCAGCCCATCGGATGAAGCACGTCGAAGCCGTTCATCCTTTTGTAGCGGGCGAGGACGTCCCCCATCACATAATTGCGGACATGGCCGATGTGGATGCGACCCGAGGGATAAGGGAACATCTCGAGGACGTAGGCGCGAGGCCGTGCGCCGTCGCCGGAGGCGTGGAAGGTGCCTTGCTCCTCCCAGACCTTCTGCCAGCGCGCGTCGGCCTCGAGCGGGTTGAAACGCGCCGCCATGTTTGTTCCTTAGCTTGCGATGGCGTTCCGGCGGAGATCGCGCGCGCGGGTGAGGATGATCTCCTCGAGCTTCTGGACGGTCGCAGCCGCCACCGGTGCGTCGACCCACTGGCCGCCGTTCAGAACCTGCCGCGAGGCGGCGATTCGAAGTGCGTCGGCGCGCAGGTCGCGGTCGAGGATGGTCGCGGTTACCTTGACCCGCTCGTTGGGCGAGCGGGGATTGCTGTACCAATCGGTGACCATCACCCCGCCGTTCGAATCGACCTGGGCCATGGGCGCGAAGGACAGGGTCTCGAGCGCCGCGCGCCACAAATAGGAATTGACCCCGATCGTCGTCACCTGCGACGCGGCCAGATCCGCTTCCCGCACCCGGTCGCCGCTGCCGCGCCCGAGCGACTTGTTGATGTCCTCGCGAACGAAGTCGCAGGCGGAGAGGCCAAGGGCGCCGACGATCGTCAGGGCCAGAATATCAGCGCGTCGCATGAAGCTTGTGTCCTTGGGAAACTACTTGGGGTCGAGCGCCGTTATAGAACGCGCCACGCAGGCGGCAAGCCGTCTCTGGGCGGGGCGGAGCCAAGTGCCGGTTGGAGCGTATCGGTGCCACGTCGATGCGGGGTTGTGGAAAAGATGCAACATGCCGGAACGATTCGTGCCCGCGCGGTCCGCTTCGCTGGTTTGAGCGTTACGGACGTACTACATCGGCTGCGATACGGGAGTCGCGTAACGTGATTGTGAAGGTCGGTGGTCTCGGTGCAGCAGGAAGCGCGGCGCTCGTCGCGCTGTCGCTGATGCTCACGCCTGCCCTCGCCGCAAGCAATCAATCCACGAAGAAGGCGAGGCCGGCCGCCTCGATCCGCGGCGGCACTTTCACACCCGCCGTCGCCGATCCCCGGCTTGCCGCCGAGCTCGCGCGCCGTGGGGTCCAGGCGAACAGCTTCCGATTCACGCCCGCGCCGACCTCGGTCAACCGCAGCCAGTCGATCCGGGTCGCCATCCGCGCCCGCGCCGCGAGCCCGGCCGGAGCGGTTCGCCGCGCCGCCGACGTTTCGGCGACGCCGGTCACCGCGATCACGCCGACGGTCTACAATCTCGGAGCCTCGGTCGGCTGGAAGCGCTTCGCGCTGTCCGGCGACGTCGATTCGGTCAAGGGCGGCACTCTCCCCGGCGGGCGCAAGGCTGCCGAGGTCGGAGTGAGCTATTCGAGCAGCCGGTTCACGGCCCGCGCCGAGGCCGGAGTCGCCAAAGCGGATCCGGAGACTCCGCGGATCATCGCGGAGGATGAGAGCTATACGGTCGGGGTCGGCGGCTCCTACCGGATCGCCCGCAATCTCGATGTCACCGGCGGGGTCCGCTACAAGATCCAGCGCGACCGGCTCGAAGCGCTCGCGGATCCGCGCCGCGACAGCCAGGCCGTCTACGTCGGGACCGCCTTCCGCTTCTAATATCCTCCCCATGCGGAGCATGGGGAGGGGGACCACACGAAATGTGGTGGAGGGGTAGAAGGCGCGGATCGCAGCGGATTGCTCGCGAACCCATCACCGGCACGGCAGTCACCCCTCCACCATGCTTCGCAGGGTCCCCCTCCCCATCTCACGATGGGGAGGATATCCAGGCGTCGATCCCTCCCCAGCCATAGATATGCGGCAGCCGCCGCGCACTTCGCCCGTCCACTCCCCCGAGCGCGATGATCGGCACCTTCGCCTGGCCCGCGATCAGCCCGAATCGTACGGGGCCATGCACCCGCGCGCCCGGGTGCGATCGGGTCGGGAAGGCGGGCGAGAGGAAAACCAGCTTCGCGCCCGACCGCTCAGCGGCCTTCAGGTCGCGCAGGTCATGAGCCGAGGCGCTGAATCCCCCCCGCCGGCCGCCATGCGCTCCGTCGCCGTGCAGCCCCTTGCCGCCGACGAGAAGGAGCAGCCGCCGCCGCCGGGCGACCCGGCGCACTCGATCGAACAGCGCCCGCCGCTGCGCCGGCGCAAGCCCGTAGTGCCGGAAGACGACCCCCGAACCTTTCGGCAACCGCTCCAGGGCCGCCCACAGGCCGTCGCCCTGCCGCTCGTCGGTCATCAGCCAGAGGCGCGGCAGAGGCTGGCGGCGGGACATGGCGCTTCCTATAGCAGCCGCCATGACTGGCGCATCACCCGCACAACGGCTCCAGGAGGTCGGGGAAGCGATCGAGCGCGCCGCCAGGCTCGCGGCCCGCCCGGCCGCCGGGGTGATTCTGATCGCGGTCTCGAAGACCCACGGCGCCGAGACGATCCGGTCGCTGATCGACGCCGGACAGCGCGAATTCGGCGAGAATCGGGTCCAGGAGGCGCAGGACAAATGGCCGGCGCTCAAAGCGCAGACTCCCGGCCTCCGGCTGCACCTGATCGGCCGCCTGCAGTCCAACAAGGCTCTCGACGCGATCACCCTGTTCGACTCGATCCATTCGGTCGACCGGCCGTCCCTTGTCTCGGCTCTGGCCGAGGCGATGGCCAAGGTGGGCCGGAGGCCGGACTGCTTCCTCCAGGTCAATATCGGCGACGAGCCCCAGAAAGGCGGCTGCGCCGTGGCAGAGCTTCCCGCCCTGGTCGACGCGAGCCGCGAGGCCGGCCTGCCCGTCGGGGGCCTGATGTGCATTCCACCGGCCGACGTCGAGCCGGCTCCCTATTTCGCGCTCCTCGCCAAGCTCGCCCGCCGCCACGGCCTCCCCGGCCTCAGCATGGGCATGTCGGCCGACTATGAGACCGCGGTCGCGGTCGGCGCCACCCACGTCCGGGTCGGCACCGCTTTGTTTGGAGATCGACGCTGAGGTTCGCCGCCCTGATCTTCGATTTCGACGGAGTGATCGTCGACAGCGAAATACTCTCCAACCTCCTCATCGCCGAGGCGCTGACGGAGCTCGGCCATCCGACCACCCTGGAGCAGGCGGTGGAGCGCTATATAGGCCTCAACTGGCGCGACATGGGCGTGGTGATCGAGAGGGAGATCGGAAGGCCGCTTCCGGCCGACTTCCGGGCAAATGTGAAGCAGGCCTTCGAGCTTCGCGCGGAGGAGGTCACCGCCGTGGCTGGCGTACAGGCTTTCCTGGACGCGCTCCCGCCGATCCCCAAGGCGGTCGCCTCGTCGAGCCCGACCGAATGGCTTCGCGGTTCGCTGGAGCGGTTCGGGCTCGCCCATCATTTCGGCGACCGGCTGTTCAGCGCCGCCGAGCATGTCGAGCGGGGCAAGCCCTGTCCGGACATCTACCTGCACGCCGCGAGCGAGCTTCGAGTCCGTCCGGCGGAGGTTCTGGTCCTCGAGGATACGCCGGCCGGGGTGAAATCGGCCCGCGCGGCCGGGATGACGGTGGTCGGGCTTTGCGCCGGCCTCCATTGCGGCCCTGGCCACGGCGAGCGGCTCCGCGAAGCCGGGGCGGACCATGTCGCAGCCGGCTATGACGAGGTTCTCAGGCTCGTCATGCGGACTTGATCCAGCATCCATGAACACGGAAGTCCCCTGCTGCGTACGGCGGTGTTCATGGATTCCGGCTTTCGCCGGAATGACGAACAAGGCGCCATGACGTCAGAGCTGATGGCCGCTACGCGCTCGCTTGGTTTCCAGATAATCCCGGTTGTGGGGGTTGCCGCCGGCCCTCAGCGGCACCCGCTCGCTCACCCTGATGCCGGCCCCTTCCAGACCTTCGACCTTGCGGGGATTGTTGGTCAGCAGCCGCACCTCGTCCTGGGACAGAGCTTCGAGCATTCGCGCTGCGAGCGTGTAATGGCGCTCGTCGTCCGCGAAGCCGAGGCGGAGGTTTGAGTCGACTGTATCGAAACCCTGGTCCTGGAGCGCGTAGGCGCGAAGCTTGTTGACGAGGCCGATGCCCCGCCCTTCCTGACGCAGATAGAGAAGGACTCCCCAGCCCGAGGCTGCGATCGCCTCGAGCGCGGAGTCGAGCTGGGGTCCGCAGTCGCATTTGAGCGAGCCGAGAACGTCGCCGGTGAGGCATTCGCTGTGGAGCCGGACCAGCGGGGGCTTCCCGGAGGGTGCGCCGATCAGGAGGGCGACATGTTCGGCACCGTCCTCGTCGGACCGGAAGGCGACGATTTCCGCCTTCTCGGCGAAGCGGGTCGGAAGCCTGGCGCGTGAGGCTATTCTCAGCGACTCCGCATGCTCGAAGCTTTCCACGTCCGCGGGCGTGAGCGAGACGGCGTCCGCTCCCGCCTCGCCGTCGAGGAACAGGGCGGGGAGAAGGCCCGCCCGGCGCGACAGGGCGATTGCCGCGCCGGCGGCCCGGTCGAATCCCACCTCGCGGGCCCGGAAGGGTCCCTTGAGCGGATTCGAAAGGTCGAGCGCCGGGTCCGCCACGGCGGTCGCCCGGGCGAGGCTCATCGCCATGCGCTCGATCCTGACCGGGCCGCTGGGCACGGCCTCGCGCTGGTTGGCGAGCTTCAGGGTTACCGCCCGGTAGCCGGAGATGAGCAGGTCGGCGGGCCGGTCCGAGTCGAAGGCGGCGAGCGAGGCTTCGTCGGCGGTTTCGACGGCGAGGAAGCCGACACCGTCGATTCGGACCGGCCAGCCGCGGCGAAGCGCGTCGATCGCCCGGGCGACGTCGCGCCCGCCGCTCAAACCGTGAATTCCGTGACCAGGGGAACGTGGTCCGAGGGCCGGGTCCAGTTTCGGCAGGGCTCGTGGACGACGTGGCGCACGGCCTGGCGGGCGACGTCGGCCGTGGCCCACATATGGTCAAGCCGGCGCCCGCGGTCGTTCTTCGTCCAGTCGGGCGAGCGGTAGCTCCACCAGGTATGGAGGCGCTTGGGGGCGGGATGGAAATGGCGGCCGAGATCGACCCATTCGTTGCTCTGCTGGAGCCGGGTCAGGGCCTCGACCTCGATGGGCGTGTGACTGACCACATTGAGCAGCTGCTTGTGGTTCCACACGTCGCATTCGAGCGGCGCGACGTTGAAGTCCCCGACGACGATCGTCGGACAGGCGCAGGTCTCGGACCAGCGGGTCATCCGCTCGATGAAGTCGAGCTTCTGCCCGAACTTGGGGTTGATCTCCCGGTCGGGCGTATCGCCTCCGGCGGGGACATAGACGTTCTCCAGCCGGATCCCGCATTCGAGCCGGACTCCGATGTGCCGGGCCTCGCCGTTCGCCTGCCAGTCGTGCCGTTGCTCCTCGCGCGCCGGAAGCCGGCTGAGGATCGCCACGCCATGATGCATGCGCTGGCCGCAGAGGATCTGGTGGATGTAGCCGAGGCGCGCGAACAGGGCGGCCGGGAAGTCGGGGTCGCAGACCTTGGTCTCCTGCAGGCAGAGGATGTCGGGCGCTTCCTCGCGCAGGAACTTCTCGACGATCTCGATCCGGGCGCGGACGGAATTGATGTTCCAGGAGGCGATCTTGAGGGTGGAGGACATGGCTCACGGCTCTAGCCGGGACGGCCTTTCCTGTCGATGACGAGGGGCGTCCCGGACATGTAAAGGCCCCCGCTCCGGGGGCGTGGAGCGAGGGCCAACCAAGCGTGGTCTACGCGAGGCGCGATTACGGCGGCACGCCGGGCAACAGGGGGAAAACCCGACAGCGACCACCCGCAATCGCAATTGATGTTTTAGTGTCTCATTCCTGTCGCCGCGATGAATGACTCAGGCTTTGCCCCGCTTGGCCGGCCGCTGGAACGTGAACGCGCTGTCCGCCACCGGCACGTTGAATCGCTGGCCGGAAAGCTTGACCGTCGTCCGGTTGTTCTGGGCGTCGATCACGGTCCAGCCCTGCAGCAATAGCCCCGACGGGCCGCTTCCGACCTTGGCGAAGCCGAGCGTGATCGTCCCGAATTCCGGCTTCCGTGGATCGCGCGCCTGGACGAGCAGGGTCTGGGAATCGTTGCGGACCACCTTGGCGATCCGGCTGAGGTCCGGATTGGGGTTGAGCAGCACTCCGAGCGGCGAATTGCCGATCGGCCAGCCGTCCACCCGGCCCGTCTCATAGTCGATCATGTTGAGCCTGCGCCCGTCGGCCACGATCAGCATCGGGACGCCCTTCTGATACTGGAAGCGCAGCTTGCCCGGCCGCTTCAGGGTCATCGTCCCGGTCAGCGCCCGGCCCTTGCGGTCGGTCTGCCGGAAGCTCGCCACCATCGTGTTGACCGCCCTGAGATGCGCCGAGACTTGGGTGAGCGGGGAGGCCGCCTGCGCCGCGACGGGAGCCAGCGGCGCGAGCATCGCAACGGCCGCGGCCGACCCCGCGGCGAGGGCGAGCGTCTTCAAACGCATCATTTCAAAGCCTCCATCGGATGGAATTTGAGGTGGGCTCTGCCCGTTCCAGCTTGAATGCCCTCTGAACCTGCGGGTTCCGATCAGCCAAACTCCAACAAGCAGCAGCCGTCGCGCGACACCGTCAGGTCGGCCTGCGAAACCACGTCCATGCCGATGATAAGCTCCAAGCCAAAGTTGGGATGCAGGGAGTGAGCCAGCAACTGACGTTCGAGGACGAATGGAAATATTCCGGAAAGGTCGAAAGGGTGGTGCTCAAAGCGTCCCGGATAGAAGCCGATCCTGATGAGATGCTCGTTGGCGATCATGTCGCCGTTCGCAGTGAAAATCCGCCGTCTCCCTCGCTTTCCGAGCTTCAGGCGGTCGATAACGTCCTGTCTAAGGCCGGTACCTGTCGCGCCGGTGTCCAGCAGCCCTGTCACCAGCAGACATTCACTCGCATTATCCGCCGTGGCCGACGGAAACACCGATACTGGCAAGATTATTCGGCGGCCTTCGTGCAGCCACCTAATGGCTGGCATTGGAGTACAAGCCGAGATTCACTGGCTCGTCGGTGACTTCCTGGATCGAGTAAAGGCCGTCGGGAAATTTGATATGACCTACCTGGTCTGCCGTCCCTGGGTCCGGGTAAAAGCCGATTACGGCGCGATGACGGAGCAGCGCGAATTTACCCGCTTCGCACTCCAGGAACTCGGCCAGCCGCCGCTGGAAGAAGTCGAAGTTGGCGTCCACTTCCTGCGACAAGGTTTGCGCATCCATCGCCGTTCCTTTCCATTCGTCGGCAGAATCGCACAATCCGGCGCCGATACCAAGATGACATGGAGATAGATGCGCCCAGTGGAATCGGGCATGCGACCATTGGAAATTCGCTTAAAGCGGCCGGCCCTCCGGATCGACCAGCACCTCGCGGCGGCCGACATGGTCGGGGGCGCTGACGATCCCGTCTTTCTCCATCCGCTCGATGAGGCGTGCGGCGTTGTTGTAGCCGACCCGGAGCTGGCGCTGGAGATAGGAGGTCGAAGCTTTCTGGCTTTCCGCCACCGTCTGGATCGCCTTGCGGTAGAGCTGGGCTTCGGGATCGTCCTCGCCGGTCGGCTGGCCTTCGAACATGTAGCCGCCGTCCTCCGGCTCCTCGGTGACGGCCTGGACGTAGCTTGGCTGGCCCTGCGAGCGCCAATGCTCGGCGACGGCGCGCACCTCCTCGTCCGAGACGAACGGGCCGTGGACCCGGGCGATCTGCTTGCCGCCGGGCATGTAGAGCATGTCGCCCTTGCCGAGCAGCTGCTCGGCGCCCTGCTCGCCGAGGATGGTTCGGGAATCGATCTTGGAGGTAACGGCGAAGGAAATGCGCGTCGGAAGGTTCGCCTTGATCACCCCGGTGATGACGTCGACCGACGGGCGCTGGGTCGCCATGATCAGGTGGATCCCCGCCGCGCGCGCCTTCTGGGCGAGGCGCTGGATCAGGAACTCGACCTCCTTGCCGGCGGTCATCATCAGGTCGGCGAGCTCGTCGACGATGACCACGATCTGGGGAAGGACCTCATAGTCCAGCTCCTCCATCTCATATTTCGGCTGGCCGGTCTCCGGATCGTAGCCGGTCTGGACCCGCCGGCCCATCGACTGGCCCTTGGCCTTGGACTCGCGCACCTTGGCGTTGAAGCTGGAGAGCTGACGGACCCCGACCGAGGCCATCATCCGGTAGCGCTCCTCCATCTGCTCGACCGTCCACTTGAGGGCACGGATCGCCTTGGCCGGCTCGGTCACCACCGGCGCGAGCAGGTGCGGGATGTCGTCGTAGCTGCTGAGCTCCAGCATCTTCGGGTCGATCATGATCATTTTGCACTGCTCCGGCGTCAGCCGGTAGAGCAGCGACAGGATCATGCAGTTGAGGCCCACCGACTTGCCCGAGCCGGTGGTCCCGGCGACCAGGAGGTGCGGCATCGGCGCGAGGTCGGCGACGACCGGATCGCCCGAGATGTTCTTGCCGAGAACGATCGGAAGCTGGGCGACCTGGTCCTCGAAAGCGTGGCTTGCGATCAGCTCCGAGAGGACGACCATCTCCCGCTTCGGGTTGGGAAGCTCGATCCCGATCACGCTCCGGCCGGGGATCGTCGCCACCCGGGCGGAGAGGGCGGACATGTTGCGGGCGATGTCGTCGGCGAGCTGGATGACCCGGCTCGCCTTGATTCCGCTGGCCGGCTCCAGCTCGTACATGGTGACGACCGGCCCCGGCCGAACCTCGACGATCTCGCCCTTCACCGAGAAGTCGTCGAGCACGGATTCGAGCAGACGGGCGTTGCGCTCCAGGCTCGCCTTGTCGAGCGCTCCGCCGACCGGCGGCGGCGCCGGGGCGAGCAGCTCCAGCCCGGGCAGCTGGTAGCTGTCGCCGAGCGCCAGCGACGCCTGGCGCTCGCGAAGCGGCCGCTTCGCCTGCGCGGGCGTTCGAACCCGGTCGTTGATGACCGTGCGGGGGGGCTCGGCCGGGACGACCACCGGAGTGCGCGCCGGGCGGTCCTCCGGCTCGGGGAGCTCATGGCCGTCGTCCGCGAAGGCGCGCTCGCGCCTCGGCAGCCGGCGCGAGGCGATCCACGCCCGTTCGTCGGGGCGAAGCCCGAGCCCGAACCAGCACGCGGCCAGGCCCAGCGCCGCGAAGAGGCCGACGGCGACGATCTCGAACGGTTCGACGATCCCGGGCTCGCCGATCGCCGCGAGGCCCAGCTCGACCAGCTTGGCGAGCGAGAGGCCGGCCGCCCCGCCCCAGCTCGCCGGCAGCCCGTTGACCGCTCCGCCGACCAGCAGCGAGGCGGCGCCGCCGACCAGGATCAGCCCGAGCAGGGTGAGGCCGAGCGAGCGAAGCCAGCGCGTGGCCGGCGCTCCGGTCGCGATCCGGACGCCGGTCAACACCAGGAGGGGAAGCAGAAGCACTCCCGCCGGCCCGAACAGGCTGAGCAGCAGGTCGGCGATCCAGGCCCCCGGAGCGCCCACCCAGTTCCTGACCGGGCCGGCGGCGGCTGTGTTCAGCGAAGGGTCGGTCGGCTCGTAGCTGACCAGAGCCAGAAGCAGGAGCAGGGCCGCCGCGCCCAGCGCTCCGCCGATCAGCAGCGCCCAGCTCCGGCGCATGCCGTTCTTCACTCCGGTCCGCCACTGCGCCAGTCTCAGCTGACGGGCGCTCTGCGCTGATGAAGCCGCCATCACCGTGCCCCAAATGTTCCCGAGCCCGACAATGCGCCCGCCTTGAGTCCCCGGTCAAGCGCTTGGCGTTGCAGCTTTGCATCGGTAGGGCGGGAAAATCGTTGGAAGGCACGGATATGGATCGCGCGGACGTCATCATCCTGGGCGGCGGGCTCATCGGCCTGACCCTCGCCGTCGCGCTCGACCGGCACGGGCTCTCGACCATCGTCATCGATCCCGCCGGTCCCGAAAGGAACCTCGCCCCCGCCTTCGACGGCCGGGCGACCGCCGTCGCAAGCGCCTCGTGGCGGATGCTGGAGACGATCGGGATTGCCGATCGGCTGGAGGGCGAAGGCTGCCCGATCCTCTCGATCCGGGTCAGCGACGGGCTTCAGCCGGGCGGGATCGTCTTCGATTCCCCCGACGCGGACGACCCGCTCGGAATCATGGTCGAGAACCGGCGGCTTCGGCAGGTGCTGCGCGAGGCGGCTCTCGACGCCGGCCGCGTAAAGCTGGTGATGCCGGCCCGGGCGGCTGAGATCGTCCGCGATTCGGCCGGAGTCAGGGTCGCGCTCGAGGACGGCCGCGCCGTCGCCGCCGCCTTGCTGGTGGGCGCCGAGGGCCGCAAGTCGCCGACCCGGGAAGCGGCCAACATCCCGCTCGCCCGCTGGAGCTACGACCATTCGGCGGTGGTCCTCACCGTCGAGCATGAGCGGCATCACGAAAACGCCGCCTACGAGATCTTCTACCCGACGGGCCCATTCGCGCTCCTTCCGCTCCTTCCGGGCACCAGGTCGGCGATCGTCTGGTCGGTGCCGGCCGCCGATTCCGCGGCGGTGATCGACCTTCCCGACCGGGCCATGGCCCATGAGATCGCCAAGAGGATGGGCGGGTTCCTGGGCGAGGTCCGGCTCGCCGGGCCGCGCTGGAACTATCCGCTCGGCTTCCACCATGCCGCGACGATGACGGCGGAGCGGCTGGCTCTGGCGGGCGACGCGGCCCACGGAATCCATCCGATTGCCGGCCAGGGCCTCAATCTCGGCTTCCGCGACGTCGCCGCGCTTACCCAGGTGCTGGTCGAAGGCGCCCGCCTGGGCCTCGACCCGGGCGACGCCCAGCTCCTCGCACGCTACGAGCGCTGGCGGAGCCTCGACACCCTGACCGTCGCCGCCGCGACCGACGGGCTCACTCGAATCTACGGCGTGCCGGGCCGAACCGCCTCCGCGATCCGCCGCTTCGGAATGGGCATGGTCCAGCGCGTCGGGCCGCTCAAGAGCCAGTTCATGGCCGAGGCGCGCGGCGAGAGCGGGGAGCTGCCGCTGCTCCTCAGAGGGCTGACGATCTGACGGAAAATTCCTCCCCTGCATTTGCAGGGGAGGGGACCATGCGAAGCATGGTGGAGGGGAGCTTTGAGACTCCGAAAAACCCCTCCACCGCGCTTCGCGCGGTCCCCCTCCCCCGCAAAAGCGGGGGAGGATTTAGAGTTCGCCCACCGGCACCTCCTCGCCAGCCTCCGCTTCCACCACTTCCGCGACGCCCGGGTTGCGGACCATCAGGAACGTCCCGCTCCAATGGCCCGCAATCTCCCAGCGGCCGGAAACCTCGTTCCCGTCAGGCTGGATCGTACCACTGTAGAAGACGGGCTCGGGCATCCTCTCGGCATCCTCATATATCTTGGTGAAGGTGAGGGCGCTGCCCTGGCGCGCCCCGTCCACGATCGCGTGGAGGGTTCCGTCGGTGCCGTACGGATTCTCGTCGGGTTCGAACACGGTGCCGGATATCGATCCCCCATGATCTATAAGCTCGGCTTCGAAGCTGACGGGGGGAAATGGCCCCGGATAGTTGAACATGCCGGTCCACCGGCCGCTGAGATCGAGATCGGCCTGAGCGTTCACGGCTCGAGGATCCGCGCTTCCTCGATCAGCATCGCCGGAATTCCGTCCCGCACCGGATAAGCCACCCCTGCGGCCTCCGACACCAGCTCCTGCCGCTCCTCGTCCCACCTGAGCGCGGTCCGGGTGACCGGGCAGACGAGAAGCGCCAGCAACTCTTCCCTCACTGCAGCGTCTCCGGCCCTTCCGCGCCGCCCGGCACCATCTGCTGGAACTGCATGAACTGGACGAGCAGGTCGCAGCGCTCGGCGATGTCCGGCGCCTCGAGCAGGGCCTGCTTGGAGCCGACGTCGAACGGGGCGACCTGGGCGATGGCGTTGACCAGCATCTCGTCGTCGAGCCGGGTGACGGCGTCCCAGTCGACCGAATAGCCCAGCGCGTCGGCATAGCGGCGGGCCTCGCGCTCCAGCTCGGCGCGCTGGGCGAGGCCGAGCGGGTCGGGCTCGCCGTCGTCGCCGAAGCCGCGACGCTCGGCGTCGACCTGGCGGTAGGGCGTGTCGACCCTCGCTTCGCTCAGGATCCGGAAGCGGCCGAGCCCCTCGAGGACGATGTTGAACCGGCCGTCCTCCAGCGCCTCGGCGGCGCCGATCCGGCCGAGGCAGCCGATCTCGAACAAGGGCGGCGGCTCGCCCGGGCCCCGGGGCTGGATCATCCCGATCAGCCGGTCGCCGGCGAGCGAATCGCGGACCATCGCCCGGTAGCGCGGCTCGAAAATGTGGAGCGGCAGCTGCGCCCGCGGGAAGAGCAGGGCGCCGGCGAGCGGGAAGACCGGGATCCGGAGCGGCCTGGAGTCCGCCATCAGGTGAAGAGGATCGCCGAGAGGCGCCGGCGCTGAGCCCCCGCCCAGGGGTCTTCCAGGCCGACCACCTCCATCAGCTGGAGCAGCCGCTTCCGCGCCGCGCCCTCGTTCCACTCGCGGTCGCGGGCGATGCTCTCGAGCAGCTGGTCGGCCGCCCCGTCGCGGTCGCCCGCGGCCATCAGCGCCCCGGCGAGCTCGAAGCGGGCTTCGTGGTCGTCCGGATCGGCGGCGATCCGGCGCTCGAACTGCGAGGTGTCGACGCCCGGCGGCGCCACTTCGGCCAGCTCGAGCGCGGCGCGGGCCCGGGCGATCGCCGAGTCCTTGGCGGCGCTTTCGGGCGCCGAGTCCAGCACGGCGCGCGCCTCGTCCGGCCGCCCCGCCGCGATCAGCGCCCGGGTGAGGCCTCCGATCGCTCCGGCATGGTCGGGCGCCATCTCCACGATCTGGGCGAAGATGTTCTGCGCGCGCTCCGCGTCGCCGCCGGCGAGCACCTCCTCGGCCATGGCGAGGAGCGGCTCGATCTCCGCTTCGATCTGCTGCGCCTCGCCCTCGACCGGCAATTGCTCGAGGATCTGGTCGAGGAAGCGGGTCAGCTGTCCCTCGGTCCGCGCCGGCGACAGGTCGGCGACCGGCTGGCCCTGGAAGATGGCGTAGACGGTCGGGATGGACTGGACCCTGAACTGGTCGGCGATGAGCTTGTTCTCGTCGACGTTGATCTTGACCAGCCGGACGCCCCGCGCCGCATAGTCCGCCGCCACCTTCTCGAGGATCGGCGTGAGCTGCTTGCAGGGGCCGCACCATTCCGCCCAGAAATCGACGATGACGAGCGCGGTCATCGACGGTTCGATGACGTCGCGGCGGAAGCTCTCGATCGCCTGCTTGTCGGCCGCGCTCATGCCCAATGTCGCCACAATTACGCCTTTCCGATCCGGTCGCTCGGTCGTCTATGTGGGATATCGGACGCGTCTGCCAAGCCTGAGCGTCCGTCATGCTGAACTTGTTTCAGCATCCAACGACGCGCCGCCTCGCGGGTGGAGGACTGGACCCTGAAACAAGTTCAGGGTGACGACGGTGCATTGTCACTGCCCCTATCTAGCCCCTTGCCGGGTGGCGGACCCCATGCTAGCAGCCGCCGCCTTACCTCGGCCGGGGGCGTCAGCCGCTGGCGCGGCTCAGAGCGGGCGTAGCTCAGGGGTAGAGCACAACCTTGCCAAGGTTGGGGTCGAGGGTTCGAATCCCTTCGCCCGCTCCATTTTTCCGCCGGCCGGACCGTGCGGCCCGGGAGTCACGATGATCACCCTCGCTCTCCTGCTCGCCGCCGCCCCGGCTCCGGCTCCGAAGCCGGTTCCGCCCCGCTCCTTCATTCCTCCGGTCTCCGCCCGCGCCGTCGTCACCACCCCCTCCGGACTTCGCTTCGAGACTCTGAGGCCCGGTATCGGCGCGAAGCCGACCACCGCCGACTTGGTCCTCGTCACTTATGAGGGCCATCTCGCCGACGGCACCTTGTTCGACGCCAGCCCGCAACCGACCGCCTTCCCGGTGACGGGCGTCGTGCCGGGCTTCGGCGAGGCACTTCAGCTGATGCAGAAGGGCGGCCGCTACCGTTTCTGGATCCCGTCCGCTCTGGCCTACGGCCCCGCCGGCGTCCCGGGGGCGATCCCGCCGAACGCCGAGCTCGAGTTCATCGTCACCCTGGTCGACATGCGGCCGGTCGCCGCGGACGCTCCCGCGCAGCCTCAGCCTCAGCCTTAGGTCCGCGCGGAACGCTTCCGGGCCGCCCCCGTTCTCCACGCACCAGGCAGGCGCGACGCTCCGTCGCCGCCGCCGGAGCGCCGCCGCGGGGATAATGAGCACCAAACTCGACAATTTCGATTCGTCCGCCTTCGAGCCGCCTCCCGAAGCGGTCGGATTCTACTCGGAAAGCCTGAAGCTCCTCCAGGAATCGGGGATACCCTTCCTCCTGTCGGGGACCTACGCTCTGTCCTGCTTCACCGGCATCACCCGGCCGACCAAGGACCTGGACGTCTTCTGCAAGCCCAGCGACGCACCCAAGATCCTGGGTTTCTTCAAGTCGCGCGGCTTCGAGATCGAGATGGAGGACGAGCGCTGGATCGGGAAGGTCTGGCGCGGCGACAATTTCTTCGACGTCATCTTCAACATCTCGTCGGCCAGCATCCCGATCACCGACGAATGGTTCCAGGAGGTCTATGAGGCGGAGGTCTACGGCACCACCGTCAGGGTCACGCCGCCGACCCAGTTCATCCTCTCCAAGCTCTTCCTCCAGACCCGCTACCGCTACGACGGTGCCGACATCGTCCACACCATCCTCATCAAGCATGACGAGATCGACTGGAAGTGGCTGCTCTCGAACATGGAGCTTTACTGGGAGGTGCTCCTCATCAACGTGCTGAACTTCCGCTTCGTCTACCCGACCGAGCGCGAGCTCATCCCGCGCTGGCTCTACGAGGAGCTGCTCGAGCGCCTCAAGGCCCAGGACCAGATGCCGGCGGCGAGCGTCAAGATCTGTCGCGGGCGGCTGATCAGCCCGACCGACTATGTCGTCGACGTCAGCGAATGGGGTTTCGCCGACGTGGTCGGGAAGGGAGTGGACGAAAAGCATGAACGACCCCACCACTGACAGCCTGACGGTCGCGGCGATCGGCGACCTTCACGTCACCGAGACCTGCCACAATCGCTACCGCGAGCTGTTCGAGGAGATCAGCGAGGCCGCCGACGTGCTCGCCTTGGCGGGCGACCTGACCAATTTCGGAAAGGTCGCCGAGGCCGAGATCCTCGCCGAGGATCTGCGCGCCTGCACCATCCCGGTCGTCGCGGTGCTCGGCAATCACGATTACGAGGCGGGCGAGCCGGAGGAGGTGATCCGGATCCTCCAGTCGGCGGGCGTGATCATGCTCGGCGAGCAGGCGACCGTGATCGAAGGCGTCGGCTTCGCCGGCGCCAAGGGCTTCATCGGCGGCTTCGGCCGGGGCGAGCTCGGCGCCTTCGGCGAGGAGGCGATCAAGCTTTTCGTCGACGAGGCCCGGAACGAGGCGAGGCTGCTCGAAAACGCGTTGCGCTCGCTCAGGACCGAGCGGGTCGTCGCCGTCCTCCATTATGCGCCCATCCCGGAGACGGTCGAGGGCGAGCCGCTCGAAATCTATCCGTTCCTCGGCTCCTCGCGCCTCGCCCATGCGATCGACCGCTTCGACAACGTCAAGGCGGTGGTCCACGGCCACGCCCATCGCGGCGCCTATTCGGGCCATACGCCGGGCGGAGTGCCGGTCTTCAACTGCGCCCAGTTCGTGGTGGAGCCCGAATTCGGCCGGCCCTACGCGCTTCTGGAGATCTGACCCCTCATCCTCCCTGTCGCCGAAGGCGATGGGGAGGGGGACCGTGCGGAGCACGGTGGAGGGGCCAACTGAGTCGGCAAAGCCCCTCCACCACCCTTCGGGTGGTCCCCCTCCCCATCCACTTCGCGGATGGGGAGGGACTGAAAAGCCCCGAGTCCTACCGCGCCCTCACCGCCGCGGGCGCCACGACAGGCGCCCTTGGCTCCAGCAGCGCCGCGCTCTCCAGCCGGTCGAGGGCCCGGTGGGCGGCCACGTAACGCCGGGCGTTGGCGATCCAGGGGTCGGCGCGCTCGTGGCCGGGAAGCCGGAGCACTTCTAGCAGGGCGACCTCGACCTGCCCCGATTCCAGGCTCTGACCGGCGCGGCGCAGGCGCTCGGCGGGCTGGGTGGAGGGCGTGTTCTCCCGCCGGATGGTGACGAGCCCGGCCATCTCGGTCTTGAACGCGGCCCACCAGGTCTGCGCCTGGCCGCCGCCGGAAAGATGGGGCGCGACCTCCTGGAACTGCTTCTGCAGGCTCTGAACCGTCACCGGCGCCCGGGCGACGGTGAGGACGGTTGCCACCGCCTGCGGCTCGGTCGCCGCGAAACGCTGCCGAAGCAGGGTCTCGATATAGCCCAGGGCCACGCCGCGATCGATCGCCCGCCGCGCCGCGAAAGCGACGAGCAGGCCTTCCGCCCGGTCGGCATTGCCGACCGCGGTTCGCGACTGGAGGTCGAGCAAAGCGAGCCTTTCCTCGAGCCGGTTGACGCGGCGGGTCGTTTCCGGGTCGATCACCAGCCGCTCGCCGGCCTGGGGCTCGGCGGGTGGTGCCGCGACCGGCTCTCGCTCCATCGTCATCGGTTGCGGCGCGGGTTCGGCGGCCGCCGCCGGCGGCTCGGAAGCGACGCCCAGGAAGGCCGCTCCGGTGGTCCAGTTCGCGAGCAGCCAGCCCATCGCCGCGAGCCCGGCCAGGAAGGCGACGAGCGGCAGCGCGAGCAAGGCCCAGAGCGGCCGCTTCGGCTTCGCCGTCACCCGTCCCGGCTCATAGTCCATTGCCGTCCCTCACCACGTCCGGGTCATGATTGCACAGCTTTGCTGCAAGCTCCAGCAAGGCTTGGTCGCGCGGCGCCTCCGCCACCGCCTTCGCCGCCCATCCCTCGCCCGCCGCCGCTGCCGCCGGTTCGCTGATCGCGGCGATCGCGATCCCGGACCTGTCGCCGGCCAGCTCGGCGAAGCGGGCCCCGGCTCGGGCCGAATGGATCATCGCCACTGCAGGTCCCTCGAACCGCGGCCGCGGCAACGGCTCGGCCGAATAGACGATCCGCCGCTCGATCTCCACGCCTTGCGCCTCGACGGCGAGATGGTCGCGCCCGCAGAGATGGAGCGCCCGCCTCACCCCGGCCGCCGTCATCATCGCCGCCGCCGCCGCGCCGTCCCGCGGTCCGGTCCGGACGTCGCCGAACCCCGCCGCCCGCGCCGCCCCCGCAGTGCCTTCGCCGACCGCGAAGCAGGGCAGGCGCTCGAGTCCGGCCGGGGCGTGGCGCGCGCCGTTGGCGCTGGTCAGGAGCACGGCGTCGAATCGCGCCGCTTCCACCGCCGGCCCGGTCACTGCGGTAATGGCGAACAAAGGCGCGACGACCGGCTTCAGGCCCATCGCCCTCGCCCGCGCCGCAGTCTCGGATGCGCCCGGCTCCGGCCGCAGGATGAGCAGGGTCACAGCGCGAACAGCGCCCGAAGCCTCGGCCCCGCCCGGCCCAGCATCTCGCGGGCGAGCTCGAGCGGCGCGTCCATGTCGCCGCTCCGGAAGCGCCGCTCGCCCCGTTCGACCTCGGCTCCGTCCTCGGTGAGGATTTCCGAGCGCAGATGGATCTCGTTGCCCTGGAGCACGGCCAGCGCGGCCACCGGCGAGCGGCAGCTGCCGCCCAGGCCTTCCAGCAGCCGCCGCTCCGCCGCGACGCAGGCGTGGGTGGGGCGGTGGTCGATCGCCGCGACCAACGTCCGGACCCGGCGGTCGGCCGAGCGGACCTCGACTCCGATCGCGCCCTGCGCCGGCGCCGGGAGGAAATCGCCGAGCAGGACCCCGCAGTCCGATCGGTTGAGCCGGTCGAGCCCCGCCGCCGCCAGCAGGGTGGCGTCCACTTCCCCCATCTGGATCTTGCGGAGCCGGGTTTCGACATTGCCCCGGAAGGGGACGATGACCAGGTCCGGCCGCCGCGCCAGCAATTGCGCGGCGCGGCGCGGCGACGACGTGCCGACCCGGGCCCCCTCAGGCAAGACGGCGATGCTCGGAGCTCCGACCAGCCGGTCGCACACGTCGGCCCGCTCCAGCATCGCGGCGAGTGCGAGCTCGGGCGGCCTGATCGTCTCGACGTCCTTCATCGAATGGACGGCGAGGTCGATCCGGCCTTCGAGCAGCGCCGAATCCAGCTCCTTGGTCCACAGCGCCTTGCCGCCCATTTCGGAGATCGGCCGGTCGCGAAGCTGGTCGCCGCTCGTGGCGATCGGCTCGATCTCGATCAGCTCCGGCCCCCAGCCATGGGCGTCGCGGAGCGCCGTCGCCACCAGCCGCGCCTGGACGAGCGCGAGTGGCGATCCGCGGGTTCCGAGGCGAAGGACCGACTGCATGCGCCGCTTGTGCTAGCGGGTGCGGGGGTGGCAGGGAAGCGTGCATGAGCGTCATCCTCGGCATTGAATCCTCCTGCGACGAGACGGCGGCGGCCCTGGTCACATCGGACCGGCGAATCCTCGCCCACTGCCTGGCGGGCCAGGAGAACGCCCATAGGCCTTACGGCGGGGTCGTTCCCGAGATTGCCGCAAGGGCCCATGTCGAGATCCTCCCCGCCCTCATCGAGCAGGCTCTGGCCGAGGCCGGGCTCGCGGTGGACGAAGTGGACGCGATCGCGGCGACCGCCGGCCCGGGCCTCGTCGGCGGTGTCATGGTCGGCCTCGTCGCGGCCAAGGGGCTGGCGCTGGCCGCCGGCAAGCCGCTGATCGCCGTCAACCATCTCGAAGGCCATGCCTTGTCGCCGATGCTGAGCGATCCGGCCCTCGCCTTCCCCTATCTCCTGCTCCTCGTCTCGGGCGGCCATTGCCAGCTGATCCACGTGGCGGGCCTCGGCCGCTACCGGCGGCTCGCCACGACCATCGACGACGCCGCCGGCGAGGCGTTCGACAAGACCGCCAAATTGCTCGGCCTCGGCTTCCCCGGCGGCCCCGCGGTCGAGCGGGCCGCCCTGGAGGGCGATCCGGCGGCGGTGCCTCTGCCCCGGCCTCTGCTGGGCTCGGCCGAGCCGCATTTTTCGTTCGCGGGCCTCAAGAGCGCGGTGCTTCGCGCCCGCGACAGCGGCCGTTACGCCACGCAGGACATCGCCGCGTCCTTCCAGCAGGCGGTGGTCGACAGCCTGGTCGACCGGACCCGCCGGGCGCTCGAGCATGTTCCCGAAGCGGCGGCCCTGGTCGTCGCCGGGGGAGTCGCCGCCAACGAAAGCGTGCGCTCCGCCCTGACCCGGCTTGCCGAGGCGAACGGCCTGCCCTTCGTCGCTCCGCCGCTCTGGCTGTGCACCGACAATGCCGCGATGATCGCCTGGGCCGGAGCGCTGCGCTTCGACTCCGGCCTCACCGACCCGCTCGACGCCCCCGCCCGGGCGCGCTGGCCGCTCGACCCGGACGCCGAAAAGGTCCGCGGCGCCGGAGTGAAGGCGTGAAGGTCGGGATCCTCGGCGGCGGCGCCTGGGGCACGGCCCTGGCGCAGGTGGCGGTGGGCGGCGGCGAGACCCTTTTGTGGGCGCTCGAGCCAGAAGTGGTCGAATGCGTCAATCGCGATCACGAGAACCGCCTCTTCCTCGCCGGAACGAAGCTCGATCCCGCGATCCGGGCTACTGGCGACCTCCAGTCCCTCACCCGCTGCGACGCGCTCCTCGTCGTCACCCCCGCCCAGCATATGCGCAAGGTGCTCGCCGCGATGCCGGGCCTCGAAATCCCGCTCCTCCTCTGCGCCAAGGGCATGGAGGAGGCGACCATGGCGCTGATGCACGACGTCGCCCGCGAGGTGCAGCCCAAGGCGCCGATCGCGATCCTGTCCGGCCCCACCTTCGCCCATGAGGTCGCCGCCGGCCTCCCCGCCGCCGTCACCCTCGCCGTCGAGGACCCGGGCCTGGGCGAGCGCCTCCGGGCCCGGATCGCCCGCCCCTGGTTCCGCCCCTATCTCTCGGACGACGTCGTCGGCGCGGAGATCGGCGGCGCGGTCAAGAACGTGCTCGCCATCGCCTGCGGAGTCGTCGAAGGCCGGCGGCTGGGCCAGAATGCCCGCTCCGCCCTGATCTCGCGCGGCTTCGCGGAGATGACCCGCTTCGGCCTGGCAAGGGGCGCCCGCGCGGAGACCCTGGCCGGCCTCTCCGGCCTCGGCGACCTCGTCCTCACCTGCTCCTCGGTCAGCTCGCGCAACTTCAGCCTCGGCAAGGGCCTCGGCGAGGGGCGCCGGGCGGCCGAGCTGCTCGCCGACCGCCGCACGGTGGCGGAAGGCGCCCATACCGCCCCGGTCCTGGCGCGGGCGGCTCGGGAGGCCGGTGTCGACATGCCGATCGTGTCGGCGGTGTGCGCTCTGCTCGCGGGCGAGGCGAGCGTCGACGAGGTCGTGGAGCGGCTTCTGTCGAGGCCGCTGAGGCCGGAAGGCATCTGAGGGAGCGGTAACCGTCATCCCGGCGAAAGCCGGGACCTCAGCGAGACTAAGTCACGACGGGCCTCCCCGGGATCCCGGCCTCCGCCGGGATGACGCTGTCTTCGCAGCGTCAGAAATCCCAGCAGATCCCCTTTTTCTCCCAGTCGCCGAAGCGCGTCGGCTCCTCGCCCTTCGGCCCGCCATGCTCCTCGCCCGCGCCGCCGGGCCCTGGCTCCGGCACCGGCGGGCTCGGCGACAGATGCTCCGGAGGCTTCACATGCGCGGGCCGCCGCCCGGCCGTGCCGATTGAAGATGGCTCGCTCATCCCCCACATTTCGGAGGACGGAGGCTGAGACGCAAGGATGAACCGACTGAGGACCCTGATGCTGCTGGCGGCGATGACCGCCTTGTTCATGGGGCTCGGATTCGCGATC
This sequence comes from Allosphingosinicella sp., assembly GCA_036386555.1. Classification (GTDB taxonomy): domain Bacteria; phylum Pseudomonadota; class Alphaproteobacteria; order Sphingomonadales; family Sphingomonadaceae; genus Allosphingosinicella. The sequence continues at coordinate 25,028 of DASVVM010000031.1, forward strand.
GGCGGCCCACGGGGGGCCTTTCTCGCACTGGTCGTCGCGGCGGCGATGAACCTGATTACCTACTGGAACGCCGACAAGATCGTCCTCTCCATGCACGATGCGAAGGAGATGACGGCGAAGGACTGCCCGCAGCTGGTCGGAATGGTCCACGATCTCGCCGCCCGGGCCGGCCTTCCCAACCCGCGGGTCTATCTGGTCGATTCGCCGCATCCCAACGCCTTCGCTACCGGCCGCGATCCCGCCCATGCCGCGGTCGCCGCCACCACCGGCCTGCTCGGCCTCCTCACCAGGGAGGAAGTCGCCGCGGTGATGGCGCATGAGCTCGGCCACATCCGCAACCGCGACACTTTGGTCATGACGATGACCGCGACCATCGCCGGGGCCATCTCGATGCTCGCCAATTTCGGCTTCTTCTTCCGCGGCGGCGACCGCGCCAATCCGCTGGCGATGATCGCCGCGGTGCTGCTCGCGCCCTTCGCCGCGATGCTCGTCCAGCTCGCCATCAGCCGCACCCGCGAATATGGCGCGGACCGCGCCGCCGCCGAGATTTGCGGCGACCCCCGGGCCCTCGCCTCGGCGCTCGCCAAGCTCCATCAGGGCGCCGCCCGGGTCCCGAGCCCGGTGGCGATGCGCAACCCGGCGGCGGCGTCGCTCTACATCGTGCCTTCGGGCGCCGGCCGCGACAGCTTCTTCTCGACCCACCCGGATACCGGCAACCGGATCGCCGCCTTGCAGGCCATGGCCGGCGAGTTCGCCCCGCCCGCGCGCGCGCCGGCGGCGACGGCGGTTCCCCGCACCCGCCGGAGCGGTGCCAGCGCCCTCGATCCCCTGGGCCGGCGCCCCAGGTGAACCGCCCTCCCGATCCGGCGGGAGTCCCCGCCCGCCGAGCCGCCCTGAGCCTGCTCGACGCGGTGCTCCGCAAGGGCCTTCCGCTCGAGGCGGCGCTCGACACCGCCGCCCGCGGCCTGGCGCCCAACGACCGCGGTCTCGCCCACGCCATCGCCGCCGAGACCCTTCGCCGCCTGGTCGATCTCGACGCCCTCATCGACGGCGCCACCCGCAACCGGCTTCCCGACGACGCCAAGGCCCGCTTCGCCCTCCGGATCGCCCTCGTCCAGGCGCTCGCACTGGATACGCCTCCCCATGCCGCGATCTCGACCGTCCTTCCGCTGGTCGACGGCGGCCCGCGCAAGCTCGTCCACGGAGTCTTCGGCACTTTGATGCGTCAGGAAGCGAAGCTCCCCCCCCTGCCGTCGCTGCCCGCCGCGGTCGAGGCGCGCTGGACCCGCAACTGGGGCGAAGAGGTGGCGATCGAGGCCGCACGGCTGCTCGCCGCTCCGCCGCCGCTCGACCTCATCTTCGCCGCCGGCATCGAGCCGCCCGCCGGGATGGAAGGCTTCAGCCTGATGCCGGGCCATCTGCGCCTCCCGGCCCGAGCGGCGGTGGCGGGCCTCACCGGCTATGGCGAAGGCGGCTGGTGGGTTCAGGACATCGCCGCTTCGCTCCCGGCCCGGCTGCTCGGCGCCGGCCAGGGCCGCACTGCGCTCGATCTGTGCGCCGCTCCGGGCGGAAAGACGATGCAGCTGGCCAGCGCCGGCTTCGAGGTCACAGCGGTCGACTCGTCGGAAAGTCGTCTCGGACGACTTTCCGAGAATTTGGCCCGAACCAACCTGACGGCCAAGGTCATCGCCGCCGACATCCTGCGCTGGTCGTCCCCGGACAAGGTCGACTCCATCCTGCTCGACGCCCCCTGCTCGGCCACCGGCATCTACCGCCGCCACCCCGACGTCCTCCACCGAGTCCGCCCCCGCGCCATCGCCGAGCTCGCCGAAGGCCAGAAGGCGATGCTCGCCCGCGCCGCCGGCTGGCTCAAGCCGGGCGGCACGCTGGTCTATTCGGTCTGCTCGCTGGAGCCGGAGGAAGGCGAGGCGGTGGGCGAGGCGTTCCTGGCCGAACGCCGCGACTTCGAGGCCGACCATATCGAGGCCGGCACGCTCCCGGCGGAGATCCCCGTCCAAGGTAACCGCCTCCGGATCCTCCCCGGCCTGTTCGCCGAGGCGGGCGGAGCCGACGGCTTCTTCATCGCCCGCTTCCGCCGGACCTAGCATCACCCCGAAAGCCGGGGCCTCGGGGAGGCCCGGGAAGCCCGCGTACCTATTGCTCGAGCGACTCCGCGGCCGCGTCCTCGGGGCGGGTCACGGGATCGGAGGTCGAGCTTTCGCACGGGATGATCAGCTCCGGATAATCGCAGCAATCGACGTCATAGACGTAGGGCCCCCAGGGCGAGCAGCCGGCCCAGGGATCGGGATCCTCGACCGGCGGCGGCGGAGGCGGCGGAGGCTTCTTCGCGATCGCCGGCGCCGCGGCCAGCGAGGCCGCGAGCAGGACCGTAGCGGCAAAGGTGCCGCGCACTCTCTTTCTTCCATTCGGCATGTTCATTCTCCCACGGTTCGCCGGATCCGCCCAGGCGACTCGCCCGAACGGCGGCCCCGCGATGGTACGCCCGCGTCCCCGCCCGGACGACGATCATTGGGTCCAAAAGCGTTCAATCAGCAGTAGAAGCCGCAATCGCTGGCCATTCCGGGAAGCCGGAAAACTCGGACGTGGTGCGACGGCCCGCGCCGCATTTGGGTTCGCACAAAGCACACAAAGGCCACCAAGAGGTAGCGCGGCGCAGCCGCAACGACATCTTCCGGACGCGGGGATGAGGGCGCTGCGCGCGGTTCCCCTCCGACTCTTTGTGCTCTTTGTGTGCTTTGTGCGAACAGGAATACCGGGCCGGTGCCGCTCGATGCCTGATGCGGCTGTGCGCATGACGCCGGGTCGGCCCCTCAACAAAGCGGGGATAAGTCGCGCCCTTTCCTTGCCGCGCGACTCGGGCAGGGTTAACGTTCGAACGTGCAGCAGCCCGTCCGCATCGCCCCTTCCATCCTGTCCGCCGATTTCGCCCGGCTCGGCGAGGAGGTGCGCGCGGTCGACGAGGCCGGTGCGGACTGGATCCATGTCGACGTGATGGACGGGCATTTCGTCCCCAACCTCACCATCGGCCCGGCGGTGGTGAAGGCGCTCCGGCCGCACAGCGCCAAGCCGTTCGACGTCCATCTGATGCTCTCGCCGGTCGATCCCTTCCTCGAAGCCTTCGCCGAGGCCGGGGCGGACATCCTCACCGTCCATCCCGAGGCCGGGCCTCATCTCCACCGCACCCTCCAGGCGATCCGGGGCCTCGGCAAGCGCGCCGGAGTGGCGCTCAATCCGGCCACGCCGGCCAAGATGCTCGACTATGTCCTCGAGGAGGTCGACCTGGTCCTGGTGATGAGCGTCAATCCCGGCTTCGGGGGGCAGGGGTTCATCGACAGCCAGCTGCGCAAGATCGAGGCGGTCAGGAAGCAGATCGACAAGCAGGGCCTCGCCGTCGATCTCGAGGTGGACGGCGGGATTGACGTCGGCACCGCCCGGCGGGCGATCGACGCAGGCGCCGATGTGCTCGTCGCGGGGACCGCGACATTTCGCGGCGGCGCCGAGCGCTATGCCGCGAACATGGAAAATCTTCGGCGGTGAGCCTGATCGAGAAGATCGACGCGCCCGAAAGCGGCGAGATCGAGCCCGGCAAGAGGCTGATCCGGGTCGGCGGCGGCCAGGGCGCGTCGCTCGGGGAGCAGCTCTCCTCGATGCTCCACCGCCTGTCCTGGCGGACGCCGTTCCACGCCTTGCGGCTTCGCGGCCGCCATCCGCTCAAGCTGATCGCGGTGCCCAAGGATCCGGTCGCCGGGGACAAGGCGGCCGGGGAGGCGATCCTCAAGGGCCGTTTCGTCCGCCGCGGCGAGAGCTTCGCGATCGACGCCCTGGATCCGGGCGACCCGGCCCTCCCCGCCGACCTTTCCGACTATTTTCAAAGCTTCGAATGGCTCCGCGACCTCGCCGCCGCCGCGACCCGCGAGCGCGCCGCCAAGCTGGCCGAGAAGCTGGTTCAGAAATGGCTGGCCGCCCATGCCGAGACGGTGACTGAACCGGCCTGGCGCGCCGATCTGTGGGGCCGCCGGATCCTCTTCTGGACGGCCTATGCGCCCTATATATTGTCGAGCCGCGACTCCGCCTATCGCGCAATCCTCCTCAACACGCTGTCGCGCGGCGCCCGGCACCTCGACAAGGCCGCCGAGAAGGCCCGCCCCGGCCTCGCCCGGATAACCGCCTGGTCGGGCGTGGTCGCCGCCGCCCTGGTCGTGCAGGGCGGCCCGGCCCGGCTCGGCCGCGGCGAAGCGGGGCTGCTCCGGGCGCTCGCCGCCTCGCTCAACGACGATGGCGGCCTCGTCAGCCGTTCGCCCGCCGAGCAGCTCATGCTGGTCGAGCTGCTCGCCCAGCTGCGCGCCGTTTATTATGCCGGCGACCGCGAGATGCCCGAGGCGCTCGCCGAGGCCATGTCGGGATCGGTCGGTGCGCTGCTCGGAGTCCTTCTCGGCGACGAGGCTCTTTCGAGCTGGCAGGGCGGAAACATGGACTCGAAGCGGCGGATCGCGGCCGCTGTGGAGGGGAGCGGAGTCCGGGTGCGTCCGCTCCGCCAGCCGCGCGGCTGGGGCTATCAGAGGCTCGAGGCGAAGAGCACGATCGCTCTGTTCGACGCCGCCCCGCCGCCGCCGACCCGCGCCTTTGCCGGCGGCTGCGCCTCGACCCTCGCCTTCGAGCTGTCGGAAGGCGAGAACCGGCTCGTCGTCAATTGCGGCGGGCCGGGCGCGGCGGCGGGCGCTCTTCCGGCGGAGCTGGTCCGGGCGCTGAGGAGCAGCGCGGCCCATTCGACCCTCACCCTGGGCGACCGCAACTCGACCGCGGTCCATGAGGACGGAAGCCTCGGCAAGGGCGTTGCTCAGGTCGAGCTGGCCCGCGATGACACCGGCGGGACCGCCATGGTCGAGGCGAGCCACGATGGCTATGTCCGCCGCTTCGGGCTCGTCCACCAGCGCCAGCTCACGCTGGCGGCCGACGGGCGAGAGCTTCGCGGCCAGGACCTGCTCACTTTGCAGGGCCGCCGCCGCCGCTCCGAGCCGATCCCTTTCGCGGTCCGCTTCCACCTCCACCCGGACGTCGAGGCCGCAACCACGGCCGACGGCCAGGGCGCCCTGCTGAGGGTGCGGGGGCGGACGGTCTGGCAGTTCCGCTGCCGGGGCGGACGGCTGGCCATCGAGGACAGCCTCTGGATCGGCGGCGACGCCCGCCTTCGCGAGACCTCGCAGCTGGTGGTCGGCGGCGAGAGCCCGCCCGACGGCACCGCCATCGCCTGGATCTTCCGCCGGGCCGGCTAAAATACCGTCGCCCCGGACTTGATCCGGGGTCCACCTTCTTGTGTGGTCTGCTTGCGAGGTAGGAAGATGGATGCCGGACAAGTCCGGCATGACCAACTCAGAGTTAAGCCAGGAGGTCGTTTTGGACGACGAAGTGAAGATCGGCCGGGCCCTGCTGTCGGTGTCGGACAAGACCGGGCTGGTCGAGCTCGCCCGGGGCCTCGCGGCCCGCGGCGTCGAGCTCGTCTCCACAGGCGGCACGGCCAGGGCGCTGCGCGAGGCCGGGCTGGAGGTGAAGGACGTCTCCGAAGTCACCGCCTTCCCGGAGATGATGGACGGCCGGGTCAAGACCCTCCATCCTAAGGTCCATGGCGGCCTGCTCGCCGTCCGCGACGATCCCGCCCACGCGGCGGCGATGGCGGAGCACGGCATCGGCGCGATCGACCTCGTCGTCGTCAACCTCTACCCGTTCGCCCAGACCGTCGCGCGCGGCGCGGGGCGCGACGAGATTATCGAGAATATCGACATAGGCGGTCCCTCGATGGTGCGTTCGGCCGCCAAGAACCACCGATTCGTGGCGATCTGTGTCGATCCTGACGACTATCCTCCACTTTTGACCACATTGGAGGCGAACGGCGGCACGACGTCACTCGACTTCCGTAAGTATCTGGCGGCCAAGGCTTTTGCAGCTACGGCGGCCTACGATTCGGCCATCGCCCAATGGTTCGCCTTCGCCGACCAGGGCGAGATGTTCCCCGACACCCTCCCCCTCACCCTGAAGCGGGGCGACGAGCTTCGCTACGGCGAGAACCCGCACCAGAAGGCGGCGCTCTATCTGCCGGCGGGACCCCATGGCCGTGGCATCGCCCAGGCCGGGCAGGTCCAGGGCAAGGCATTGAGCTACAACAATTTCAACGACGCCGACGCCGCGCTCGAGCTCGTCTCGGAGTTCCGCGACGGCGATCCCGCCTGCGTGATCGTCAAGCACGCCAATCCCTGCGGGGTCGCCGTCGCCGCCAGCCTGGCCGAAGCCTATGAAGCCGCCTTCGCCTGCGACACCGTCTCCGCCTTCGGCGGGATCATCGCGGTCAACCGTCCGATCGACGAAGCGGCCGCCGAGGCGATGACCCGGATCTTCACCGAGGTGGTGATCGCCCCCGACGCCGACGAAGCGGCCCGGGCGCTCTTCGCGCGCAAGAAGAACCTCCGTCTCCTGCTCACCGGCGGCCTTCCCGATGCGGCCCGGCCGGGACTGGTCCTCAAGTCGATCACCGGCGGCTATCTGCTCCAGTCCCGGGACAACGGGCGGATGAGCCGCGACCAGCTCAAGGTGGTGACCAGGCGGCAGCCGACGGAGCGCGAGCTGGCCGACTGCCTGTTCGCCTGGACGGTGGCGAAGCACGTCAAGTCCAACGCCATCGTCTACGCCAAGGACGGCGTCACCGCCGGTATCGGCGCCGGCCAGATGAACCGGCTCGAATCGGCGCGCATCGCGGCCTGGAAGGCGCGCGACGCGGCGGAGAAAGCGGGGTGGCCGGAACCGAAGACGATCGGCTCGGCCGTCGCGTCGGACGCCTTCTTCCCCTTCGCCGACGGCCTCCTCGCCGCCGTCAAAGCGGGCGCGATCGCGGTCATCCAGCCCGGCGGCTCGATCCGCGACGACGAAGTGATCGCCGCCGCCGACGAGGCGGGCCTGGCCATGGTCTTCACCGGAATGCGTCACTTCCGCCACTAAGCGGGCGGCGGAGCGGCTCCAGGCGGGGTGACTCCCGGAGGCGGGGGGAGGCGGGGCGCCTCGTCCTTCTTCATCCGGAAAAGCAGCCGGTCGTCATGGGTGAACCCCTTCCACCAGACGACGATTCCGAAGGTGGCGAGTATGGCCGGGATGCCGAACGCCAGCTCCGCCCAATAAAGCGATTTGGGTAGAGCGTTTACCAGCTGTCCGACGACCACCGCCGCGGCGGCGGCCCAGACCAGCGGCCAGCGCCAGCCCTGAACCGGCGCGTCGAGCAGCCGGCACAGCAGCCTCGCCTTGAGGATCGAGGCCATTCCGAGCGCCAGCACCAGCGCCGCCGCGGCGCTTGCAGCCTGGTAGGCCTGGACGTTCTCCGGCCGCAGCGGGAGCAGCTTCACGCCCTGGATGAACAGGATGGTGAGCGCCGCCTGGACGAAGATCATCAGGGCCGAGATCATCAGATTGCGGTGCCGGGCGACGTAGACGAGGGCGGCCTCGGAGACCGCCGCGGTGGCCGCGACGACCTCGGCCGCGAGCAGGAAGGACAGCGCTCCGGTGCCGCCGACGAACTCCTCGCCGACCAGGCCCATCACCGCGTCGCCCGGAAGGCCGAGGGCGAGGGCGATCCCGGCCTGGGCGGCAATCACCCAGAAGCCGACCTGCCGCACCTGCTTCGCAACCGCCTGCCGGTCGCCTTCCGCCAGCTTCTGGGTGATGACGGGAGCGAGGATCGGGTCGAAGCTCGTCTTCAGCTTCTGCGGCAGCGAGGCGACCTGCTGGCCGACATAGTAGACGCCCACCCAATAAGGCGCGACGAACAGGCCGAGTATGGCGATGTCGAGCCGGCGCGAGCCCCATTCGATCGCGTCGGCCGCGGCGAGGGGGATGTTGAGCCGGGCGACTCGCAGCAGCTTGGCCGGATTGGGCTTCCATTGCGGCGGCAGGCCGTAGCTCCGGTAGAGCGGCCAGAGCGACGCGATCATTCCGGCGGTCACCGAGATCACATAAGCGATGATCAGTCCGTCGCGCGACCGCGTGCCGTCCTCCGCCGCCGGAAAGAGCAGGACGCACTCCGCGGCGGCGATGCTGATCGTCCAGGGCTCGACGATGGCGCGGGCGCGGACCGTCGCTCCGATGTCGTGGCGATAGGCCAGAGCGGCGAGAGCGATGTCGGCGCCGGCAATTCCGAAGATCACCATCGGCAGCAGCCAGTCGGCGCCGTGGATGTTGCCGGCCGGGAACATCGCCTGCGGGAACAGCATCAGGATGATGGTGAAGAAGGCGGAAGCGATGAAGGCGGCGAGGATCGCATCGGTCACGATGCAGGCGTGGGGCTGGTCGGTCGTCGAGAGCTGCTGGGCGAGGCCGCGCTTGAGGCCGAGAGTCGCCAGCTGCGCCGCGAACTCCATGACGATGACGGCGTAGGCGAACTCGCCGAGCGCCTGCGGCCCGTAGAGCCGGCCGGCGATGAACAGGAAGGGCAGTCGCGCGGCGAGCCGGATCAGGAAACCGAAGAAGTTGGTCCGCCCGCCCTTGGCGAGGGCGGCGATGTCCTCGCCGCCCGCGGGCGGGGCGGAGCTCAATGCGCGGCGCCCCAGTTCGGCCCGGTACCGATGTCGACCCCGAGCGGGACGCTGAGGGTCAGGGCCGGCTCCGCCGCGCGCTCCATCACATGGCGAATGACCGCGCTCGCCGGCTCGACCACGCCTTCGGGAACCTCGAAGACGAGTTCGTCATGGACCTGCATCAGCATCCTCACCGCTCCCAGCCCCTCGCGCTCGAGCGCCGGGCACATGCGCACCATCGCCCGCTTGATGATGTCGGCGCTGGTGCCCTGGATCGGCGCGTTGACCGCCGCCCGCTCGGCGCCCTGGCGCTCGTGCTGGGTCTTGCTTCGGATCATCGGGAAATGCGTCTTGCGGCCGAAGAGAGTGGTGGTGAAGCCGGTGTCGCGGACCCCCTCCAGCGTGGAGTGGATATAGTCGCGGATTCCGGGGAAGCGCTCGAAATAGCGGTCGATCATCGCCTGCGCCTCGTCGGCGGTGATCGAGAGGCGCCCGGCCAGGCCCCAGCGCGAGATCCCGTAGAGGATTGCGAAGTTGATCGTCTTGGCGCTGGCGCGGGTATCGCGATTGACCTCGCCGAACAGCTCCTGGGCGGTCAGGCTGTGGATATCCGCGCCTTCCGCGAAAGCGGCCTTGAGCTGCGGCACGTCCGCCATATGCGCGGCGAGGCGAAGCTCGATCTGGCTGTAGTCCGCCGCGAGCATGACGTAGCCGGGCTCGGCGACGAAGGCGTCGCGGATGCGGCGGCCGATCTCGGTCCGGATCGGGATGTTCTGGAGGTTCGGATCGGTCGACGAGAGCCGGCCGGTCTGGGCGCCGGACAGCGAGTAGCTGGTATGGACCCGGCCGGTCTCCTTGTTGATCTGCTGCTGGAGGGCGTCGGTGTAGGTCGACTTGAGCTTGGAGAGCTGGCGCCATTCGAGCACCAGGCTGGCGATCGGCACCCCGTCGCGCGACAATCGCTCGAGCTCGTTGACGTCAGTCGACCAGGTGCCGGACTTGCCCTTGCGGCCGCCCTTCAGCCCCATCTTGCCGAACAGCACCTCGCCCAGCTGCTGCGGGCTCCCGATCGTGAACTGGCACCCGGCCTCGCCGCAGATCCGCTCCTCGAGGGCGACGATCTGAGCCAGGAATTCCTGGCTGAGCTTGTTCAGCTCCTCGCGGTCGACCTTGACGCCTTCGCGCTCCATCCGGGCCACGACCGGGACGAGCGGCCGGTCGACCATCTCGTAGATGCGAGCGACCCGCTCGTGCGGAAGGCGAGTCTTGAAGCGGGTCCACAAACGCAAGGTGACGTCGGCGTCCTCGGCCGCATATTCGGTGGCCCGGTCGAGCGGGACCTGGTTGAACTTGATCTGCTTCTGCCCGGAGCCGCAGATGTCCTTGTAGGCGATGCATTGATGGTCGAGGTGCTTCTTCGCCAGGTCGTCCATCGAATGGCTGTTGAGGCCGCCGGCGTCGAGGTTGAAGCTCATCACCAGGCTGTCGTCGACCGGCGCTACCTTGATCCCGCGGCGGTCGAAGACGATCCAGTCGAACTTGAAATTGTGCCCGACCTTGAGGATCGCCGGGTCCTCCAGCAGCGGCTTCAGCTTCGCCAGCGCGGCAGCGGCGGGAATCTGCTCCGGACGCTCCGACAGCAGGTCGTGGCCGCCGTGTTCCAGCGGGACGTAGCAAGCCTTGCCACATTCGGTGGCGAGGCTGATGCCGATGAGGTCCGCGGTGACGCAGTCGTAGCCCGAAGTCTCGGTGTCGATGGCGACGAGGCCGTTCGCCTGCGCCTCGGCGATCCAGCGGTCGAGCTCCTCCTCGGTCGTGACGGTGACGTAGGCGGAGCGGTCGATCTTCGGCTCGGGACGGACCTCGCGCTGGACGGGCGTCTGCGAGTCGCTCGGCGCCCTGACCTG
>DASVVM010000032.1:0-37619 GCA_036386555.1 Allosphingosinicella sp.
CGCCGGCGAGATGGAGACGGACGACGCCGTCGCCATGATCGAGGACCTCGAGGAGGAGGAGCAGCGCGCCGTCCTTCGCGAGCTCGATCCCGACGACCGGGCGGCGATCGAGGAAGCGCTCACCTATCCCGAGGAATCGGCGGGCCGGCTGATGCAGCGCGACCTGATCGCGGTGCCCGAGCATTGGACGGTGGGCCAGGTCATCGATTACCTCCGGGCCGGGGACGACCTCACCACCGATTTCTGGGAGGTGTTCGTCGTCGACGAGCGCCACCATCCGGTCGGTACCTGCATGCTCAGCTGGATCCTCAGGACCCACCGGCACGTCGCCGTCGCCGACGTGATGAAGCGCGAGCAGACCCTGATCCCGGTCGACATGGACCAGGAAGAGGTGGCCCTGCGCTTCCAGAAATATGCGCTCATCTCGGCCGCCGTCATCGACCAGTCGGGCCGGCTGGTGGGAATGATCACGGTCGACGACATCGTCCACATCATCCAGGAGGAGGCGTCGGAGGACGTCCTCCTGCTCTCGGGCGCGGGCGAGGGCGACATCAACCAGCCTTTGCTCGAAAGCTATTCGAGCCGGGTGCGCTGGCTTATCGCCAACCTCGGGACCGCGCTGGTGGCCGCGACCATCATCGGGCTGTTCGAAGGCACGATCTCGAAGATGGTCGCGCTTGCAGCGCTGATGCCGATCGTTGCGGGCGTCGGGGGCAATGCGGGGACCCAGACCCTCGCGGTGACGGTCCGGGCGCTCGCCACCAACCAGCTCACCCAGTCCAACACCTGGCGCGCGATCCTTCGCGAGATACAGGTCGCGTGCCTCAACGGCCTCACCGTCGCCGCCGTGATCGGAATAGGCGTGGGCCTGTTCTTCGCCAATCCCGCCCTCGGCGCCGTGATCGCAGCGGCGATGCTGGCGAACATCATCATCGCCGGCTTCGCGGGGGTCTTCGTCCCGCTCGCGCTCGAGCGGGCGGGCGCGGATCCGGCCGTGGCCTCCTCGGTGTTCGTGACGATGGTGACCGATTCGATGGGCTTCCTGGTCTTCCTGGGGCTGGCCAGCGCCTCGGGAATAGCCGGCTGACTCGTCACCCCGGCGAATGCCGGGGCCTCGGGGAGACCCACCGTGACCTTTTCGGCCCGAGGTCCCGGCTTTCGCCGGGATGACGGGCTATGCGACCGACGCCGAATATTCTATTTGCTCCAACCACTTATCCAATTAAGAAATTCCGATGCCGCTCAACATCAGCAAGGTCGCCGTCGGCTGCCCGAGCCTCGACGCACTCCAGGCGCGCCAGCGGGTCCGGGTCGCCGACGGGATCGTTCCGATCGTCACCCGCTTCCGCCCGAAGCGGGCGGACGAGCTGATCGGCGGCTCGATCTACTGGATCGTCAAGCACAGGATCTCCGCCCGCCAGATCATCATCGGCTTCGCGGACCGCGAGGAGGATCGCCGGACGATCATCCGCCTCGATCCGCTGCTGGTCCCGGTCCGGGCCCTGCCGAAGCGGGCCCATCAGGGATGGCGCTATCTGGACCCCGCGGACGCCCCGCTCGATCTCGACGGCGACGACAGCGGGCTTGCCGCGCTGCCTGCAGCGCTCACCGCGAGGCTGGCGGCGCTGGCCTTGATCTAAAAACCCCTCTCCCGCGAAAAGCGGGAGAGGCGCTAGGATCCGGCCGCGATCTACCTCCCGCCGCAGGAGACCCGGCCCGAGCCCTTCGCTTCCACAGTGCAGGTCGGGCTTCCGAGGATCTCGACGTCGCCGGCGCCGGTCGCGGTCACCTTCGCGCTCCGGGTCACCGCCACGGCGACGTTGCCCGCCGTGTCCGATCCGATCTGGGCGTCGTCCGAGCTCAGTCCGGCGGCGGCGAGGTCGCCGCTGCCCTGGAGCGTCGCCCTCAATTGCTTGGTCCGTCCGGCGAGCGTGATCCGGCCCCCGCCGAGCAGGCCGACGATCAGGTTGTCCGCCTCGACCGATCCCACGTTCAGCCGCCCGCTTCCCGACACGGAGAGATCGACCCGAAGGCCCCTGACCCGGTCGACGTCGAGGCTGCCCGAGCCGACCACCGCGGCGGTGCGAAGGTCGCGGGTGGTCAGGGTCACGGCGACCGGGCCCGCGCCCCCGCCGGGATGGCTGCCCCAGGCCGAGCGGTTGCGGCGAACCCTGAGGGTTCCGCCCTGGACGTCGATCGAGACATGGTCGAGCGCTTCGGTCGATCCTTCCGCGCGGGCGCCCGAGCTGTGCCCGGTCGTCAGCGTCACCCGATAGGGTCCGTCCACCTGGACCCGGTCGAAATCGGTGATGGAATAGGTTCGCTCGGCGGCACCGGCGGGGACGGCGGCGGCGAGAGCGAGGAGGGCGGGCGGAAGGATCCGGGTCATGGCCGGGACCCTGCCGGAAAATGGTTAACGCTCCGTCATCCCGGCGAATGCCGGGACCTCGGGGAGGCCCACCGTGCCTTGGCGGCCTGAAGATCCCGGCCTTCGGGTTCCCATCAAAGTACTACTTCGATGGGGCCCCTCCCGGGATGACGGCCTCACCCGCAGCGGACGTCTCCCGAGCCCATCTTGTTGACGCTGCATTTGGCGCCTCCGGTGACGACGACGTCGCCGGAACCCATGATGTCGACATCGGCGCTCTCGGTCGCCCTGGTCTCGACGTTGCCCGAGCCGGCGATCGACACCTTGGCGCTCCTGACCTGGAGCCCGCCGGCGCGCACGTCGCCGGAGCCGGCGATGTCGAAATGCGCCGTTTCGGCCGTTCCCGAGGCGGTCACCCCGCCCGAGCCGGCGATCGCGAAGCTGGCCTTTCGGGCGCGCAGGCTGGCGAGCTGGATCTCGCCCGATCCGGCGATCTCGCCGGCGAAGTCGCCGCCCTCGACCTTGTCGATCTTCATGTCGCCCGATCCGGCGACTTCCGCGCCGCGAAGCGCCGCCGTCGAAACGTGGATGGTCACGGGCCCATGGTCCTTGCGCCGGCCGAACGACCAATTGCCCTTCTTGTAGCCGATCCGGAGAACCCCGTTCTCGACCTTTATCTCCAGCTTCTCGATCAGCCTGGAATCGCCCTCGGCCCGGACGGACGGCGCGCCGCCGACGGTGACGAGGACGTTCGAGGATCCGGTGAGCGAGATCCTGTCGAACGCTCCGACCGCAAAGTCCCGGCTTTCGCGCCCGCCCTTGCTCTCACCGGCCTCGCCCATCGAGCAGGCCCCGAGCATCAGGGCCGGAATCAGAATCGCGCCGCGCACTTCGGTTCTCCCCATCACGTGTGTTATATTTCTAATACACATGCTCCGGACAGGCTGCAACAAAAAAGGCGGCCCGTCGCCGGACCGCCTCTCTTCGAAATTCCCCTCCCTGGAAGGGAGGGGTTAGGGGTGGGTAGGCGAGCGTAGCGAGACTGCTTTCAGCCTCGGAGTTTCGGCCGCCTTCGGCGGACCCACCCCCGGCCCCTCCCTTCCAGGGAGGGGGCGCCGCTCGCAATGCTCAGACCGCCGCCGCCGCCTTCTCGCGGTTGTAGACGGCCGCGGCCTTGTTGAGGATCTCGAGGATCTTCACCAGGGCGGTCGGCTCGTCGACCTGCTCCATGGCGGCAAGCTCGCGCGCAAGCCGGCTCGAGGCGGCCTCGAAGATCTGGCGCTCGGAATAGCTCTGCTCGGGCTGGTCGTCGGCGCGGAACAGGTCGCGGGTCACCTCGGCGATCGACACCAGGTCGCCCGAGTTGATCTTCGCCTCATATTCCTGGGCGCGGCGCGACCACATGGTGCGCTTCACCTTCGGCTTGCCCTTCAGGGTGGCGAGCGCCTCCTGCATCGTCTTGTCGGACGACAATTTGCGCATGCCGACGCTTTCCGCCTTGTTGGTCGGAACGCGCAGGGTCATCTTTTCCTTCTCGAACCGAAGCACATAGAGCTCGAGCTGCATGCCGGCGATGTCCGTGCTCTGCAGTTCGATCACCCGGCCCACGCCGTGCTTGGGGTAAACAACGTAATCGCCAACGTCGAAGCTCAACGCCTTCGCTGCCATTTAATCGACCTTCCCATTGGAAAACAGCCGCATCCGCGCCGGACTCCATCCGCCCCAAGGACGTACCCAAACTGCGATGTGCGGCGATTCTTCTTGTGACCACCGGTTGCGGAATGCGCGTCGCATCCGCTTCGATGGAGCCCTTATAACCGAAAAGGTGCCGAAAAGCTACCCTTTTGACGGCGCAGCGTCGCCCCAGCGAAGGCTGGGGCCCCAGCGGGTGAAGACCGCGGGCGCTTTTCACCCCACGGGACCCCAGCCTTCGCTGGGGTGACGCCGATCGCCTAGGCGGCGATCGTCGTCAATCCCCCTGGCCGGGGTCCGGCGAGAAATATTTGTCGAACTTGCCTTCCTCGCCCTTATGCTCGTCGGCGTCGGCCGGGCTCTCGCGCTTGCGGGTCAGATTGGGCCATTCGGCCGAGTAGGTGGCGTTGACCTCGAGCCATTTCTCGAGCCCCACCTCGGTGTCGGGAAGGATCGCCTCGGCCGGGCATTCCGGCTCGCACACCCCGCAGTCGATGCATTCGGAAGGGTTGATGACGAGCATGTTCTCGCCTTCGTAGAAGCAGTCGACCGGGCACACCTCGACGCAATCCATATATTTGCAGCGGATGCAGGCATCGGTGACGACGTAGGTCATTGGCTTCTCCCTGGAGCCGATTCCCTAGTCGCGCGCGCCTTCCCTCGTCAACGGCTCCCAAGCGTCTCATGCCTGCGCCGTGATGTCCGTCACGGCGCCACCCGGCGAATCGCTCCATTCATGACCGACAGGGCGGTGGCTTCGCCCGGAATCGGCAGTCGAAGTGGAGGCCGCAGTCATGGCACAGCAATTCATCATCCTTCCCAGCAGCGGGTTGACGGCCGATTCCGGCCAGGGACGCGAGATGCTGCTCGAAATGGCCGCCGCGTCGCACGGCGCCGATCCCCGGATCACCCTCGCAGGCATGGGGGACGTCCGCATTCTCGACGTGGTGCAGGAGACCGGCGCCAAGCTCGTCGAGACCGATGAAGCCACGGCCGCCGCCATCAATCAGAGTGCGGTCCCGATCCGCGCCCTGCCGCTCGTCGAATATCCCAAGCCCAGGATCTTCCCTCACGCCGAGGTGCGGGCGCTCGGCGCCGGCGCCGGCGCGACGGCAATGGTGGTTTCCTGCCGCGACGGCTCCACCGGCGGCCCCGTCGCCGGAGCCACTGTGATCGGCTTCACTGATTTCGCCAATAATTTCGGCGACCGGGCGGTGACCGACGCGCAGGGGCAGGCCACTTTGATGCTCGCCGGCAATTCGGTCGAGCGGCTCTACGTCTATCCCCCGGCCAATTATTGGGGCGCCTACCGGGCCGGCCTCCCGGTCGCGAACCTGTCGATCGATCTCGAGCCGGTCGACCTCGCCTACGTCGATTGCGTCCGTCATTATTACGGCGCCACGCGCTTCGATCCGGCCGTCGGCGTCACCGTCGGCGTCCTCGACAGCGGTTGCGGGCCGCATCCCGACCTGAACCTGATGGCCGGCTGCGCCACCGTCACCGGCGAATCGGCGCAGGATTGGTCCGACTACGACATTCACGGCACGCACGTGTCGGGCCTGATCGGTGCTTCGGGTGGGCTGAGGGGCATGGCGCCGGGCGTCGGCATCCGTGCCTACCGGGTCTTTCCGATGAATGGCGACGGCGCGACCAACTACGCCGTCCTGAAGGCGATGTTCCTGGCCGCCCAGCAGGGCTGCGACATCATCAATTTGAGCCTGGGCGGCGGACCTTTCGACTTCGTCGTCGAAGAAGCGATCGAGGACGCGTGCAATCAGGGGATGCTGGTCGTCGTCGCGGCAGGGAATGACGATCGTTCGGCCGTCTCCTATCCCGCGGCCTATCAGGGCGCGCTCGCGGTGTCGGCCCTGGGCCGGGAGACCACCTTTCCTGCGGGCTCGGTCGAGGAAGGCGACGTATTGCGTCCCCCGCAGGCCGCCGATCCCCTCGAATTCCTCGCGGCCTTCTCCAATGTCGGGCCGGAGATTGCGGTCGCCGCGCCGGGGGTGGGAACCCTGTCGACCTTGCCGAACGGAGATTACGGCCCGCTCAGCGGGACTTCGATGGCCGCGCCGGTGGTGGCCGGGGCGGCGGCCTGCCTGCTGTCGCAAAATCCGGCTGTTTTCGCGATGCCCCGCAACCGGTCGAGGTCCCAGGCGATTTACAATCTGGTCGTGCAGAATTGCGCGCGCCGCCACTTCGGGAGCACCTTCGAGGGCTTTGGTATGCCAGATCCGGCAGTCGTCTGAATGAGCCGATACGTCCTGTTGAATCCGGGGAGCGAGGACGTCGCGGCGGCGATCGCCCTGGTCGGCGAGGTTGCCGGTGCGACCATCCTCGACCGGACCGATGGGCGCGCGCTGCTGCTCGAGGCTGAGCCCGAGGCGCTGGAGCGGATCCGGGAGCGTCTCCCGGGCTGGCAAGTGGCGAGCGAGACGCGCACGGCCAAGCCTCGCCCGCCGTTTCCGAGGCCCGCATGGAAGCTGGAGGACTGACTCTTGCTCCGCCGCCGGATCTTCAGCCCGGCTCGCCGGCGTCTCCGGCACCGATTTCCGAATAGAGCCCGCGCGCCTCGGCCGGCGAGCCGCGCCGGGGCGGGAGCGCCTCCACCCTGAGCACCCTGACCGTGCCGCGCTGGGCGAAGCTCAGCACGTCGCCGATCCGGACCGGCGCATGGGCGCGGTCCACCACTCGGCCGCCGATCCTGATCCGGCCTTCCTCGGCCAGCGTCTGAGCCAGGGCGCGGGTCTTCACGATCCGCGCGAACCACAGGAACTTGTCCAGCCTCAGGCTGTCAGCCACGCCTCAGCCCCGCCAGCGCCGCGAAGGCGTGTCCGGTCAGGGGCTTGCGCGGCTCCTCGCGCAGCCGCGCACGGCCCCGCCAGACCCAGGCCTGCTCGCCTTCCGACGGCCGGAAGCCGAGATCGCGCATCAACCTGGCCACCGCCTGCGGCTGAAGGCCGAGCGAGGTGGCGAGCGCTTCGTCCACCACCGGCTGCGGCTTGCCGGCGCGGGCCTCGTGCGCATGGCGGGCGAGCCGCTCGACCAGGTCGACCCGGAGCATCTGGGGCCCCAGCGGCCGGAAGCCGAGACGGCTGAGCAGCAGGCGCTCCCCGTTCGGCGGGCAGGGGAGGAGCACCGCCGATTCGGGCGGAAGCTCCGGCATCGGATCGCCGCCGGCCGCGGCGCGAAGGGCGGTGCGCCAGCGCCGCGCCTCCGGCTTCAGGACGTCGGGCATGAACAGGTCGAGCGCTCCGATCCGGATCCTGAGGCCGGTGATCGCCCGCCGCTGCTCCTTGTCGAGCGCGCCGAGCGGGTTCGCCACCGCCTCCCGGGCGACGATCCCGCCTTCGTCGACGAGCATCGCCAGGATCGACCGGACCGCGGCCGGCGCTTTCACGTCCTGAGCCGCCAGGCCCGCCCGGCGAAGCGGCCCGAGCGAGCGCTCGACCTGGTGCCGAACCCACAGGTCGAGCCGCTCGACCACGACGACCCGCCCGCGCTCCGACAGGCGGTCGAGCCTTCGGTCGACGATCACCCGCGGGCTGAGCAGATTTTTGCCGGGGCCGAGCCGGGCCACCTCATGCCCCCGCCAAAGCACCGCCACCGGCTGGCCCGGCTCGGTGCGCAAGGTGAAATGGTCGTCCGTATCGGCGGCGAGGGCCGCCGCCCTTTTCTCATATTCGCCCCCCAGCCGCCGCTCGGCCGTCGCTAGAAGCATCTTTCGGTCGGCGTGGCGGGCGGTCGGGTCGACCTCGAAGGCGAAGCCGTCCATCCGGCCGATCGGGAAGGAGCCGACCGTCACCTCGCCCTGCTCGTCGACGATCACCGGAAACTCGCCGACGCCCTTGCGGCCGATGTCCTTGAGCAGCACCGAGGTCCGCCGGTCGACGAAGCGCTGGGTGAGACGCTCGTGGAGGGCGTCGGACAGCCTCTCCTCGACCTCGCGGGTGCGCTCCGCCATCGCCGCCGGCTCGGCGAGCCAGTCGGAGCGATGGGCGATATAGGCCCAGGTGCGGACTCCGGCGAGCCGGTCGGCGAGGGTCTCGATATCGCCCTGGACGTTGTCGAGCTGAGCGACCTGCGCCGCGTACCAGCCGTTCGGAATACGCCCGTCGCCTTCGCTCAGGTGCAGATAGAGGCGGGCCACCAGCCGGGCGTGATGCTCCGGGCCGGTCTTTCGGAAGTCGGGCAGGCCGCAGGCCGCCCAAAGCCGCTTCACCGCCTCCTGGCCCCTCGCCCGGGCGGCGACGTCGGGATCCTCCGCCAGCCGCTTCAGCACGGCGAGGTCGATCGCCTCGGGCGCGGCGCGCAGGCCCGGCGCGTTCGGCCGCCTCTCGAGCGAGCGGACCAGAGACTCGACGCTCCGGAAATCGGGATCGCCCTCGCGCCAGTAGAGGTGGTCGAGCGGCGCGAAGCGATGCTCCTCGATTGCCTCCAGCTCCTCGGGCCGGAACTCCGCGCCATGCTCGCCTTCCAAGGTGAGGACTCCGAACGTTCCGTCGCTCTGGTGACGCCCCGCGCGGCCGGCGATCTGGGCCATCTCGGCCGGGGTGAGCCGCCGCCGGCGGTGGCCGTCGAACTTGGACAGGCCGGCGAAGGCGACATGGGTGACGTCCATGTTGAGGCCCATGCCGATCGCGTCGGTGGCGACGAGATAATCGACCTCGCCGGCCTGGTACATCGCCACCTGGGCGTTGCGGGTGCGGGGGCTCAGCGCGCCCATCACCACCGCGGCGCCGCCGCGCATCCGCCGAAGCATCTCGGCGACGGCGTAGACCTGCTCGGCCGAGAAGGCGACGATCGCCGAGCGCGGCGGGAGCCTCGAGAGCTTGGACGGCCCGGCGTAGGACAAAGTCGAGAATCGCGGCCGCCCGATGACCTCCGCCTTGGGGAGCAGGGCCCGGACCATCGGCTTCAGGGTCTCGGAGCCGAGGATCATCGTCTCCTCGCGGCCGCGGGCGTGGAGCATTCGGTCGGTGAAGACGTGGCCGCGCTCCGGATCGGCCCCGAGTTGCGCCTCGTCGAGGGCGACGAAGGCGAAGTCGCGCTCCATCGGCATCGATTCGGCGGTGCACAGGAACCAGCGCGCGTCCTTCGGAAGGATCTTCTCCTCGCCGGTGATCAGGGCGACCCGGTTGGCGCCCTTCATCCTGACCACCCGATCGTAGACCTCGCGCGCCAGCAGCCTCAGCGGGAATCCGATCATCCCGCTCGAATGCGCCGCCATCCGCTCGACGGCGAGGTGGGTCTTGCCGGTGTTGGTGGGGCCAAGGATCGCCGTCAGCGGCGCCCGCGCGAATTCGCTCATGGCGCCTAGATCGGCATTTCGTGCCCGGGACGCAATGACCTGGATTGTGACGGCGCGCGCGCGCCACGGTAGTTCCCGCAAGCCTCCACGCTTCACCGGCTCCCGCGGCACGCTTCACCGCAAGCGGGCGCCGATATCCGCCTGCTTTACTGGACTTTAACCCCGTTTCGCCACAGTCCTCGCCACCTGGCCACGATCCGCGGCCGGGGGGTGTTTCAACGGGTCGCGGGGGCTTTTTCCGCTTTGTACCAGTTTAGCAATATCAGGCCCGGTGCCGGCGGCGGAGCCTCGGCGCTCGCCTTCGAGCCCGCGGTCCGGCCGCGCAGCTTCGGAAGCCGCACGGCGCCGGCGCCTCGCCATTTCGACCTCGTCGTCGATCTCGGCGCGCGGATCGGCTCGCGCACCTGGTTTCGCGGAGTCCTGACCTGCACCGCCCTGTGCGGAGTCGCCTTATGGCTGGCGCCCGGCTTCGATCCGATCCCCGCCGCCTCGGCCAAGCCGCTGTCCGACGCCCAGTTCGCCCAGTCGCGAAGCCTCGCCATCTCGCCGCTCGCCCTCGGCGCCGACAGCGGCCGGCGAATGGCGCCGACCGACGCGGTCGAAGCCCTGCTCGACCGGCCCGAGCGGCCCATTGTCGAGATGGTCGCGACGCTCGGCGAAGGCGACGGCTTCGTGCGCGCGCTCGAACGCGCGGGAGTCGCCCCGAAGGAAGCGGATGAGGTCGCCAGGCTGGTCTCCGCCGCCGTCCCGCTCGACCAGATCAAGGCCGGCACGACGATGAACATCACGCTCGGCAAGCGGCCCGACCGTACGGTCGCCCGGCCGCTCACCGCATTGTCGCTCCGAGCCCGCTTCGATCTCAAGCTTTCGCTGAAGCGCGCGGGCAACAAGCTCGCTCTGGTGCGCACCCCTATCTCGGTCAATCCGACCCCGCTCCGGATCCAGGGCTATGTCGGCTCAAGCCTGTACCGCTCCGCGCGGGCAGCCGGCGCTCCGGCGAAGGCGGTCGAAGCCTATATCCGGGCCGTCGCGAGCCAGACCAGCATCTCCGGCCTCACGCCCGACGACCGCTTCGACATCATCCTCGAGCATCGCCGCGCCGCCACCGGCGAGGCCGAGACCGGGCGCCTCCTCTATGCGGGGCTCGACCGCGGCGGCTCGGGCAAGGACCTGAAGCTCATGCAGTGGGAGCAGGGCGGCCGTTCCGAATGGTACGAAGCCTCCGGCGTCGGCCGCGAGAGCGGAATGCTGCAGCGGCCGGTGCCGGGCACCGTCTCCTCCAATTTCGGAATGCGCCGCCACCCGATCCTGGGCTATTCGCGGATGCACAAGGGCCTCGATTTCCGCGCCGGCTACGGAACGCCGATCCTGGCCGCCACCGACGGCCGGGTCGCCGCCGCCGGCTGGGCGGGCGGCTACGGCAACCAGGTGCGGATCGCCCATGCCGGCGGCCTCGTCACCTCCTATTCGCACATGAGCCGGATCGCCGCCCGCGCCGGAAGCCAGGTCCGCCAGGGCCAGGTGATCGGCTATGTCGGCTCGACCGGTCTCTCGACCGGCCCGCACCTCCATTACGAGCTGCTGAAGGACGGAGTCCCGATCAATCCCGCCGCCGTCAAGTTCGTCAGCCGCGCCCAGCTCGACGGCGAAAGCCTCGCGGCCTTCCGGGCGAGGCTGAAGACCCTGCTGGCGGTGAAGCCGGGCGCGGCGCGGATGGCCGGGACCGCCGGCAAGAAGAAGCCGCGGGCCTAACCCGGCTCCCCGCGAAGCGGGAACCCTTCCTTTCTACGTTGTGCCTTTGCGCCTTCGCGCCTTCCCTGAAAAAGGGTGCCGAGGCGGCCGACCGGGGGGCGAAAGAGCTTGGCCGAGTGCGAAGCGCAGGCCGGCACTCCGAGCATCCAGCGGCTTCCTTCAGGCGACGTGCCTGGAATTTTTTTGAGAGAAGGCGCGAAGGCGCAAAGGCACAACGTAGAAAGAATTGGAGCGCCGCTTCGCGGCGGGGAGATGGAATAAGCGCCGCGTCAGCGGCCTTGGCTTCGCCACCGCTTGACGACCCGGGCGACCATCGCCTCCTCGTCGCCGGTCTGGCGCCACAGCTCGGAGAAGAGCGGGTCGGACGAGGCCGGGCGGCGGTCGCGTTCGAGGTCGTCGAACGAGACCCGGATCGGGATCGAGACGCCCTCGCCGCAGACGATGCATTCGCGGTTCCTGAGCGCCGGGATGACGTCGAGGAAGCCGCGCGCGCCCTCGGGCATGGCCGACTTGACGAAATGCTGGTCGCGCTCGTTGTTGAGGCGCATCGCGATGATGGTGCCGCACTGGGAGAGCACGCCCTCCGCGAGGTCCGACGGGCGCTGGGTGATGAGCCCGAGCGAGACTCCGTACTTACGGCCTTCCTTGGCGATCCGCTCGAGGATCTTGCGCACGGCCTGGCCGCCTCCGGTCTTGTCGGACGGGATGTAGCGATGGGCTTCCTCGCAGACGAGGAGGACGGGCCGCGGCACTTCGTTCCGCGACCAGATCGCATAGTCGAAGACCAGGCGCGAGAGCACGGCCACCACCACCGAGACGATGTCGGAGGGGACGCCCGAGACGTCGACGATCGAGATCGGCTTGCCCCTGGCGGGGAGGCGGAAGATCTTGCCGATGAAGTTGGTCATCGAATCGGCGATCAGCATCCCCGAGAACATGAAATGGTAGCGCGGATCGGCCTTGAGCTCGTCGATCTTGGTCTTGAGCCGCATGAAGGGCGCGGTGTCGGTCGCCTTGTTGAGCAGGCCCATCTCGGCGTTGATCGCTCCGGCGAGGTCCGAGAGCGCGTAGGGGATGGGCGAATCGACGGTGAGCTTGGTCATTCCCTCGGCGGCCCGGTTCTTCGAGCGGGCGAGGAGAAGGCACTTGGCGAGGATGTCCATGTCGCGCTGCCGCTCGGCCCCGGCGGAGGTGATGAATACCTCGCAATGCTCCTCGAAGTTCATCAGCCAGTAGGGCATCGCCAGGTTTTCGACGTTGAACAGCTCGCCGACGCTCTTGAAGGCGGCCGAATATTCGCCGTGCGGGTCGATCATGACGATGTGACCCTCGGGCGAGAGGTCGCAGATGCGGTGCATGATGAGCGCGGCGGAGGTCGACTTGCCGGTGCCGGTCGAGCCGAGCAGGGCGAAATGCTTGCCGAGCAAAGCGTCGACATAGAGGGCGCCGCGGACGTCCTTGGTGGGATAGACGGTGCCGATCTCGATATGGGCGCGCTCGTCGGCGGCGAACATCTGCCGCATGTCCTGGCCCGAGACCGGAAAGACCTGGGCGCCCGGCGGCGGGTAGCCGGTGATTCCGCGGCGGAAGTTGATCAGCTTGCCGGTCTGCTCGTCTTCCTCGCCTTCGCCGAGGAAATCGATGTCGGCCGAGATCATTCCGGCCTCGCCGTCGCGAAGCGTGAGGCTTCGCACGTTGGCGAGCAGCCAGCGGTTGCCCGCCTCGAGCTTGACGTGGCCGCCGACCTGGCCGGACAGGGCGATGCTCGGGTCCGGGTCCTGGGAAATCTCGGTCACCCGGGACGCCTGCAGCTCGATCCGGCCGCCGCCGCCGCGGATGTCGACGACCTTACCGATCGGGGCGTGGCGCACCGGCTGCGGGATGCGCGGCCGGATGGTCGGTGCGAAATCCTCCGTCTCCTCGGGAAGGCTGACGGTCTTGAAGTTCATCATGTCGGTCATGCGAGCGTCGCTGCCCCCGGCTGTTTTCCGGCGCCCCTCCTAGCAGCGATGGGTAAACAACTACTTTTCCTGTAATCCTCCCCACGGCGAGCCGTGGGGAGGGGGACCACACGAAGTGTGGTGGAGGGGTAGAAGGCGCATGCTTCTGCCAATTACCCCTCCACCACCCTTCGGGTGGTCCCCCTCCCCATGCTGCGCATGGGGAGGACCACGTCACCCCCGCCTGAACACCACGCTTCCGCCCCATCCCATCAGCAGCGACAGCGCCACCGCCGCCACGCCGTAGGCGAAGGACCAGCGGTCGGCGGCCTCGGCGACGTCGCGCTCGAAGCCGGTCTTGCCGATCCTGATCTCGCGCTGCGCGCCCGCGATCACTCGGCCGTCCTTGATGAGAAAGGTCTCGGCCGTATAGTCGCCCACCGGCACCCGCGCCGGGATCGTGATCCGGCCGCGATAGAGGACGTGGTCGGTGATCCGGACTCCCGTCGGGTCCTCGATATAGAGCTGCTGGCGCTTCAGGAGGTCGATCAGGCCGGCCTCGAATCGCCTCTGCACCTCGGGCGACTTGCCGCCGCCGGGCGACAGGGACAGGTTCTCCAGACCGAGCTCGTAGATGGCGGCGGTGCGCTCGTCGATCAGCTTGGAGAGCGGCCTCGAGGAGGCGACGGCGTAGAAAGCGGGGGCCGAGCGGAATCGCGCGGCCTCGATGTTCATCCAGATCCCCGCCACCTTCCGCTTCTCGCGGACCACCAGAGGCTGGACGGGCCCCTTCACCACGACCGCGATGTCGGCATGCTCGGTCGGGGTGCGGCCGCCCGGATAGAGGATGGCTCCGAACAGGAGCAGCTCGGCGCCGGTGAAGCTGTACTGGATATCGATGCTGTTCTGCGACACGTCCGGCACGAGCCGCGGCTTGGCCGCGCCCAGCGCGAGCGGCGCCGCGCTCAGGAGGAGAAGGGCGCGAAGCCCCCTCACAGGACCTGCAGCGTGTAGATTTCCTCGGGCCTCCAGGCGAGGCCGATCGCCATCCGGAAGGCGACTGCGAGGATGATTATGGCGAGGAACATGCGCAGCAATTCGGGCTTCGCCTTCTGGGCCAGGCGGGCGCCGAACTGGGCGCCGATGACGGAGCCGAGGAGGAGCAGGCCGGCCAGAACGATGTCGACCGACTTGGTGGTGGTGGCGTGGATGAGGGTGGTCGCCGCGGTGACGAACAGGATCTGGAGAAGCGACGTTCCGACCACCACCTGCGCCGACATCCCGAGCAGATAGATCATCGCCGGGACGACGATGAAGCCGCCGCCGACCCCGAGCAGGACGGTCAGCATTCCGGCCCCGAAGCCGAGCAGGAGCGGCGCCAGCGGCGAGATGTAGAGGCCTGACTGGTAGAAGCGCCAGCGCATCGGCAGGGCGGCGATCAGGGGGTTGTGGCGCTTGGGCTTCTTCGCATTCTCCCGGGGCTTCAGGATGTCGAGCGACGTCGCCGCCTCCTTGCCCATCATGATCCCGATGGTGCCGAGCAGGAGGACGTAGAGCAGCGAGATGACGGTATCGATCTGTCCCGCATCCTGGAGCAGCCGGAACAGCCCGCCGCCGACGAGCGCCCCGGCGAGTCCGCCGGCGATGATCACCGCGCCCATCCGATAGTCGACGCCCTTGCGCCGCCGGTGGGCGAGAACGCCCGAGACGCTGGTGCCGGTGATCTGGGTGGTCGCCGAGGCGACGGCGACGGGCGGCGGGATCCCGTAGAAGATGAGGATCGGCGTGGTCAGGAACCCGCCGCCCACCCCGACCATGCCGGTCAGAAGGCCGACGACGCCCCCGAGCAGGATTATCGCCAGCGCGTTGACCGACAGGCCGGCGATGGGAAGGTAGATGTCCACGCTTGCTGGTTAGCCGCTCGCGAGCCGGGGCGGAAGGGTGGCGGGGAAGCATGTCCTGAAAGACCGGCCGGTCCGGGCGGTGCCAACAGGCTTTGCCTAACCGGCTCGGGGAAGTAAGCGTTTTTCGGGTGGATGCCGGAGCATATCGTGTAGAGCCTCTAGGGCCTCGCGACGCCAGCAAGTTGGCTGCCGTCGCCGCAATATATGAAAGCGCCTTTCCGCCGTCCGAGCGCAAACCGCCGGGCTTCCTCGCGGACGCTTCGAAGCGACCGGAATATTCCGTTCTCACGATCCTGGCTGGCGAACGGGTGGCGGGGATGGCCGTGGTTTACCAACCGATCGGACTCGGTTTTTGCCTCATCGAATATATGGCCGTCGCAGCGGAAGCGCGGGGCCGTCGATTGGGGACCACCCTGTTTGAAGCGATCGCAAGACGCAATCCGGATAAGGCACTCCTGGTTGAAGTCGAGGCCGACGGTTCTTCTAGGGACGAGGGGGACCTGGTCGCCCTTCGCAAAGCCTTCTACGGAAGACTCGGGTTTCGCGAAGTTATGGGCGTTCGGTATCAAATGCCGGCAGTGTCTTCTGAGGCCCCGCCGCCGATGAATTTGCTGATCTTCGGTACAGACGCGCCGCGACTGCGAAGGACGGTCTTGGATAGCTGGCTGTCCGACGTGTTCCGCAACGTCTACGGGATTGAAGAGCCGAGCGAAACGCTTCATAGATTTCTTGGGGACCAACCAGAGTATATACCGCTGATCTGAGCGGAGTAGGTAATGCGCTTCTTCAAGACTCGGCAAGGGCGGAGGGTGGCGATTGCCGCCGTCTGGATAGTATTTTTTGCGATCGTCTGGCTTTTCGCGCTGACTATTCAGCCCCAATGGCTTGGCCTGCATCCTGCGCAATGGGGCTGGCTGCGGGTCGGCCCGATGACTCTGACTTTCGGGGACGTAATTTCACTGGCCGGGCTTCTAGCCACGCTGGCTGTTCTAATCCTCTCCGTGGGCCCGAACGTGCTGGAGCTCGCTGAGACCTCGCGTTCGGCACATTATTCCCAGCTCGACGCCATGTACTTGGAAATACTCAAAATGGCGGTCGATAAGCCCTATCTGCGCCGGCCGGAAAAACTCCCGCCGGAGCGGCGGCAGGAATATGACAGCTATGCCTTTATCGTCTGGAATTTCCTGGAGACCGTGCGCGACCGATGTGAGGACGACCAGACGCTGAAGGATATATGGGCGCCGGTGATCGCGACCGAGCATGAGCTTCATCGGGCCTGGTTCTATGCCGAGACGACGCCCTACTGGGAGAAAGAGGCGCCAAAGTTCCGGCTGCCCTTCGCTCATTTCATCTGGAGGCATTTCGGATCTCCGACGGCTCCTGTGTGCGGAAATGTCCTCCACACGGAGAGCTCCCGCTGGATCAGCGAGTCGTGGGAGCTCTGGGACGTCGATCGGATCAAATCCCATGAAGCCACACGGCAATATCTCGGCGAGCCGAGTGAGCATGTGGTGGCGACAGTCGGAGCCAGGGCAGCCGCTGAGGCTGCAGCACTCAAAAATCCGTAGCCAGCGTCAGCGTCGGCCCCGAGCCCGGCTCGGCGTTCCCGGCGACTCGGAAGCGCCAGTCCGCGGCGAGGGTTACGGCCCGGCCGGCGACGGGAATCCTCACGGCGGCCTGGGGGCCGACGTCGAGGCGGGCGAGGCCGGGCTGGGCTGCCGCCCAGGCTCCGGCGCCGACTCGGATCCGGCCGGACAGCGGACGCGAGAGATGGAGCGAGCCGTCGGCGAACGGATCGCGCGAGCGGGCGCCGACCATCCCGGCTTGGCCGTAGCCGTCGATCCGGAAAGGCCCGAGAGGCGCGTCACTGATCCCGCCGTAAAAGGTGATCGCGAGAGCCGATCGGCCTTCCCGGCCCAGCGCCTGCCGCCGCTCGGCGAGAAGATGGATGGGCAGACGCCGCGCGGGCTTCCAGTCGACGCCGACAGCCGCTTCCGCGCCCGCAAAGCGCCTGAGCGGAGTCGAGAGACGGGCGGAGAGGGCCAGCGGCCGGCTCGGGTCGCGGTTCAGGCGATAGGTGAGCCGGGCGCCCGCCTGGCTCCCGCCGAGCTGACCTAAGGAAGCGAGCGGCGCCGACTCGCCCCGCCGAACGAACGCCCAGGCCGAAAGCGACCAGCGCCCAGGCGAGAAAGGCCTTTTGCCGAGCCCCGGGTGCAGGCCCATCGGAGGCAGGCCGATCGGAAGCAGGGCGGCCGAAGCGGTTGCCGCCGGGGGCGCCGCCCTGAGCACGCTCTTGCCCCCCGCCGATACCCGTGGGGAGAGCGCCGGAGCAGGGCGTTGCCCGTGACTCGGCGGATTTTCGCCCCGCCCCGGGGCCGCGCCGGCGTCGAAGGCTGGGACACGCGCTGCGGCGACCCTCGCTCCGACGGCCCGCGCGGCGCTAGGGGCCCGGTGGTAGTCCGGGCGCGAACGGGCCGGCGCCTGTGCCGCAGCGGCGTCGGCCGGCGGGGTCGACCAGGGCGGAGCGATCAGCGCCGTTCTCAGCGCCGTCCATCCTCCAAGCACGATCGCGAGGAAGCGCAGGGGCGGCGAGCCGCTCATCGGGCGGCGGCGCGGCCGGGGAAGATGTGCGCGGTCTTGTCCCAGCGGGGCCGTCCGCCGCGCCTGAGCGCCCGGTAGCGGGACAAAGCGGACGCGGCGGCCAGCATCGCCACCAGATTGCCGATCGCCATGCGCGGCACGGCGCGCAGGCCTTCGCGCCAGCCATGAGCCGCCGCCGTGAAACCGGCCCGGACCCCCAGGCGCCAGACGAGCAGCCCCAAATTTACCGCCACCAGGACCGACAGCAATGCGGGCAACGGGGCCGGGCCGTGCCCGCCGGCGCCCTCCCAGGCCTTGAGCGCCAGCCAAAGCGCCATCGCCAGATAGCCCGCGGCGAGCAGGATCGCGGCGAGCAGCGATTGCCGGTCCCTCAGCCGCATCCAGCGCTCGACGATGCCGCCGCTCCAGCCGAGCCGGTCCCAGCCCGAAAGCGCGATCCCGGTCATCCACCGCGCCTTCTGGCGGACCGAAGCGGCCAGCGTGCCCGGGAAATATTCGCGCGTGGCGACGAGCTCGCCGTCTTCCCCGACGACCCGGACGAAAGCGCTACGTCCCCCCGCCTCGGCGAGCCTCAGGCCGAGCTCGTAATCCTCGGTCAGGCTGTCGGAGTCGAACGGGAGTCCGCCCCGATCCGTCGCGAGCCGACCCAGCGCCTCGCGCGAGAAGGCGCACCCGACGCCGGCCGAGGGGAGGCCGGCGCCGAGCGCGCCGCGCACGACCATTTCCTTGCCGTGCGATTCGGCGAACTCGTCGGCATAATGTCCGCCGAGCCAGCGCGAATTGGGATGGATGAGGGGCAGTACGGGCAGCTGGACGAACTCGAACCGCTCGATGAGCGAATCGAACAGCCGAAGCTCGCAGGGGTGGACGAGGTCCTCGGCGTCGTGGAGGACGACGGCCTTGGCCCGACGCCCCTCGGCGGCCTCGTCGGCGAGCAGGGCGAGCCACAGCCGGTTGAGGCAGTCCGCCTTGGTCGTCGGCCCCGCATCCCGGCCGACCACGATCCGTATCCGTGGCTCCGCAGAGGCAATTGCAGCCGCGGCGGCGACGGTCGCGGGATCGTTGCGATAGGCGCCGACATAGAGCCGCCAGTCGCCCTCATCCCAGGCGGCGACAGCGCCGCGAAGCATCTCTCCGATCACCGCCGCCTCGTCCCAGGCGGGCACGAAAATGGCCAGCCGCCCCCGCCGGGACGGCGGCGGCAGGTCCGAGAGCGCAGCGACCGGCCTGCCCCGGCGCCGGGCCCGATGAGCGAGCCAGAGAAGGTCCATCGCCAGATCGCTGAGCCCCAGGATCAGGAACCCGGTGGCGGCGAACAGCGCGGCCTCGCGCATGATGAAGTCGATGGCCCCGAACAAAGGCCCCGCAATGTCCATGGCTCTGCCCCCTGAGCGGAGACAATATCATCTATTTGCAGGGAGAGTTTGGCAAGCCTTTTTCAAAACAGCTGAATTTTTCACAATATTGCTCCGGTTCGAACTGCTGGATCCTTGGCGGCTGCATTCGGGAACCCGCACTTGTTCTTGCTGCGCGCCCGTTCTGACCCTGGAATCGATCCGGAATTCGAATCCCGTATACCTAGCATCCCATTCTCGGATATAAGGCGCCCTGGCACTCCCCGGTTGCGGGGAGGGGAAAGCGGTCTGGGGGGACAAGCTCATGCGCTGGATGATTGCGGCGGCAATCGCATCCTGGTTTTTCCTCGCTCCGGCCCCTGCGCACGCCTGGGGCCAGGGCGGCCACTACACGGTCTGCGAAATCGGCTATCTGAACCTGACGCCGGCCGCGAAAGCGGAGGTCGACCGGCTCGTCGCACTCGACGGCCGCTTCGCCAGCTTCACCGAGACCTGCACCTTCCCCGACAATCCGGTGTCGAGGGCCAGCGAGCATTATTCCAATTATCTTCGCAATCAGCGGCGGATCGGACCCGGCTGCCCCGGCGGACAGCCCTGCGTGCTTGGCGCGATCGACAGCGACCTCGCCATCCTCCGATCAAGCTCGGCCACCGACGCCCAGAAGTCGATCGCGATACTCTACATCGGCCATTGGTTCGGCGACCTTCATCAGCCGCTCCATGTCTCCTTCGCCGACGACCGGGGCGGCAACAGCATCAAGGCGCCCGGCCCTTGCTCGGGCAGCTTCGAAGCCAGCCTCCATTCGGTCTGGGACACCTGCGTCATCGAACGCCGGATCTTCAGCCCCGGCACCGACCGGCTGGCCCGGGCCCGAGCGGCGGCAAGGATCCTCGCCGCGTCGGTGACCAAGCGCGAGCGCCGGAACTGGGTGCGCTCGAAGCCCTGGGAATGGGCCGGCGAATCCTACAAGGTCACGATCGCCGAACGCACGGGCTATTGCGTCCGCAAGGACGGCGCCTGCTGGTATTCGGTCGACAGGCAGACGTTCGCGAAAGACGATGCGCAACGCAGCCTGCCCGTCGACGACGCCTATCTCGACCGCGCCCGCCCGATCGTCGAGACCCGACTGAGGCGCGCCGGAATCCGGCTCGCCGACGCTCTCAACCGGACCTTCGATCCCGATTTCGACGGCTGGCGATCCTGACCCGCCGGGGCCTGCTCGCCGCCGCGGCGGCGGCCCTGGCGCTGGGCTCGCCCTCGCTCAGCCCGTGCCTGATCGGAACGGCTGCGGCGCAGGGCTTCGCCTGCTGCAAGGTCTGCCGGGCCGGCAAGGCCTGCGGCGACAGCTGCATCGCCCGCAACAAGATTTGCCACAAAGGCAAGGGCTGCGCCTGCGACGGTTGAGTCGGGCCGCGGGGGAACAAAGGCTTCCGGTTCAGCCGCACAGACTTTAAGCGGGCGCGATGGCGGACCTGACAAGCCCACGGCCACGATCCGCCCTGCGCGCTTTTCTGAAGAGCGAGGCCGCCGGTGGGATCGTGCTGATGGCGGCGGCGGCGCTGGCCCTGGTCGTCGCCAACAGCCCGCTCGCGGCGGCCTATGAGCATCTCCTCCATCTCGAGACCGGGCCGGTGCTGTCGCCCAAGCTTGGGCCGATGACGCTCCATCTGTGGATCAACGACGGGTTGATGGCGGTTTTCTTCCTGCTCGTCGGCCTGGAGATAAAGCGCGAGTTCGTCGACGGGCGGCTGTCGACCTGGGACCGGCGCCGGCTGCCGGTGATCGCCGCCGCCGTCGGAATGGCGGTCCCGGCAGCGCTCTACCTGGCCTTCACCGCCGGGGCGGAAGGGCTCGGCCGAGGCTGGGCGATCCCGGCGGCGACCGACATCGCCTTCGCGATCGGAGTCCTGGCGCTGCTCGGCAGCCGGGCGCCGACGTCGCTCAAGCTGTTCCTCACCACCGTCGCCATCGCCGACGATCTCGGGGCGGTGGCGATCATCGCCCTTGCCTATACCGAATCGCTCGACCTGGTGGCGCTGGGCGCCGCGGCGGCGATCCTCTTTGTCCTCTATGCCATGGGCAAAGGCGGCGTCCGTCCCCTTTGGCCCTACCTGACCGGTGCGGGCCTCCTCTGGTATGCGGTGCTTCTGTCGGGCGTTCATGCGACCGTTGCCGGAGTGCTCGCCGCCGCCACCGTCCCGATCGTCGCGACGCGCGGCGCTCCCGACTCGCCGGCTTCGCCGCTCCACCGGCTGGAGCATGGCCTGAGCCCCTGGGTCGCCTTCCTGATCGTGCCGGTGTTCGGCTTCGCCAATGCCGGGGTTTCGCTGGCCGGGGTGGGGCTGGATCGGCTGCTCGCTCCGCTGCCGCTCGGGATCGCCGCGGGCCTGTTCGTCGGCAAGCAGGTCGGAATCTTCGGCGCGGTCTGGCTGACCGTTCGCTTCGGCCTCGCCTCCCGCCTTCGCGCCGCCACCTGGCTGCAGGTGTGGGGGGTCGCCATGCTGTGCGGGATCGGCTTCACCATGAGCCTGTTCATCGGCGCCCTCGCCTTTCCCGGCGATCCGGAGCGGGTGGAGGAGGCGAAGCTCGGAATCCTCGCCGGCTCCTTCCTTTCGGCGCTGGGCGGCTATCTGGTGCTCAGGCTTGCGCCGGCTCATCCTCGCCATCAGGAGGAGGAGTCGCTTCAGGACCGCGAGATCGAGGGCGACGGAGACGTCGAGGGGCTTGAGGAGCGCAAGGCATGAAGTGGTTGTTCCTACTGGCGGCGTTCCTGCTTGCCGGCTGCGTCTCATCCGCCCCGGGGCGCGAGAGCCTCGATTCGATCGCCCGCGACTATGTGAAGCTCCAGCTAGCCATCGGCGAGAAGGAGGAAGGCTATATCGACGCTTATTACGGCCCGCCCGAATGGCAGGCGGAGGCGAAGACCAACGCGGACGCTCCGGCGGCGCTGGCGGCGCGCGCCGGAGTCCTCAGCGTCCGGCTGCGGAGCCTCCCCGACAGCCGCCTCGATCCGATGGAAAGGCGGCGGCGCGATTTCCTGCTCGCCCAGCTCAAGGCGGCCTCCACGCGCCTCGCGATGATGCAGGGCGTCAAGCTCCCCTTCGCCGACGAGGCCGAGGCGCTGTTCGGAATCCGCCCCGAGCTCAAGCCCCTCTCCGCCTACGATCCGGTCCTCGCCCGGATCGAGCGTCTGGTGCCCGGGAAGGGCCCCCTCTCGGACCGTGTCGACGCCTTCCAGGAACGGTTCACGATTCCTCGGGACCGGCTCGACGCGGTGATGCGCGCGGCGATCGCCGAGTGCCGCAGAAGGACTCTCGAGCATATCGCATTGCCCGCCGGCGAGCGGTTCACGCTCGAATTCGTCACCGGCAAGAGCTGGGGCGGCTACAATTGGTACAAGGGCGATTCGAACAGCCTCATCCAGGTCAACACCGACCTGCCGGTACGGATCGGCCGGGCCGTCGATCTCGGCTGCCACGAAGGCTATCCCGGCCACCACGTCTACAACCTGCTGCTCGAGCAGAAGCTGGCAAGAGCGCGCGGATGGACCGAGTTCACCCTCTATCCGCTCTATTCGCCGCAGAGCTTCATCGCCGAAGGCTCGGCCAATTACGGGAAGGACCTCGCCTTTCCGGGCGACGAGCGGCTGCGCTTCGAAACGGCGGTGCTCTATCCGCTCGCCGGCCTTCCCGCCGGCGGGGCGGCCGCTTATTCCGCTCTGCAGGAAGCGATGCAGGACCTTGCAGGCGCTCGATTCACCATCGCCCGGGACTATCTGGACGGCCGGATAGACCGCGTCCGGGCGGTCGAGCTGGCGCGGAAATATCAGCTCGTCTCCAAGGCCCGGGCCGAGCAGTCGGTGGCTTTCACCGACCAGTATCGCTCCTACGTGATCAATTACGGCCTCGGCCAGGACATGGTCCGGGCCGCGGTCGAGCGCTCGGGCCGCGATCCGGCCGCGCGCTGGGCGGCGATGGAGAGGCTGCTGTCGGAGCCGACCCTGCCGTCGGACCTGCGCTGATGCGGGTCTTCTGGGACGAGCGGCAGCGGCTTCACGCGCCGGCGCAGGAGCTTCACAATGGCGGCTTCGCGCCTTTCGCGGAGCATTGCGGCCGGGTGGATTCGATGCTCGCCGCACTCGGCGCGACTCACGCGGTCGCGGACCAGGGCGAGGCGAACCTCCTTCGAGTGCATCCCCGCCACTATCTCGACTTCCTCAAGTCCGCCTTCGCCGACTGGAAGGCGGCGGGGCGGCCCGGCGACGCCTCGGGCTACGTCTGGCCGGCGGTCCGCCGCCGAGCGCTCGATCTCGACCGGATCGACGCCCGGCTCGGTCAGTACAGCATCGACGCGTCGACTCCGATCGCGGAGGGGACCTGGCAGAGCGCCTACTGGGCCGCCCAGACGGCGCTCGCGGCGCTCGACGCGGTGCTCGCGGGGGACCGCTCCGCTTTCGCTTTATGCCGGCCGCCGGGCCACCATGCCGGGGCCGACTACATGGGCGGCTATTGCTACCTGAACAACGCCGCCATCGCCGCCGAAGCGGCCCGGGCGTCGGGAATCGGCCGGGTCGCCATCCTCGACGTCGACTATCATCACGGCAACGGCACCCAGGACATCTTCCTCGAGCGCGGAGACGTCTACTTCGCCTCGATCCACGCCGATCCGAGGACCGACTATCCCTTCTACTGGGGCCATGCGGACGAGCGGGGGGAGGGGGAAGGGGAGGGCTTCACCCTCAACCTGCCGCTGCCGCAGGGCACCGCCCGGGCGGAGTATGAGGCGGCTCTCGACCGGGCGCTCGAGGCAGTCGCCGGCTTCGGTGCGGACCTGCTGATCTGCTCGTTCGGCGCGGATACGTTCAACGGCGACCCGATCTGCTCGTTCGCACTCGAGACGGCCGATTATTCCCCGGTGGCGCGCCGAATCGGGTCGCTCGGCCTCCCGACCCTCGTGGTCATGGAAGGGGGCTATGCGGTCGACGCGCTGGGCGTCAACGTCGCTGCATTCCTGAATGGATTCTAGAGGGCTATCCGCACGGCCCATCGCAACGGGCAGGTCAGGTTGCGTAGCGCCGTCTCCTGCAGGGGCGTTATTGAATTCGCCCGTCGCGTGACTAGGCTGGCAAAATGAGCCACATCGTCACCCTACCGGGAAATTTCACCGAGGCCGCGATTTACCCTTTCGTTCGCGCGGTTGTAACTCCGGAAGGTATGCCCGTTGCGGGCGAGGTGATTTTCGACTTTCAGCGGCTTTCCTGGATAGACGGAACGGGCCTGACGGTCTTTTGCAACACCCTCGAGTGGCTCCGGGCAAGGTCGGCAGTTTTCTCCTTTATAAATTACACAGGGCATAAGCAGGCGATCAGCTACCTGGACGATTGCGGTTTCTTCAAAGAATATCTCGGCGAGCCTCTGTCATCCAAGGCGTCGCCTCGGCGAACCTCGCTCCCTTTCAAGCGAATCCAGCCCAGCGAAGGCTTCTGGTGGCTCGACAATACGGCAGCACCCTGGCTTGCTGATGTGCTGAGGGTCCAAGTTGGGGCGCTCGTCAGCATCAAAACTTCAGCAAAAGAAATATTCAACAATATTGCCGACCATTCTGCTGAGCAAATTGGCTTCGTTCACCTTCAACATTATCCCAGACGGGAGGAGATTCGCCTTACCATTTCCGACTTCGGAACAGGCATTCCCGCCACGATCCGCCGTCGATATGGGGACATGAGCGATTCGAAGGCCATTCGGCTGGCGGTCGAGGAAGGGATAACCACCAGAAGCACCCCGAACAACCGAGGCGCCGGCCTGCGCATCCTCGTGGACTATGTTTCCCACAACAAGGGGTCCGTCGCTATCTACTCGCTCGGGGGGATGCTCCTGACCGAGCCAAACGAGGACGGGACGCCCGCCTTTTTTTCATCACAGGGCGCTGGTACCTACCCTGGGACGTTGGTCGACATTATCTTGAGGACCGCCGATTTTGTCGGGGACCCTGTCGAGGAAGGGGAGGATTTCCAATGGATTTGAAAGTTCTCGAGTTGGTTCAGGACTGCAACACCGCAGCCGAAGGGGCGGTGGTTTACGAGGCTGTGCGCGCCTATATTGCCAAGGGGCAACACATAACGCTGTCTTTTTCTGGTGCCGACAGCGTGCCGTCTTCGTTCGTCAATGCGTCGATCGTCCGGCTTGTCGAGGAGTTGGGCTTCGATCAGGTTCGAAAGAGCCTCGCCATGGTAAATTGTACGCCCCAAGTCACCGATATGCTGCGGCGATGCATCAGGAATGCGGCCACCAGCATGGCAGCCTAGAGGCAATGCCAGAGAGATATCGGTTCAACGTTCGGGACGCCCGCTTCACAATTTCTCGGTCAGCTCCGGCACCAGCTTGAACAGGTCGCCGACCAGGCCGAGGTCGGCGACCTGGAAGATCGGCGCATCCTCGTCCTTGTTGATGGCGACGATCAGCTTGGAATCCTTCATTCCCGCGAGGTGCTGGATGGCGCCCGAAATGCCCACCGCGATATAGACCTCCGGAGCGACGATCTTGCCGGTCTGGCCGACCTGATAGTCGTTGGGCGCGTAGCCCGCGTCGACCGCGGCGCGGCTTGCGCCGACGGCGGCGCCGAGCTTGTCGGCGAGCGGATCGATGAAGGCGTGGAACTGCTCGGACGAGCCGAGCGCGCGGCCGCCGGAGACGATGATCTTGGCGCTGGTCAGCTCCGGCCGCTCCGACGCCGCGATCTCCGCGCCGACGAAGCTGGACAGGCCCGATTCCTCGCCGCCCGAAACCGCCTCGATCTGGCCGCTGCCGCCCTCGGCCGCCGCCTTCTCGAAGGCGGTGCCGCGCACCGTGATCACCTTCTTGGAATCGGCAGACTTCACGGTGGCGATCGCATTGCCGGCGTAGATCGGCCGCTGGAAGGTGTCCTCGCCCTCGATTGCGATGACGTCGGAAATCTGCATTACGTCGAGCAGGGCCGCGACCCGCGGAGCGACGTTCTTCCCGGTGGTGGTCGAGGCGGCGACGAAGGCGTCGTGGCCCTGCATCAGGCCGGCCGCGAGCGGCGCGACGTTCTCCGCCAGCTGGTGGGCGTACGCCGCGCCGTCGGCGACATGGACCTTGCCGACGCCGGCGATCTTCGCCGCCTGCTCGGCGACCGCGCCGACGCCTTCGCCGGCGACGAGCAGATGCACCTCGCCCAGCTTCGAGGCGGCGGTGACCGCGGAAAGGGTGGCGTCCTTCAGCTGGCCGCCTTCATGCTCGACGAGAACGAGCGTCTTCATCAAATCACTCCCACGGTCCGGAGGCGGTCGATCAGCTCGTCCACCGATTGCACCTTGATCCCCGCCTCGCGCTTGGAAGGCTCGCGAACGCCCAGCGTCGTCAGCCGCGGTGTCGTGTCCACCCCGTAATCGGCGGGCGTCTTCTGGGCGAGCGGCTTCGACTTCGCCTTCATGATGTTGGGAAGCGAGGCGTAGCGCGGCTCGTTGAGGCGCAGGTCGGTGGTGACGATCGCCGGCAGCTTCAGCCGAAGCGTCTCGAGCCCGCCGTCCACCTCGCGGGTGACGTTGACGCTCTCGCCGTCTACCTCGACCTTCGAGGCGAAGGTGCCCTGGGCCCAGCCGAGCAGTGCGGCCAGCATCTGGCCGGTCTGGTTGCAATCGTCGTCGATCGCCTGCTTGCCGAGGATGACCATCCCGGGCTGCTCCTCGCCGACGATCTTCGCCAGGATCTTGGCGACGGCGAGCGGCTCGACCTCGTCGTCGGTGGTCACGAGGATCGCCCGGTCGGCGCCCATGGCGAGCGCGGTCCGAAGCGTCTCCTGCGCCTTGGCCGGGCCGATGGAGACGGCGACGATCTCCGTGGCGACGCCTTTCTCCTTGAGCCGGATCGCCTCCTCGACGGCGATCTCGTCGAACGGATTCATGCTCATCTTGACGTTGGCAAGGTCGATCCCCGTCCCGTCCGCCTTCACCCGCGGCTTGACGTTGTAATCGATCACCCGCTTCACCGGTACCAGCAGCTTCATGCCCGTTCCTTCACTTGGCTCGTCACCCCGGACTTGATCCGGGGTCCACTTTCTTTCCTCCGCACGAAGAGAAAGGTGGTTGCCGGATCAAGTCCGGCATGACGGTTTGCTTCCCTCAAACCTATGCCGCCTCCTTCACCGCGGCGACGATCTTCCGCGCCGCGTCGCCCAGGTCGTTGGCAGGGACGATGGCGAGGCCGCTGTCGGCGAGGATTCGCTTTCCCTCCTCGACGTTGGTTCCCTCGAGCCGCACCACCAGCGGCACCTTCAGATCGACTTCCTTCGCCGCGGCGATGATCCCCTCGGCGATGATGTCGCAGCGCATGATCCCCCCGAAGATGTTGACCAGGATGCCCTTCACCGCCGGATCCGAAAGGATGATCTTGAACGCCGCCGTCACCTTCTCCTTGTTGGCGCCGCCGCCGACGTCGCAGAAATTGGCGGGCTCGGCGCCGTTCAGCTTGATGATGTCCATCGTCGCCATGGCGAGGCCGGCGCCGTTCACCATGCAGCCGATGTTGCCGTCCAGCTTGATGTAGGCGAGGTCGAATTTCGACGCCTCGACCTCCATCGGGTCCTCCTCGGTCTCGTCGCGGAGGCTCTCATATTCGGGGTGGCGGAACTCGGCGTTGGAATCGAAGCTCATCTTGGCGTCGAGGACGAGCATCTTCCCGTCCGCGGTCGCGACCAGAGGATTGATCTCGAGCATCGCGCAGTCGAGCGCGACGAAGGCGTCGTAGAGCTGGCGCGCCAGCTTCTGGCCCTGCTTGTTCTGCTCCCCCTCCAGCCCGAGCGCGAAGGCGAGCGCTCGGCCGTGGTGGGGCATGAAGCCCTGGCCGGGGTCGATCGTGATCGTCTCGATCTTCTCCGGCGTGTCGTGGGCGACCGCCTCGATATCCATCCCGCCCTCGGTCGAGGCGACCATCGCCACCCGCCCGCTGCCGCGGTCGACGAGCAGGGCCAGATAATATTCCTTCGCGATGTCGACCCCGTCGGTGACGTAGAGCCGGTTGACCTGCTTGCCTTCGGCGCCGGTCTGGATCGTGACCAGGGTCTTGCCGAGCATCTCCCCGGCGTTCGACCGGACCTCGTCGATCGACCTCGCCAGCCGCACCCCGCCCTTGGCGTCGGCGCCGAGCTCCTTGAACTTGCCCTTGCCGCGTCCGCCGGCATGGATCTGCGCCTTGACGATCCACAGCGGCCCGGGGAGCTTCTGCGCCGCGGCGACGGCTTCCTCGACACTCAGAGCGGCGTAACCCGCGGGGACCGGAATGCCCTGGCTGGCGAGCAATTCCTTGGCCTGATATTCGTGAACGTTCATGGCCGGGCCCTAAAGCACAGGGGAGGAGGGATTCCAAGCGGCGTGCTCGGGCCGCGGAACATCGCCCGCCGAAGCCGATTGGAAGCGGATCATGCCGACGACGATCTTCGACTGGATAGCCCGAACGGCGATGCTGGCGATGGCGGGGCTGGTCACGCTCTCCATCCTCGGAGCCATCGCCACGATGACGGGGGATCCCGGCACGCGTCTTGCGGCCCCCGGCGATCGGCCGTTGATCGAGGCGGAGCGGGCGCAGGAGCGGGACTCGGCCCAGGTGCCTTTGCCCCCCGAGGCGGGAAATGCGGCGGCCCCGCAGGGCGAAGGCCGGGCCGGTGCGGCGGTGGCAGCGGCCGCTTCGGAAGGCCAGGAGGAGCGGTGGCTCGAGGCCATCGCCTACGCGCTGCTAGCGCTCGCCGGAATCGGAGCGCTCGGGGTCCTGATGCTGTGGAACGTGGTTCGCGAGCTTCGCCGGATCGGCCGCTCGCAGCCATAATTCCTCCTCCAGCTTGTCTGGGGGAGGGGGACCGCGACGCGAAGCGTCGTGGTGGAGGGGCAATGCTGACTCCTAATTCCCCCTCCACCGCGCTTCGCGCGGTCCCCCTCCCCGAGCAAGCTCGGGAGGAATTAAGTTAGCCCCCCCAGCGCCGCCAGTATCTTGCGCCGGTCGAAAACCCCGGCCTTTTCCGCGAAGAACCGCTCGAGCACGGCGGCGTCGAGATCGTACAGCGCCGCCAGCGCCGGAGCGCCCTTGTCGAGAAGGATCCGGTTCACGCTCCGATGGAATTCGCGCCGTTTCCACAGGCTGGCCGCTTCGGCCTCGAACAGATCGTGGAGCGCCGCACCGGAAAGATCCTTCTGCCCGGCGAGGGCGAGGCCGGTCCGAAGCGCGTCGGGAAGCGCCGATCCGGTGAACGGGTGCGAGAAGCCCCCGCGCGCGCCGAGCTTCGCGACGCGGGCGCCGCCGATCCGCCAGAAGGCGGCCAGGTCTCCCCCGAGCATCACCGGGCGCGATGAGGATTCGGCCTTGCGAGGCTCGCCGTCGTTCCAGCGCCGCCGGGCGACATAATCCTCGATCCGCTCGACTCCGTCCGCGCCGCCTTCGGGGCTCCGCGAATAGTCGATCCGCTCGATCCTCAAGGTGTGATCGTCGATCGGGATGCAGGTGAAATGGCCGCATCCGCCGGCCTCGAGGGTCATGTCGGCGAGCACCGGCAGGTCGACCCGGTGGGGGTCGGCGAAGCGGCAGGTCCGCGCGGTGCGGTGCCGCCAGGCAATCTCCAGGGTCGTCTGCTGCGCCCAGCCGCGGGCGTCGACGGCTCCGGTTCCGGCGATCGTCTCCCCGCCGGGCAGAAGCAGGCTGTCGTCGCGAATCGCGACCACCTTCGCGTTTCGGGCGCAGCGGTCCGGAAGCGCGTCGGCGACGGCATTGTGGATCGCCTCGGTCGTCACCAGGTGGCTCGCCAGCTTGAGCTTGCGGCTGCGCGAAGGGAGCGAGACGTAGCAGGCCTCCCAGCTCTTCACGACGACCGCGCCGAGCAGGTTTCGCTCCTCGGCCGAGAGCCCGGCATCGAGGACGAGCATCCCGCTGCCCCCGCCGAACCGCACCTCCTCGCCGACCAGGACCATCGCGGCCTCGGGCCTCTGCCGCGCCATCGCGAGCGCGGCGAAGCACCCGGCGACTCCTCCGCCGGCGATCAGCAGGCCGCAATTTTTGCCCTTGCGCATCGTCACGTGCTTACCGCCCGAGCGACGCCGAGGCCATGCCCGCGTGACCCGCATGTCGCGAAAGGCCCAAAACGACACGTTTTTTTGTAAATCCTCCCCAGGCGCAGCATGGGGAGGGGGACCGCCCGAAGGGCGGTGGAGGGGTATTCGCGACGGCCTGTGCCAGCTGCCCCTCCACCATGCTTCGCATGGTCCCCCTCCCCATCTTCGATGGGGAGGACCAAGGCTAGTGACACGTCCGGAACCTCCCGGCATAGTCGAGCGCTATATGGGGCAACAGCAGGAATGGAGCCCGCGATGAGAGGATTTGCCGGGCTCGCCGTGATGGGGATGATGACGGTTCTCGCGTCGCCGGCGGCGGCGCTCGACCGATCGGCGGAGGGCGGCGAGGCGAAACGCTTCGAGGCCGTGCCGGCGCAGAGCCGGCAGGGCGCCTTGGTCCCGCAAAATGTCGCGCTGGACGCGAAGGATCTCCTGCCCGTTGAGGATCCCTCCGCACCGCGCCTGTTCGGAAGCCTTCCGGTCGCCGACAACATGGCCGTCGGGGTCGGCCTCTTCTCCGTCGTCGGAACCACCGAGAAGGAGCAGTTGCGCCGCCGGCTCGACCCGGCGCGTGAGATGCTCGGCTCCTCGGGCACCCGGGTCGCCGCGGTGGGCTTGAGCCTGAGGTTTTAAGAATCGTCATCCCGGCGAAAGCCGGGACCTCGGGGAGACCCGCCGAGACTAATGGTCCTGAGGTGCCGGCTTTCGCCGGGATGACGGTTACCTACCCCCACCCAAATATCCGCTTACCCCTTTTCCCCGCGGCGCATCCGCGCTAGGAACATGGCGTGAACGACACTCCGGCCGAGGGGGCGATCCGCAAGATCATCCATGTCGACATGGACGCCTTCTACGCGTCGGTCGAGCAGCGCGACAATCCGGAGCTTCGGGGCAAGCCGCTGGCGGTCGGAGGCGGAGTCCGTGGCGTGGTTGCCGCGGCCAGCTACGAGTCGCGCAAATACGGAATCCGATCGGCCATGCCCGCTGTCACCGCGCGGCGGCTCTGCCCCGACCTTATCTTCGTCAAGCCGCGCTTCGACGCCTATCGCGCGGTCTCGCAGCAGATCCGGTCGATCTTCCTCGACTATACGCCGCACGTCGAGCCCCTGTCCCTCGACGAGGCCTATCTCGACGTCACCGAGGATCTCAAGGGCATCGGAATCGCGACCGTCATCGCACGGGAGATCCGGGCCCGGATCAAGGCGGAGACGGGCCTCACCGCCTCGGCCGGGGTCAGCTACAACAAGTTCCTCGCCAAGCTCGCCTCCGATCAGAACAAGCCCGACGGGCTGTGCGTGGTGACCCCCGCCCGCGGCCCGGCCTTCGTCGAGGGCCTTCCGGTCAAGCGCTTCCACGGAGTCGGCCCCAAGACCGCGGAGAAAATGGCCCGGCTCGGGATCGAGACCGGGGCCGACCTCAAGGCTCGAAGCCTCGACTTCCTCGCCGCCCATTTCGGCTCCAGCGCGCGCTATTATCACGACCTCGCCCGCGGCATCTGCCACCGACAGGTGAAGGCCGACCGGCCCTACAAGTCGGTCAGCGCCGAGGACACGTTCCTCACCGACCTGTCGGACGAGGAGGCCCTGCTCGCCGAGCTCGAGCGAATCGGCCGCCACGTCTGGCAGCGCATCCGGTCGAAGGACTTGTCGGGCCGGACCGTCAACCTCAAGGTCAAATATGGCGATTTCCAGATCGTCACCCGGTCCCGTTCGCTCGACCGTCCGGTGGCCGGCGAGGCCGAGTTCCTGGAGACCGGCGCCCAGTTGCTGCGCGGCATCTTCCCGCCGGTGAAGTGCATCCGCCTGCTCGGCCTCGGCCTGTCGAACCTCGGCGAGGAGGAGCGGCGCCCCGCTCGGTCGCTCGAGCTGGAGCTGCCTTTGGTTTGACCCGTCATCCCGGCCTTCTCCCCTCCCTGCAAGGGAGGGGTCGGGGGTGGGTCCGCCGAAGGC
Source organism: Allosphingosinicella sp. (assembly GCA_036386555.1). GTDB lineage: Bacteria > Pseudomonadota > Alphaproteobacteria > Sphingomonadales > Sphingomonadaceae > Allosphingosinicella. The sequence goes on from DASVVM010000032.1 coordinate 31,986, forward strand.
GGCCGAAACTCCGAGTCAGCAGGAAGCCTCGCTACGCTCGTCTACCCACCCCTAACCCCTCCCTTAGAGGGAGGGGAATATCGTCTCCCCGGAGACCCGCCTTTCGCCGGGAGACGTTAAGCCTTAGAGCAATTCGACCTCGCGCGCCCTCACCACGATCTCGTCCTGCCGGAAGCGGCGCTCCAGCTCGCTCCGGTAGCCGCGCCACCAGCCGCGGTCGAGCCAGTCGGCCATCACCTCCAGGATGACGATGTCGTCGCGGTCCGGTTTCTCGCCGCCTTCCTTCCAAAGGCCCTCGGCGGGGCTCCGGGTGAAGGCGGTGACCCCGCCGAAATGCTCGACCAGCTCGTCGCGAACCGCGGCGTGAAGCTCCGCCGGGAACGGCTTTCCCTCATTGTCGGACAAGGGGACGAGGATCTCGATGAGATGCACGAAGGGGCAACGCGGAAGCCGGCAGAGGGGTTCATCCCGACAGCCGTCCCGCGCTAATCTGTGTTTAGACTCAGTTCGCCGCGCCAGCGCCTCGCTTGGGTGGCTTACGCGCCTGACACCCCCGGGGGACCGGAACGCCGGGGCGTTCGAACCATTGATGCCCCCGACCGCAACACACGGACAATCGAAGAGGACGTTCAAGCCGGGATCTCGCGATTCGGCTCTCGGGGAGGCGCGCGCCTTCGCCGGCGCCGGGTCGCGGACGAAAGCAGCGGGGATAAACGACGAGTGCAACCAGTGAGTGAGGAGTAAGCAATATGTCGCGTACCGTAACCGCCATGTTCGACAGCCGCAGCCAGGCCGAGGCCGCCCGCGAGCGGCTCACCCAATCCAGGATCGACGCCGGTGACGTCCGCATAGTCGACCAGAGCGCGTCCGCTTCGTCCTCGGACGAGTCCGGCGAAGGCCAGGGCTTGTGGTCGGCGATCAAGGCGGCCTTCCTCCCGCCGGAGGACAGCCACAGCTACGAGGAAGGCATGCGCCGCGGCGGCTACCTGCTCTGTGCCCGGGTCGACGAAGACAAAGCCGACGAGGCGATCCGAATCCTCGACGAGAGCGACAGCGTCGACCTCGACGAGCGCGAGAGCAGCTGGCGGAGCGAAGGCTGGAGCCCGTACCAGGCGACCGCCGGCGGCGCCGGCTTCCAGCAGACGCAGCAGAGCCAGCAGGGCGACCGCACTGTCGCCGAGGAGCGGATCCCGATCGTCGAGGAGGAGCTTCGGGTCGGCAAGCGCGAGGTCGAGCGCGGCGGCGCCCGGGTGCGCTCCTACGTCACCGAGACTCCGGTCAGCGAGCAGGTCAGTCTTCGCGAGGAGCATGTCAGCGTCGAGCGCCGCCCGGTCGACCGGGCGGTCTCGGAGTCCGACATGCAGAGCGGCATGCTCGAGGACCGTCAGATCGAGATGACCGAAACGGCCGAGGAGGCGGTGGTCGGCAAGGAGGCGCGGGTCCGCGAGGAGCTGGTCGTCCGCAAGACCGCCGAGGAGCGGACCGAGACGGTCGAGGACCAGCTTCGCCACACCGAGGTCGAGGTGGACGAGGGCGCGCGCGACACCGCCGGCCGCTCCGCCTTCGGAAGCTTCGGCGGCACCCCGCCGACGGGCACGCAGGACGAGCGCTCGCCCAGCGACAGCTTCGAGGAAAGCGACAAGAGCCGCTACTGATCCTTTGGGGTCAGCGCGCAACGGAAAGGGCGGTCCCCCGGGGCCGCCCTTTTCACGTCTCCCGTCATCCCGGCGAAAGCCGGGACCCCAGCACGAGAACGCACGATGGGTCTCCCCGGGGTCCCGGCTTTCGCCGGGATGACGATGTGGCGAATCCCGCTTCCGCCCCGCCCGCCAAGCGCCTATGCCCAAGCCATCCCCGGGGGACCGCGCGAACGCGGTTGAGAGGCAGCTGATACCGCTGCGACCCGTCGAACCTGATCCGGCTGACACCGGCGTAGGGAGGGAGCGCGGATCGCCCGCTCTCCGTCCGTCTTTTGGAGAGCGACACATGGCCGACGCACCTGCCCGAACCGAGCTTAAAGTAACCGCCGGCCCGATCCGCGGCAGCCGCAAGATCCATGTCGGGCCGCTCGGCGTGGCGATGCGCGAGATCCACCTCGAGCCGAGCTGCGGCGAGCCGCCCTTGCGAGTCTACGATTGCTCCGGCCCCTATACCGATCCGGCCGCGACCATCGACATCATGAGCGGCCTTCCCGAGCTCCGCCGCGAATGGATCCGGGGCCGCGGCGATGTCCAGGAGGTGACCCAGCGGGAGGTCAGGCCCGAGGATAACGGCCAGCTCGGCCCGGACCGCTCAGGCGGGGTCCAGGCCTTCCCGAACGTGCGCAGGACGGTGCTTCGCGCGAGGCCCGGCTCGAACGTGTCGCAAATGCACTACGCCCGCCGAGGCCTGATCACTCCCGAGATGGAATATGTCGCGGTCCGCGAGAATCTGGGGCGCGAGCAGGTGGCGGCCCAAATCCGCGACGGTCAGGATTTCGGAGCCTCCATCCCCGATTACGTCACCCCGGAATTCGTCCGCGACGAGGTGGCGAGGGGCCGCGCCATCATCCCCTCCAACCTCAACCACCCCGAAAGCGAGCCGATGGCGATCGGCCGCAACTTCCTGGTCAAGATCAACGCCAATATCGGCAACAGCGCCGTCGCTTCCGACGTCGCCGCCGAGGTCGACAAGATGGTCTGGTCGATCCGCTGGGGCGCCGACACGGTGATGGACCTCTCGACCGGCCGCAACATCCACGACACCCGCGAATGGATCATCCGCAACTCGCCCGTGCCGATCGGCACCGTGCCCATCTACCAGGCGCTGGAGAAGGTCGGCGGGGTCGCCGAGGAGCTGACCTGGGAGATCTACCGCGACACCCTGATCGAGCAGGCCGAGCAGGGCGTCGACTATTTCACCATCCACGCCGGGGTGCGCCTCCCCTACATTCCGATGACCGCGAAGAGGGTAACGGGCATCGTCTCGAGGGGCGGCTCGATCATGGCCAAATGGTGCCTCAGCCACCACAAGGAGAGCTTCCTCTACACCCGCTTCGACGAGATATGCGAGATCATGAAGGCCTATGACATCGCCTTCAGCCTCGGCGACGGTCTTCGCCCGGGCTCCATCGCCGACGCCAACGATGAAGCCCAGTTCGCCGAGCTCGCCACCCTGGGCGAGCTGACCCAGATCGCCTGGAAGCACGACGTCCAGGTCATGATCGAAGGCCCCGGCCACGTGCCGATGCACAAGATCAAGGCGAACATGGACAAGCAGCTCGAAGCCTGCGGCGAGGCGCCTTTCTACACGCTCGGGCCGCTCACCACCGACATCGCCCCCGGCTACGACCATATCACCAGCGCCATCGGCGCCGCGATGATCGGCTGGTTCGGAACCGCGATGCTCTGCTACGTCACCCCGAAGGAGCATCTCGGCCTCCCCGACCGCGACGACGTGAAAGTGGGGGTGGTGACCTACAAGCTGGCCGCCCACGCCGCCGACCTCGCCAAGGGCCACCCGGCCGCCAGGATGCGCGACGACGCCCTGTCGAGGGCGAGGTTCGAATTCCGCTGGCGCGACCAGTTCCATTTGTCGCTCGACCCGGACACGGCGGAGCAATATCACGACCAGACCCTCCCCGCGGAAGGCGCCAAGACCGCCCATTTCTGCTCGATGTGCGGCCCCAAATTCTGCAGCATGAAGATCACCCAGGAGGTGAGGGACTTCGCCGCCAGGCAGAATGCGAGCGCGGACACTTTCCTTGCGGCCGAGGAGGCGGACAAAGGCATGGCCGAGATGAGCGAGAAGTTCAGGGAGAAGGGCGGGGAAATCTATCTGCCCGCCGGATGACGGCATTCCATCGCTAATCATGCCAATTTGCCGGGCGCTATCCTATGAACGATGGAGGGAGGCTGGTGCGGTGAGCCGGCGCGGAGAGAAGTCTTGAAATTCGGAAGCGCCGCCACCGCGAACCTCATCGCGATGGGGGCGCTCATCCTTAGTGCGTTTGCTTTGTACGTAACCTATTCGTCCAGCGCGCCCAGGACGGCGATCAGTTCGGAGGGCGTGACCTTCACTCCGGAGTGCCGCAGAAATCGCTTCGGCTCCATCGGGACGGTGAATATCACCTATTTGTTCCGAATCTCGAATTGGGGAGGAAGAGCCACCTCTCTAACGGACCTGAAGGCGAAGCTCAGCGCTCGCATATCGGAATCCGCTCGATCGGACTCGCACTCGGCGTTCGGGTATCGAATCGACGAGGTTCTTCCGACGGACGGCGAGCCCGGCATCGACAGCGCCGCCCAGGCTCGCTTCGCCTATCGGTCCTTGAGTGAGGACTCGCTCGGGTCGTTGGCACCGCCTGGCAAGGTGAACAGGAAGCTCGAGCCGGGAGAAACAGCCCTTTACCGGGTCGCACTGGCGGTTCCGGCCGGATCGATGTTCGGACAAGCCCGGCTGCAGATGCACGGCACCTTCGCGGACGGAACCGTGCGGCAGGCGCAAACGGCGGCTGCACTCGAGATGCCTGGCAGGGCCTGGTGCATGCTATAGGCAAGTGCACATGCGTCGCGGACGCCGAGGGTTGGACGAAGCACGATGCCGGCGGGGATGCCTTCCTTGCTGTCGAACGAGCGGAACAGGCTATGGTGGAGATGAGCGACGAATTCGCCGGGACGGGACCGATGTTCGAAGGGGGATGCCTCTGTGGCCGGTTGCGCTACCGGGTGACCGGCGAGGCGGTCGCCCGGACCCTCTGCCACTGCGTCTCCTGCCGCCGGGCCACCGGCGGCGCCAGCGTCGGCTGGGCGGTCTTCGAGAAAGGGGATTTCGCCCTCCTCCAGGGGAAGGTGCGCGAATATTCCTCGTCGCCCGGCATCTACTGGGGCTCCTGCCCCACTTGCTCGAGCCTGGTCGGCTACCGCCGCGACTCCCGCCCCGACCATTACGACATCACCACGGCGACGCTCGACGACCCCGACGAGTTTCCGCCGACGGTAGAGATATGGGTGGCCGAGGAGATCAGGTGGGAGACTCTCGACCCGGCGCTGCCGCACAAGGAGCGAAGCACCCTCAACGAATAAGGAAACGGCCTCATGCCCAAATTCCTGTTCAAGGCGAACGACGACGTCCTCTCCTTCTGCGCCTGCGAGGGTCAGCCGGCCATGTCGAGCGGCCAGCTGGACTGCCCCTGGTGCGGCTGCGGCTGGATGATCTCCTGCTCCAGATGCACCAAATCCTTCATCTTCGCGGAGGTGCGGGAGACCGACGTCCCTCTCATCGAGCTCGGCCGGCGTGAGGCCGCCGCCCGGGGCTTCACCGACGTCACGGAGCAGGAGATCGCCGAATGGGCCGAGGACATGGCCGAAGCCTTCGCCCCGTTCGAAGTCGGTGACATCCTCGTCTATCTCGACGGCGAATATTGGCGCCGCGACTCGACCGACATCGCCTTCGACGGCTATTTCGCCTCCCACCGCCTCCCCCGGCTGCCCCATGCCGAAGCGCTGGCCGATCCGCCGCTCCTCAAACGCGTGCTGGGCGACGCCGACTATTGGTGGGACCGCGAGCTGCCGGATCGGGAGTAAACGCGCCCCGGCGGCCGGGTGGCCGCTCCGTGACCGCTTCCGGATCCGGAAGGGGCCGACCGCGGCCGTG
>DASVVM010000033.1:0-6452 GCA_036386555.1 Allosphingosinicella sp.
ACCTGGACGTGGCCGCTCCGCAGGGCTTCCGGCAACGTGGCCAGCATCGCCTTGATCGAGGCGGATCGAGTCTCGCCGAGCCGTCGATCGGCGGCCCGGGCGCTCTCGGGGGCTCTGTCCCAATCGGCGCCCTCGCCGATATCGCCCGAGGCCAGGACGGTGTAGGAGGACACGTATCTCCCGCCCGCGGTCGACGGGAGGAGAAGGGCCGAAAGCCGCTCGGGCAACGTCTCGTCGGGCTTCGCGCTTCCGTCGTCGAACTCGACGAAGAACACGCGCCGCTCGGAGCTTGAGCATAGGGCCTGAGCGGGGTTCGCAGAGGCGAAAAGCAGAGTGGCCAGGACACACGGCATCCCGGCGCTCCTAGCCCTGAGGCTGCCGGTCCGGCCCGTTCCGATCACATCGTAGCTCCTGCCGTTGCCCCCTAGCGTCATTGCCGAATGATCCCTTGGGCTTCTGCCGCGGCGCCGAAGAGGCAGCCCAGTGCGATGGTCCGCTGTGTCGACCGCGACAACGCGGTGCCGAAGAGCGCCGCCTGCAAATCGATAGTGACCCGCTTGCTGGTCTTGCCGACATTTTTTGGATCGCTTCCGACGCAGATCCAGGAGATACCCCCCTTCGCCGGCCGAGCCAGTACGACGACTGGCGGGCCCCGCCCGTCTATCGGGCTCGCCGCCACTTTTCCCGCGATACAAGAAACGACGTCTCCGGCTTTGCCGAGACATTCGGCGACGGTCCGGCGAGGCATGGGCGGCCCCGCAAGCAAGAAGTTCTCGCCCGCGACGAGGAACTCGACATAGGAACGGCTCAGAGCTTCCGTGTGCGGATCGTCCGACAGGACGAGCAACGACAGCGACGGCGGGATCGAGGCGCGGGAGTCGGCAGGGTGGAGCAGCAACGCGGCCGCGGCGACCGCAACGCCGACCAGGGAGGTCGCCCGGCGCCTCACCAGCCGCTCTCCGAACCCGCGGCTGTCACGCACTGCGCTGCGGTGCTTCGGGCCTTCCGTCGCGCCTCGGCACTTCCGAACAGCCCGTCCTTGACGTCGACCTGCACGAGTTGGACGGCGGGGCTGGCGGGCTTGGCGCCGACTCCTATGCAGCGCCAGGTCCGAGCGTCCGGGCCGGAGACGATCACGACGACGGCGGCGCTGGAAGCCTTCCATCCCGGCTGCTTCCGAATGCACGCCTCCTGATCGGCCTTTCCGCGCAGGCACGGCCAAAGCGCGGTTCGCTCCAAGCTTGGGCTTTCGCGCGCGAAATAGCCATGCTCCCTGAGATAGGTCATGAACGCCTCGGCCAGGGCCTGAGCTTCCGCATCTTCGGATACCACCACGACCGGCAGTCGAAGCGGCGGCGGCATGGCGGCGACCGGAGCGGCGGCGGCCAGCGCCGCCAAGCCCAGCAGCGCCCGGCCGATGCCTTGCGAGATGATGCGGCCTGAGCTTCCTGGATCCATCGGCGATATCTGGCTGATCTGCTCCCTCACCGCAACGCCGAGAAGCGATCTGCGTGGAATGGGCCGGCGCGACCTCCGTGTCTCTCCGCGAACCAGGCCTCACAAGGATCAACGCATGGCCCCTCGGAGAAATTGAGGGCGCGTAAGGACTTCCGCAAACTTCTGACCGTAAGCCCGTCTCAGGGTCGGTGAGCGATCGGCCCGTCACAGGCTCGGAGACCAACGGATGGGCGCGGTCAGCATATATTCTCGGGACCAGCGGACGCTGGGCGCCGATCTAGCCGGGCGTGGACACCACGTCGTGTATCGGGCGGAGGAGACCAATCGATGCCCGGGCTGCGGGCGCGCTCAATGGCATGTCGGACGGCAGACGGCGGAATGCGCGTTCTGCGGGACCGCGATCGCGCTCGCGGAGGCCAAATGGGTCGGCTCCGCGAAGTCCGCCGCGCCGGTCGAGACCAAAAAGAGCTCGAACCGGCGCCGGCACGAGCGCGTGCCCGTCGCGGACCGGACGCTGGCGCTTCTGATCGACGGCTCACCGCTCGAATTTGCGATCCACAACCTCTCCGCCGGCGGGGTGATGGGCGATGCTCCGGCGCAGCTTCAGGCCGGAGACAGCGTCCAGGTTCGGTTCGAGGGCGGCCTTCTCGTCCCCGCGACGGTGAAGTGGAGCGCCGACGGGCTGATCGGGCTGGCGTTCGATTCGCGAGTGCTGTTCGATACCGCCGGAGCGGCCTGATTTCGGCCTTGGCAGCGGTCCGGAATGCCCTGCCGTCATGTCGGGTGACGGACGAATCGAGCCAGGGAAGCGGGCAAAGGAGGATAATGGCTGGTGACCGCGAGGTTGTTCCGGAATAGGAGCGATCGGCGGGGGACGAACAGGGATTTGTGGGCATGCGTGACGCTCCTACACTTCGGCGCCTGGCCGAAAACCTTCGAAAGCTGGCCGCGGACGCGGACGAATCGATAGCCGCCGAGATGCTCGAACACGCCGATGCCTACGAGACGGAGGCGCAGGCTTTGGAACCGGACGTCGAGCCGCCCATGCCGATGGCTTGACGCCACGCACGCGAGCCCGCTGAGATCTCGTCGACGGACCAGGTGCAGGGAACCCCTGACCTGGCCCCCTCCCCTTGGCCGGAACCCGGCTGTGCCCCCTGCATTGTGCTTCGCGGCAGCGTTCAAGCGACGTTGCTGGCGAGAGGCGTTCGGGGGCAAGCAACCCGGGCGCCTCTCTTCACTCAGGAAGGATCCGGTCGTGGCTGCCAGAGAAATGATCGCCCTGGCCATCATCATCCTCGCAATCATTGCAGCACTGACCATGTGGCGAGCGCGGGGAAGGTGGCGACAGCAGCGCAAGGACCGCCATCGACGCGAGCGCATCGACTTGCTCCGCGATCCGCCCCCCGCGCCCTAGTTTGGCGGGCCCCCTTACGCGTGAAGGAGTTGATTAAAGCTTTTGAGATAGCCCCGACGTTCAAATCGTTGGAGTCACCCATGTCGGATTACCTATCGTCGAACGGCACCGGCGATGAAGTTCGGGGGGTTCTCCCGTCAGGCACTCGGCCGTGAAGCGGACCAGTCTTTCTTTTCGGCTGGCCCAGGCCCTGAACAAGGGCCGGGCGCCCGGCGCCCTCGCGAGCCGGGAGGCGATCCTGGCGGCCTTGCTTTCCAAGAGGGCGGCGGCTCGCCGCGCGGGCCTGGAGGATCAGGAGGCGTTGCTGCGCGGGCAGATCTTGTGGTCGCTTCCCGTCCATCATCCCGATGACGGCGAGGACGAGGACCCCGCCACATCGAACCCATGAGGCAGCGAGGATGCTTCTCTACCACTTTACCGAGCGCCGACACCTCCCGGCCATCCTTCGGGACGGCCTCCTTTACGGCCGGGTTCCCGTCGGCCCGGACCGCGCTGCGATGGCCATATGGCTGACTTCCGATCCGGGGCCGGACGGCCACGGCCTCGAGCAGGGCGGCCGGGTCATGACCGAGGACGAGCGGCTGCAGGCGCAGGAATGGAGCGCCGTACTTCCGTCGCCGGGAACGCGCCACGCCAAGGAGGCGTCGGTACGGATCACGGTGGATCTGTCCGAGACGGACCGCAACCTGCACCAATGGCTGCCTTGGGCGCGCCGCAGTCTGCCCCCGGATTTCCTCGCCGCGATGTACCCGGCGGGGACCAGTCTGCGTCAGGCCAAGACGTGGCGGCTCTATTCCGCGGCGATCCTGCCGGACGACTTCGTTGCCGTGGATATCCTCGACGGGGAGGAGCGGGGCGCGGCTTAGCGCGTGAGACAATCACGGACCACCGCGACATTCTGCGGTATCCGTGATCCGCACCGGCTGGCTATCGGACCCGAGTTGACGCCGATGCCGGCAGGACTTCATACGAACGCGGTCACAAGGAGGCTCAATGGTCGGCGGAGCATCGACGGGCAAGCGCCCCCGGGGCCGCCTGTTGCAGCTGGCACTGCTTCCAGCGATCGTCATCGCTGGCCTGCTTTTCTGGCTCCGCGATGGATTTCTGAGCTGCGAAGGCGCTTTCGCCTGGGCCAGGGAGAGTGATTGCCGCTCCGTGACGCCGCTGACGATCGGTCTGCACGCGGAGCGAAGGCCGCTGGGCGGACAAACTGTCTTGTTCATCGTGTCGGGCCGCATCGAGAACCGCACCGGCCAAGCCCAGCGCGTGCCCGATATCTATTTCGACGTGGTCGGCGATTCGGGCGGCCGGGGCGGCACCGGCACCGTAGGCGACTGGAGACTGCTCCCTCCGGTTCCTTCACTGGGGCCCGGCCAGGCGGCCCCCTTCAGCGGAACCCTGCAGTGGGCGGACCAGGCGCATAGTTTGAAACTGGATTTCGGGGGCAGGTTCATCGACATCGATCTGGACCCCCGGCGTCCCTGGTTCGGAAGCGATCCCGAGGTCCGGCCACGCACGAAAGTCACCTGCTCGCCGACATGCGTGCCTTCCGACAGGCCTGCTGGTCGGTAGCGTAAGCGGTGCAGTTCCACGGTCAGCGGCGCAGAGCCATGGCTCGGCCGGGGGAGCCGCCTTCCCCTTACCTCTTCCGGTAACCGGCGGCGCCTGACGGCTCAGCGCGTCAGGGGAGCCCGAGCCGGAGGATAGCCGCGCCGGCGAAAATGATCAGCGCCCAGAGCCCGAAACTCACGACCAAAGTGACAAGGGCAACGCCCTTCAAGCTCAACCTGTCCAACCTGCATGCCCCCGCAAAACCCCGGGCCAGCGGGCCATAATTCAGCGGGCGGGTCAATCCGGGGAATTGCGCCGTCTCAGTCTGGGAAATGAAGGCAGCGCTGGCCGAAGACGGTTTCCGCCGCCAGCCAACGAGGCCAGAAATCTAACACTCGTCGGTTAACCGAAGTGTCCGCCTTGTCCCAATTAGAGACCTCCGATTCTGCCCTATTGTCCAGCCCCGGGACCTTCGTCAGGACCTGTTCGACCGCACTGGAAGCGTCTTTCCCTGGGGCGGCCCGAACGAGGTCAACAGGAGGTATTATGCGCGATCTTCACGAGTTCGAATTGCAGGCCGTCACCGGCGCCGGCAGCTCTCCGTCCGGCCCCTGCGGCTGCTACTGCCCGCCGCCGGAGTCCAACCCGAAGAAGCAGAAGAAGGGCAATAACGGCTTCGGCAACGGCGCCGACGCCAACCTCGCCGCGCCGGGCAATTCCGGCAAGACCGGCGGCGGCAAGGAAGGCAGCGTCGGCGACAGCCGCGGCCCGCGCTAACGCACCAATAGAAAGGCGCCCCGGCTCCGAGGAGCCGGGGCGTTTTCCGTTTGGGTCTTACGCGCCGGACCCGCGCAGCCAACCCGTAACCGCGAACCGCCGATGCGGGGCCGAGGGGGTCACTTGCGAGACGCTGTGCTGCTGGGGCACGGTGAAAAGGTCGAGCGTGTTGAAGCGCGGCACCAGGCCGGTGGCGGTCCGGTCCATATGGCCGTGGAACAGCAACATCCCGCCCCATTCGAGCCGCCAGTTGGGGGTCAGACCGTAGACATAGGCGGCGAGCCGGTTCTTGCCGGCGACGGCGTCGTCATGTCCGGTCAGGAAGTCGCCCGGCCCGTAAGCCGTCGCGTGGCCGTCGGTGAAGGCGACTCCGTCATGGCCGGTAACGGCCCGAAGCAGGTCGAGCATCGGCTTGCTTGTCATGAGCCGTGAAAATTCGCTGAGCAGGTCGTGCCGGCCGCCGCGCTCTTTCTCGTCCGGCACGCGCAGCCCGAAATAGCGATATTGAAAGCCGGTCCGGGCGCGGGCGTGCGCCGCGGCCTCGATCTCAGCCCAGCGGCGTGCGCTCATCTCCGCCCGGGCTCTGCGGTCGAGCTCGATCACGCCGTCCGCGGCGCTGATCAGGTGGATCCAGTCCTGGCGGGTTTCCAGCTGCTCGTGCAGCTCCACCGCGCCTTCGGAAAGCAGCCCATAGATCCGCACCCGTTTCTCCGCCGCGTAGGTGTGCGACAGGGCCTCCAGGTCTAGATCGGGGTTGATCCGCAGCCGCGGGGCGGGCGCCTCGCCGGCGGGGCTTTCAGCGCGCTGGTGAAGCATGATCGACGGGCTCCGACTGATCCGGATATTGTCGCGCGGTGAAGCGCAAAGCGGGCGTGGCCGGGGCGCCGCCCAGCGCGCGATAGAGGTCGATCGCCGCTTCCAGCCGCTCCTGCTGGGCGATGGCGCGGGCGTCCTCGGCTTGGACGAGGCGCTGCTCGGCATCGAGGACCCACTGCAGATCGGCGGCGCCCTCGACATACTGGAGGCGGGCCAGGCGAGCGGTGGTCACCGCTTCCGAGACGATGGTGTCGAGAAGCGCTTCCCGGGCGCGGGAGCGCTCGACGGCTTCCAGAGCGTCCTCGGCCTCGCCGAGCGCCGTGAGCAGCGCCTTGCGGTATAGCTCGACGCTTTCCACCTGCACGGCGCTCGCCATGTCCAGATTGCCGCGAAGTCGGGCTCGGTCGAAGATCGGTGCGAGCAGGCCGAGGCC
>DASVVM010000034.1:0-29870 GCA_036386555.1 Allosphingosinicella sp.
GGTCGAGACGACGTTCGCGACCCTCAAGCGCCGGATGGGACTGACCGCCATCCGCTACCGCGGCCTCGCCAAGGCAAATGCCCAGGTGCTGATCGCGGCCATGGCGTTCAACCTGCGGCGCTGGGCCGCGCTCAGCACCGCGTGACCAGGCCCGGAGTCTGCCCAGAGCGGACTCCAGCCCCAAAAAAACAGCCCAAAAGCCCGAAACAACGGCCCACGAGCATAGCTCCACGACGCCAAACCGTTCAATCGCAACCCAATGCGCCGTTACGCAACGATCCCTTGCAGGGAGGGGAATCAATATTCCGGCTCGAGAAGCCCCTCGATGACGTGATGCTGGAGGACCGGCTTCAAGTCGTCCGTCACACGATAGGTGAGATGGTCCCTCACTCGCGGCAGAAGCGAGTCGAGATAGACGCGAGTGACCTGCAGGTCGTGATGATTGGCATTGGTCGCGTCGGGCGCATCGACTCCGACCACCAGCACCGGCCGCCATTCGTCCGAGCGATTGGCCGTCCCGCGGTGGATGGTGAGCGCCGATCGCGCCGAGATGTCGCCCATCTGCGCGAGCCTCGCCTGGCATCGCGAGATATAGCGCGGCCACCATTCCCTGGGCGGAAACATGCCGTCCTTGCAGGCGCTGAGATCGTCCCACTGAGTGCCCGGAGCGATCTCGAAGGCGCCGTGCTCCGGCCGAGTGTCGACCGCGCTCAGGTTGAAGGCCAGCGAGTTGAGCCGCCGTCCATTCATCGTCGCGTCGGGCGCCGGAAAGTCGCGGTGCCAGGGCTGGTCGGCGGCGCCCGGGAAGGGAATGTCGAAGCCCACTTCGACGATCCTGTAGTCGGGGCCGAGAACCGCTTCGCAGACGGCGACGAACCAGGGATGGGTGGCGATGTCGACGAAGCCCCTTATCCGCTCGGGATGGACCTCGACATACCAGCGCTGCGGGCCGCGCGGCAGGGCGCCGCCGGGCACCTTCTTCGCTTCTTCGAACAGGAGCCCGATGTCCTCGCGCATCCGCTCCGCCCACGACCGCGGGAAGGCGCCCTTCAAGGCGATGATCCCGTCGCCGTAGAGGCCGCCCATGATGGCGCCCGTGTCGTAACCCTGCTCTTCGATCTTCGCCGCCGACGCCATCTCAAACCATCCCGCCCAGGACCGATTCCGGATTAAACCATTTGTATGATTAATACGAGGCCGCTAACGGCGCGCCGATGTTGGAAAATGCACGATTCGCCTTTGAAGTCGAGGCCGCCGAGGATGGGGAGGGGAGCCGGATCTCCGTCCGCGCCTCCGGTCTTCCCGACGTTCGCCACTATCATCTCACCGGCGGAGAGCAGTCCGATTATGCCGGCTTCCACCGCCGCCTCGCGCAAGATTGGGGCACCCGGCCCCCGCATGCCTTCGCCGAACCCGAGCAGTTTCCCGAGGCGGATATCGAGTGGCGGCCGCTGCTCACCGACAACGTCTCCCCCCGCATCCTCGCCGGTTATGGAGACCCGGCCGTGCTGAAGACCGACCAGGGCTATGTCCTCGTCGCCACTTCGAACGACGCTCCGGACGCCTTCCCGATCCTGCGCTCGGACGATCTCGAGCATTGGCACCCGATGGGCTTCGTCTTCCCGGAGGGAGAAGCGCCGGCATGGACCGCCACCGGGCGCCGGGTCGCCGATTTCTGGGCTCCCGAAATGGCTCGAGTCGGCGATGAATATTGGCTGGTCTACAGCGCCCGCCAAAGATCGAATGCGCTCGCCATCGGCCTTGCCAAAAGCGACGCTCCGTTCGGTCCGTGGCGCGATCTCGGCCGGCCGCTCATCGCCGGCCACGGCCTCAACACCACCGGCGCGCCGGACGATTCCGGCAAGCCGCTGCTCAGCGGCGGAGTGATCGATTCGCATATCTTCATCGATTCGGACGGCCAGCCCTTCCTGTTCTGGAAGGCCGACACCAACGGAGTCTGGCCGCGCCCGCTGGCCACGCTCCTGCGCTCCCGGCCGGAGCTGATCGAACGCCTGTTCGAGCTCGAGGAAGACCGGCGCACCGCCGCCTTCGCAGCGGCGATCGTGCCCTGGGCGAACACGCGCCGCCCGATGGAGCGCTTCTTCCTGATGCAGCCGCTGATCGAGGCGGCGCTGCGCAACTGGCGGCCGGTCCGCGACTCGCTCGAGCAATGCGGAGTCGCCGGCGCGATACTCGAAGCGATGCGGACCCCCATCTACGCCCAGCGCATCGCTCCGGACGGCGAATCCTTCCTCGGCGAGCCGGTCGTGGTTCTCGCCAACGATCAGGATTGGGAAGGGCATCTCATCGAGGGCCCCTGGGTGACCCGCCAGCAAGGCCGCTACTGGCTCTTCTACGCCGGCAACGATTTCTCGACCCCGGCCTACGGCATCGGGGTCGCGGTCGCCGACCATCCGCTCGGCCCCTACGTCAAGCAGCCCGAGCCTTTGCTCCGTTCGACCCGCACCTGGACCGCGCCCGGCCACGCCTCGGTCGCCCCCGGCCTGGACGGCGAGCCCCAGCTCTTCTTCCACGCCTTCCACCCCGGCACCGGCGGCTACAACGTCTTCCGCGCGCTGCTCACGGCGAGGCTGGAGTTCGGTGCTGAGGGCGTCTCAATCCTCGCAGCGTGAATCGGGTCCATTGAATTCCTCCCCGAGCTTGCTCGGGGAGGGGGACCGCGGCGCGAAGCGTCGTGGTGGAGGGGCAATGCAGACTCGGAATTTCCCCTCCACCGCGCTTCGCGCGGTCCCCCTCCCCGAGACGAGCTCGGGGAGGAATTGGTGAGGAGCGCCTTCTACTGAGCCCTGCTCGGCGGGACTCCGTAGGCCTGGCGGAAGGCGCGGGTGAAGGCGCTGAGCGACGCGTAGCCGAGGCTTTCGGCGAGGTCGGTCGGCGACGCCGTGCCCTGCCTCAACAGCCTCGCGGCGCCTTCCAGCCGGAGCCGGCGGTGATAGGCCAAAGGCGGAAGCCCGTGCACCTCGGCGAAGCTTCGGCTGAGATGGAAGCGGGACAGCGCCGCCCGCGCCGCGATCTCGTCGAGGGTGAGCGGCCGGTCCTGATGGTCGTGGATGAAGGCCCGCGCCCGCTCGATCCGCTGAAGCGTCTCGATCCGGGTCGAGCGCTTGAGGCTGCTCAGCCGCTCGAGCCGGCTAGCGAAGGTGGAAAGATAATCCTCGGCGCCGGCCGTGACCTGCTGGACGATCTTCGAGGCCAGCGCCGCTCCGGCGTCGGGCCGCGCGGCGAGCAGCCGGGCGTAGCGCGAGAGCAACGGGGCGAGCGGCTCCGCTCCGCAGCCCTCGATCACCCGGCCGAGCGGCCCGCGATCGATCGGCGCCGCCGCCGTCACTCCGAGGTAGACGCAAAGACCGACCGTCTCGTCCGGCCGCGGCGTCGACACCTCGAACTCGGTGCCGGCCTCCACAAGCAGGAACCGGCCCGGCTTCACCGCCCGGGCGCGGCCGTCGATCTTGTACACCTCCTCGCCGCTCAGGACGAACTTGACCGAGGGCGCCAGCGCCCGGACTGTGCTCCGGCCCCCTTCGAGCCTCGAAAGCACGACGCAGCCGTGCCTCAGCGGCAGGCGCTCGCCCTCGCCATGGTCGCGCATCAGGTAAAAAGGCGTCGAGTCGATCACAATTGTAATCGTAAGCAAAATCCGCGCCACGTAAAGACTTGGCGGAAATCCGCCATTCCGGCCGGGTTGACACGAATTGCTCGTGTTCGGAACCGGTCGCCAGCGTACGCTTTCGGACGGGATGCGGATCGCCACCTTCAACGTCAACGGAGTCAACGGCAGGCTTCCGCTGCTGCTCGAATGGCTCGAATCGTTCCGGCCCGACGCTGTCTGCCTGCAGGAGCTCAAGGCGCCGGACGACAAGTTCCCGGCGCGCGCGATCGAGAAGGCCGGCTACGGCGCGATCTGGCACGGCCAGCAGCGCTGGAACGGAGTCGCCATCCTCGCCCGCGACTGCGAGCCCGTGGAGACCTGCCGCGGGCTCCCGGGCGACCCGGACGACGTCCAGAGCCGCTATATCGAGGCGGCCGTGGGCGGAGTGCTGGTCGGAGGCCTCTACGCGCCGAACGGCAACCCGCATCCGGGGCCCAAGTTCGACTACAAGCTCGCCTGGAACGAGCGGCTGATCGCCCGGGCGGCGGAGCTTGTCGCGCTGAGCGAGCCGGTGGTGCTCGCCGGCGACTACAACATCATCCCGACCCCGACGGCGATCGACGCCTACAAGCCCGAGCGCTGGATGGACGACGCGCTGATGCAGCCCGAACCCCAAGCGCAATATGAAAGGCTGGTTGACCAGGGCTGGACCGACACGTTGCGGCACCTGCACCCGAAGGAGCCCATCTTCACCTTCTGGGATTATTGGCGCAACGCCTTCGCCCGCAATGCGGGGATCCGTATCGACCATCTCCTGCTGAACCCGCCGGCGGCGAAGCGCCTCAAGGCGGCCGGGGTCGACCGGGAGGCGAGGGCCAGGGAAAAAGCCAGCGACCACGCTCCTACCTGGGTGGAGCTGAAGTAGCCTCCCCCTCCCTTTCAGGGAGGGGAGGAATCGTCGCCCGCGTTTACACTTCCGCCCCCGCCCAGCCCCGAAAACCGCAGTTTTCCGCGGCTGGCCCGGATCTTGCTCATTAGCGGACATGCTGAAGAAGGCTTTAAGACTTTTCGTCATCAAGACCCGGCTCGAAGCCTGGGCGATCATCTACGCGCTTGCCGTCGGAGGCGTGACCCGTGGCTTCCATTATACGGCCCAATATCCCGGAATCGGCGGCTGGCTCCTCTTCGCCTGCTGCACCGGCGCGGTCTTCATGGCCGGCGCCAAGATCCTCGACGCGACGCGCGGGCCGAGCCACCGGCGCTCGACGCTCCAGCGCATGGTGGCCCGGGCGCGGGCCTGACTCCGTCATCCCGGCGAAAGCCGGGACCTCGGGGAGACCCACCGAGACTTCTCGTCCTGAGGTCCCGGCTTTCGCCGGGATGACGGTAATGCCAACCGTTGGCGGAATTTCCCAACCCTCGGTGGCGATCTAGCCCACCCTGCGTCGCTGGCAATCCCGTTTATCGCAGTTTTCCGCCGTTTCCTGCACTTGGCACGGCCCTTGTAATCATGTCGGCAACCGCTTCGGGCGGGGGATCAACAGGTTCAAGGAGCAGGGAAATGTTCGATTATCGCAAGATCGGTGAGACTGTGGCGGCCGCGTTCCTGGCGGTGGTTTTGTCGGCGACGGCGGTCGGCGCCGCGGTCGGCCCGGCCCGCGCCGTCGAGACCGGTCCGGCCCTCTACGCGTCGGCGCCGGTCGCCTCCGCCCGTGTCTGAGACCATCCACGTGCCCGCCGGCAAGCTGGTGCGGATCCCGACCCGGCCAGGCGGCCCCCGCAACGAGACGCTCCGCGGCGCTCGTCCGGCCCCGCCCGCTTTCGGTTTCACGGAGTTCCTCCCGATGAGCATCTTCTCCCGCACCCGCGACATCGTCGCAGCGAACTTCTCGGACCTGCTCGACAGGGCCGAGGACCCGGCCAAGATGATCCGGATGATCATCCTCGAGATGGAGGAGACGCTGGTCGAGGTGCGCTCGAGCGCCGCCCGGACCGTCGCCGACCAGAAGGAGATGCATCGCCAGATCGCCCGCCTCGACAGGCTCCAGGAGAGCTGGGCCGAGAAAGCGGAACTCGCCCTGAGCAAGGGCCGCGAGGACCTCGCCCATGGCGCCCTGACCGAGAAGCAGAAGGCCGCGGCTCTGGCCGAGAGCCTCCGCTCCGAGATCGACATGCTCGACGAGGCGATGCGCGCCTCGGAAGCCGACATCGCCAAGCTCCAGGGCAAGCTGCGCGAAGCGCGGATCCGCCAGACCGCGACCCAGAGCCGGCTCGAAAGCGCCAACCAGCGAGTCCGGCTTCGCGAGATGACGGCGGGCCCGAGGGTCGACGAGGCCTTCTCCCGCTTCGATGAGCTCGAGCGCCAGGTCGATCAGGCCGAAGGCCGCGCCGACGCCCTGATGCTCGGCGCTCCGCCCAGGAGCCTCGACGAGGAGATATCGGAGCTTCGCAATGCCGAGAAGATCGACGCCGAGCTCGAGGCCCTGAAGGCCAGGCTCGCCCGGGACCGGGAGGGATGAGCCATGGAGGACTGGATCTACCGGATCATGAACGCCCGCAACCCCAATTGGCGGACTCTCGCCACCCACCCGGCGCAGACCGGGATCAGGGAGCCCCGCCGCGAACTCGAGACATTCAGGAGGGAAAGATGAAGAAGAGTTTCTATCTCGACAAGGCCAACGGCAAGGTTTTCGGAGTTTGCGCCGGCCTCGCCAACCACATGAACTGGGATCCGACCTTCGTCCGGGTGGCGGTGGTGCTGCTGACCCTCGTCACCTTCCCCTGGGGCCTGGTGGCCTATGGCGCGGCGGCGATGATCGGCAAGAAGCGGCCCGCCGCCGGCTATGGCGAAGCGGCGGCCGCTCCGGCGCTTCGCACCTCGACCTTCGAGATGAGCCGCTCGATGCGCGACATCGACCGGCGGATGGCCGAGGTCGAAACCTATGTGACCGCGCAGAACACCCCGCTCGCCCGCGAGATCGAGAGCCTGCGCTGACCGGCCTGGAAGGAATGGGAGGATCTGATGAGCGAACCGATGACGATGATGGTGATGGCGAGCTTCGGCCTGGCGGCGCTCGGCATCCTGCTCTTCGCCGCCTTGAGAGGCTGGCAGGGCTGGCTCGACCTCAAGCGGCTGGAGCTGGCCGGGGCCGAATCGCGGCCGGCGAGCCACGGCGGGATGGCCGAACGGATCGAGATGGCCGATCTGAAGGAGCGGATCCGCAAGCTCGAGAGCATCGCCGCCTGCATCGATCTTTGAGGTGGGTGTCGGCTTCCCCTCCCTGCAAGGGAGGGGTTAGGGCTGGGTAGTCGAGCGGAGCGAGACTTCTGCCGAGTCGGAGTTTCGGCCGCCTCCGGCGGACCCACCCCCGGCCCCTCCCTTGCAGGGAGGGGAGGATCTAATAAGCCCTCAGCCTTTCCACGCTGCCGTCCCGCCGAACCCTGAAGATGTCGCCATAATCGCCCTCGCCAAGATCGGCCGGCCGCGCCCCTCCGAGCTGGGCGACGATCTCCGGCACGGTATTGCTGTGGCCCACGATGAGCACCGTTCCACCCTCCGCCTTCACCCTCGCCACCAGCCCCGGCGTGTCGCGCGGATCATATTCCTTCACCGTCACGCCCAGCTTCGCCGCCAGCGGGCCCGCCGTTTCGAGGGCTCGCCGCGTGGTGCTGACGTAGATCGCCCCGGGCGGGTCGGCGGCCAGGAAGCCGATCAGCCGCCGCGCATTGGCGTGTCCATCCGCGCTCAGCGCCGGATCCTGCCCCTCGGCCTTCTGCAGATGCCGCATCACATACCAGCTCGGCGCGGCCGGCTCGTCCGGCGTGCTGGCGCAGGCGGCGGCCGCGAGCAGAAGCAGAGCGGCGAGGGGACGGAACAAGCTCATGGTGTCGCTCCTTTGTCCTCGTACCTGCCCCGCCGGGGCCCGCTTCACAAGGGCGGCGACAAGGGTTACGGGCGCAGCAAGCCGCAACGAACAGGGCCAAGGATGAACAGAGCAAGCGAGCGCCCGAACCGGCCGGCGCTCTCCTTACATGTCCCGGAGCCGCCGGCCCGGCCGGGGGACGCGGTCGATTTCAGCCATATCGAGATTCCGTCCGCCGGCAGCGTCCGCCGTCCCGATGTCGCAGCGCCTGCCTCGGACACGCATGAGCTGGTCTACTCGCTGGTCCGGGTCCTCGACGACGATGGCAAGGCGGTCGGCCCCTGGGACCCGAAGCTCGACCCGGACACGCTGCGCCGCATCCTTCGCGACATGATGATGGTCCGGGCCTATGACGACCGGATGTACCGCGCCCAGCGGCAGGGCAAGACCAGCTTCTACATGAAGGCGACCGGCGAGGAGGCGATCGCGGTCGCCGGCGCCCACGCCCTCGACCGCGACGACATGTGCTTCCCCACCTACCGCCAGCAGGGCCTTCTCGTCGCCCGCGACTATCCGCTCGTCCAGATGATGTGCCAGGTCTATTCGAACCGCGGCGATCCTCTGAAGGGCCGCCAGCTTCCCATCATGTACGCGTCCAACGCGCACGGCTTCTTCACCATCTCGGGCAACCTCGCGACCCAATTCCCCCAGGGGGTGGGCTGGGCGATGGCCTCGGCGATAAGCGGCGACAGCCGGATCGCCTCGGCCTATATCGGCGACGGCTCGACCGCCGAGGGCGACTTCCATGCCGCCTGCACCTTCGCCGGGGTCTACCGGGCGCCGGTCATCCTCAACGTCGTCAACAACCAGTGGGCGATCTCGACCTTCTCCGGGATCGCCGGCGGCGACCTCACCACCTTCGCCGCCCGCGCCGTCGGCTACGGGATCGCCGGCCTGAGGGTCGACGGCAACGATGCGCTCGCAGTCTATGCGGCGACGCAATGGGCCGCCGACCGCGCCCGCGCCAATCTCGGGCCGACCCTGATCGAATTCTTCACCTACCGGGTCGAGGGCCATTCCACCTCCGACGACCCCTCCGTCTACCGTCCCCAGAATGCCGGAGCGCAATGGCCGCTCGGCGATCCGGTCGCGCGCCTCAGGCAGCATCTCGTCGCGATCGGCGAATGGGATGACGAGCGGCACCAGGCCCAGCTCGACGCCCTCGACGCCGAGGTCCGCGCCGCCCAGAAGGAGGCGGAGAAGCTCGGAACGCTCCAGTCCGATCCATATCTGAACATCGCCTCGATGTTCGAGGATGTGTTCGAGGAGCTCCCCTGGCATCTGAAGGAGCAGCAGGCCCAGGCGATCGCGGAAGGCGAGGCGAAGCGCAAATGAGCGTCATGAACATGATCCAGGCGCTCAACTCCGCCCATCACGTGATGATGGAGCGCGACCCCGCCATGGTCGTCCTCGGCGAGGACATAGGCTATTTCGGCGGTGTCTTCCGGGTCACCGAGCACCTCCAGAAGAAGTTCGGAAAGGAGCGCGCCTTCGATTCCCCGATCAGCGAGAACGGAATCGTCGCCATCGCCGTCGGAATGGCCGCCTACGGCCTCCGTCCCGTCGCCGAGATCCAGTTCGCGGACTATATCTATCCCGGCTTCGATCAGATCGTCTCCGAAGCCGCAAAGATGCGCTACCGGTCGGCGAACGAATGGCATCTGCCGATGGTGCTTCGCACCCCTTATGGCGGCGGCATCTTCGGCGGCCAGACCCACAGCCAGTCGCCCGAGGCCTTGTTCACCCACATCGCCGGGATCAAGACGGTGATCCCGTCCAACCCCTACGACGCCAAGGGCCTGCTCATCGCCGCGATCGAGGACAATGATCCGGTCGTCTTCTTCGAGCCCAAGCGCATCTACAACGGCCCGTTCGACGGCTTCTACGAGCGGCCCGTCACGCCCTGGGCGAAGCATCCGGCGGCCGAGGTGCCGGACGGCCACTACACCGTCCCTCTCGGCAAGGCGGCGGTCGTCCGCGAAGGGGAGGAAATCACCATCCTCGCCTATGGCACCATGGTCCACGTCGCCCTCGCCACCGCCGCCGCGGAAGGAGTCGACGCCGAGGTGATCGACCTTCGAACCCTTGTCCCCGTCGACATCGAGACGATCGAAGCCTCGGTGAAGAAGACCGGCCGTTGCCTGATCGTCCACGAGGCGACCCGCACCTCGGGCTTCGGCGCCGAACTGTCGGCGCTCGTCCAGGAACGCTGCTTCTACCATCTCGAAGCGCCCGTCGCCCGGGTCACCGGCTGGGACACGCCCTATCCGCATTCGATGGAATGGGCCTATTTCCCCGGCCCGGTCCGGCTCGGGCTGGCGCTCAGGAAAGCTTTGGAGGACTAGGACGCATGGCGCGCTTCGAATTCAAGCTGCCCGACATCGGCGAAGGCATTGCCGAGGCCGAGATCGTCCAATGGCACATCAAGGTCGGCGACGACGTCAGGGAAGACCAGCAGCTCGCCGACATGATGACCGACAAGGCCACGGTCGAGATGGAGAGCCCGGTCGCCGGCAAGGTGCTCGAGCTTGCCGGCGAGGTCGGCGACCAGATACCGATCGGCTCGGTGCTTGTCGTCATCGCGACCGAAGGGGAGGCGGGCGCCGGCGCCGACGAGAGTGCAGCCGACGGCGGGCGCCACGATGAAGTCGCGCTGGCCGATGGATTGGTCGAGGAGCGGCCGGAGCTCGAGGCCGCAATTCCCAGCACCGGCGAGGACCGCCGCGGCGACGATCGCCGCGACGGCGAAGACCGCCGCGCCGAGCCTCGGGAGGACCCGGATCGGCGGCAGGGAGACCGGAGGGAGGTCGGCGCGCCGGTCAGCCCCGGCGAGGCCAAAGGTTTCAACCCGCAGCCCGACCCGCCCAGGGTCAAGGGGGTGGTTTCCGCCGGCGACCTGGTCGGCCTGAACCCCCAGCCCGAGCCGCCTGGCCTGGAAAGGCTGAAGATCCTCGCATCGCCCGCCGTCCGCGCCCGCGCCCGCGACCTCGGCATCGACCTGGCCCAGGTGAAGACGACCGCCGACCGGATCCGCCATTCCGACCTGGACTCCTACCTGCTCTACAATGGCGGCGGCGTCTCCCGATCCGGCGGCCAGCGCCGGCAGGACGAGACCGTCAAGGTCGTCGGCCTGCGCCGCAAGATCGCCGAGAACATGCAGGAGGCGAAGCGCCGGATCCCGCATTTCACCCTGGTCGAGGAATATGACGTCACCGCGCTCGAGCAGACTCGGGCGATGATGAATTCGGACCGCGGCGGCAACCCGAAGCTCACCTTGCTCCCGTTCCTGATCACCGCCATGGCCCGCACCCTCGCCGAATATCCGCAGATCAACACCCGCTACGACGACGACGAGAACCTCCTCCACCGCTCGGGCGCCGTCCACATGGGGATGGCGACCCAGACCCCGAACGGCCTGATGGTGCCGGTCATCCGCAACGCCGAGCGCTTCTCCATCTGGGACATCGCCCGCGAGATCCTCCGCCTCTCCGAAGCCGCCCGCACCGGCAAGGCGAGCCGCGAGGAGCTGTCGGGCTCGACCATCACCATTTCCAGCCTCGGCCCGATGGGGGGGATCGCCTCGACCCCGGTGATCAACCGCCCCGAGGTCGCGATCCTCGCGGTCAACAAGGTCGAGGAGAAAGTGGTGCCGATCGACGGCGAGCTCGAGATCCGCAAGCGCATGAACCTGTCGCTGAGCTGCGACCATCGCGTCGTCGACGGCTGGGACGCCGCCAACTTCATGCAGGATTTGAAGAAGCTGGTCGAGAACCCGCTCAAGCTGCTGGCTTAGCTTCCCCTCCCTTTAAGGGAGGGGCCAGGGGTGGGTAGGCGAGCGTAGCGAGACTTTTGCTGAATCCGAGTTTCGGCCGCCTTCGGCGGACCCACCCCCAACCCCTCCCTTGCAGGGAGGGGAGTCCTTGCGCCACAACCCCCGCATGACCATCGACCTCGATCGCCGCCTGCTCCTCAAGGCCGGAACGCTCGGCCTCGGCGCCCTTGCCGTACCGGGGGTCGCGCAGATCGCCTCGCGCGTAGGCTTCACCCACGGAGTCGCAAGCGGCGAGCCGAGGCAGCGCTCGGTGATGCTGTGGAGCCGCCACGTCCCGATCCGCGGCGATTCTTCGCGGCTCGGCTGGGAAGTTCGCGATGAGGACAGTCCCCGCCGCGTTGTCGCTGAAGGCACCGTGCTCGCCACGGCCGGGCACGACTGGTGCGTCAAGGTGGTCGCCGAGGGCCTGAAGCCGGGCCGTTCATATTCCTACCGCTTCCTCAACCTCGACGGCGCCGCCGCCGCAACCGGCCGGACCCGCACCCTCCCCGAAGGCCGGACGCCGCGCTTCACGCTCGGAATCTTCTCCTGCGCGAACCTCGCCTTCGGCCATTTCAACGCCTACGCCCACGCCGCCGGGCGCCGCGACCTCGATCTGCTCGTCCATCTGGGCGACTATCTCTACGAATATCAAAGCGGCAAATATCCCTCGGCCGGCGAGGCTCTGGCCGGCCGAATCCTCGATCCGGCGAACGAGACGATCGCCCTCGCCGACTATCGCCTCCGCCATGCCGCCTATCGCTCCGATCCCGATCTCCAGCGGCTCCACGCCTCGGCGCCGATGGTGATGATGTGGGACGATCACGAGAGCGCGAACGACTCGTGGCGGGGCGGCGCCGAGAATCACGATCCCGCGAAGGAAGGGCCGTGGAGCGCCCGCAAGGCCGCGGCGCAGCGCGCCTATCGCGAATGGCTGCCCGTCTCCGACAACGCCTGGGAAAGCTACGAGATCGGCGACCTCGCCACCCTGTTCCGCCCCGAGACCCGGCTCACGGCGCGAAGCCGCCCGCTCGAATTCGCCGAGCACCTTCGCCGGGGCGAGGACATCAAGGCCTCGCTGATGCGCTTCCGCGACGGCGCCTGGCGCGATCCGGAGCGGACCATGCTGGGCGGCGAGCAGGAAGCCTGGCTGGCCGGAGCGCTCAAGCGCTCGACCGGGCAGGGAAGCCGCTGGCAGATTCTCGCGCAGCAGACGATCTTGGGAAGCTTCGCTCTGCCGGCGGAGGCCCGGGCCTGGCTTCGCGCCGACGCACCCGAAGAAGTGAAGCGGGTCACCGCGGTCGGCGCCGCCGCTTCGGAGGTCGGCCTCCCGCTCAACCTCGATGCGTGGGACGGCTATCCCGCGGCCCGCGATCGCCTGCTCCGCTCCGCTTTGGAAGCCGACTCCAATCTCGTCGTCCTCTCGGGCGACAGCCACAATGGCTGGGCCTTCGATCTCGACCTCGCCGGCACCCCCGCGGGTGCGGAGTTCGCCGGTCCCAGCGTCACATCGCCCGGAATCGAATCCTACACGCCGGGCGTTGCCCCGGCCGAGGTGGCGCGAGCCTTGAGAGCCCGGAACCCTGCCCTCAAATGGGCCGAGCTCCAGCGCCGCGGCTACATGACCCTGACCCTGACCCGCGAGCGCGCCACCGGGGAATGGCTGTCCCTCGACACGGTGCGGACTCGCTCGACCCGCCTCGCCGCCCGCCACGCGATGAGTGTGCCGAGAGGCGCCAACCGCTTCGCCTGACCCCCGTCATCCCGGCGAAAGCCGGGACCTCAGGACAGGAAGTCTCGGCGGGTCTCCCCGAGCTCCCGGCTTTCGCCGGGATGACGTGATCATGCTCGGTGTTCTCTTTCTGTTCTCAACATGCTACCCTCCCACGCATGTCCCGCTTCCCCTTCCTCCACTTCGTCCCGGTCCCCGTCCGCCCTCGCCGCGACGGCTGGACCGCGGTGCTGCAAATCCGCTTCGTGATCGGTATCGCCCGGGGCCTCAGTCCCGCCAAGGCCGCCGCCCGCATCGGAATGACCCGCCAATCCGCTCAGGCCCTGCGCCGGCATCCCCAGGGCAGGAGCTTCGCCGCGGCCTGGGACTCCGCGCGCCGCTTCGCCGAGGAGAACGACAACCGCCGGCGGCCGGCGCCGCCAAAGCCATGATGCGTTATCCCGCATGGACTCCAGCTCAAAAAAAAACGCGATGCCGTGTTCAAGTCGTGCAAGTCGTGCACTTTGGATCGCCGACAACCGTCAACTTCTTCAACTTGTGGCGACCCACTGTCGTTACGCGATCCGGAACGCTATGGCCGCCGCCATGCTGAAGAAGACCTCGGGCCCCGACCTCGACGCTCTACGCCTCATCGACGATCGCCTGCGCTGGCTGTCCGCCTGGACGATCCACAACGCCAATCACCTGCGCGAGAGCCCGGACGGCCTCAAGGTCGGCGGCCACCAGGCGAGCTGCGCGTCGATGACGGCGATCATGGCGGCGCTCTATTTCCATGCGCTCGGCCCCAACGACAAGGTGGCGGTCAAGCCCCATGCCGGCCCGGTGCTCCACGCGATCCACTATCTGCTCGGCACTCAGTCGCTCGAGCAGCTCCGGAACTTCAGGGGCTTCGGCGGGATGCAATCCTATCCGAGCCGGACCAAGGACAGGATCCCGGTCGATTTCTCGACGGGCTCGGTCGGCCTCGGAGTCGCGGTCACCGCCTTCGCGAGCCTGGTCCAGGATTATCTCGTCGCCCATGGCGAGCTGGAGCCCGACCGGACGGGGCGCATGGTCGCACTGATGGGCGACGCGGAGCTCGACGAGGGCAATATCTACGAATGCCTGATCGAGGCCTACAAGCACGACATCCGCAATTGCTGGTGGATCGTCGACTACAACCGGCAGTCCCTCGACGCGACGACGGCCGAGCGGATGTTCAGCCGCTTCGACGAGATATTCGCGAGCTGCGGCTGGCGGGTCGTCACCCTCAAATACGGCAAGGCGATGGAGGCGGCCTTCGCCGAACCGGGCGGGGAGGCCCTGAAGCGCTGGATCGACGAGTGCGGCAACGCCGATTACGCCGCTCTCACCTATCTCGGCGGGGCCGCCTGGCGCGAACGGCTTCTCAAGGAGGCTCCGGAGTCGAAGCCGGTGCTCGACGCTCGCGATGACGAGGCGCTCGCGGCTTTGATGACCAACCTCGCCGGCCACGACATGGCGTGTCTCGTCGAGGCCTTCGACGGCGGACAGGACGACGTCCCGACCCTTTTCATCGCCTATACGATCAAGGGCTTCGGCCTGCCGTTCGCTGGTCACAAGGACAATCACGCCGGGCTGATGAACCCCGGCCAGATCGCCGCCCTGCGCGACAGGATGGGGATCGCCGAGGGGCAGGAGTGGGAGCCCTGGGCCGGGCTCGGCGGCAATTCGGCCGAAGCGGTCAAGGCGGCGGTCGAGGCCAGCCGGATCGCCCGTTCGAAGCGCGAGCGGCCCTGGAACCAGGCCGAGGTGCCGGCCATCCCGCCGCCGGCGGGCGAAGAGCAATCCACCCAGGCGGCGTTCGGCCGGATCCTTCTCGATCTCAGCCGGGCCGGCGGCACCCTCGCCGACCGCATCGTCACCACCTCGCCCGACGTCACCGTCTCGACCAATCTGGGCGCCTTCGTGAACCAGCGCGGCCTGTTCCGCCGCCAGGCGCTCGCCGACGTCTTCGCACAGGCGAAAATCCCTTCCGCCCAGAAATGGGGCGGCCACCAGGCCGGTCAGCATATCGAGCTCGGGATCGCCGAGAACAATCTGTTCCTGATGCTTGCCGCTTTGGGCCTCGCCGGCGATCTGTTCGGGACCCGCCTGTTCCCGATCGGCACCGTCTACGATCCCTTCATCGCGCGAGGCCTCGATGCGCTCAACTACGCCTGCTATCAGGACTCGCGATTCCTGCTCGTCGCGACTCCGTCGGGAGTGACCCTCGGGCCCGAGGGGGGCGCCCACCAGTCGATCAACCCGCCCCTGATCGCGCTCGGCCAGCCGGGCCTCAGGCATTACGAGCCCGCCTTCGCCGACGAGCTCGCCCTGTTCATGGAGGAAGCCTTCCGGCTCATCCAGTCGCCGGACGGCGAGAGCGTCTATCTGCGCCTCACCACGCGGACCGTCCGGCAGGTCGAGCGGGCCGGCGAGGCGTGGAAGGCCGGAGCGCTCGCCGGCGGCTATTGGCTTCGCGCGCCGGGACGGGGATCCGAGGCCGCTCTGATCTATTCGGGCGCCGTCGCTCCGGAAGCGCTGGCCGCCTGGGAGGCGCTCGCGGAGGACCTCCCGGGCCTCGGTCTCCTCGCGATCACCTCGCCCGATCTGCTCCACCGGGGCTGGAGCGAGCGGCGGCGCGGGCGGTGGGGAGGGAAGGGGACCGCGCCCGCGCACGTCGAGCGATTGCTCGCGCCGCTCTCCCCGACGGCCGGTCTCGTCACCCTGCTCGACGGGGCCCCGGCCTCGCTGTCCTGGCTCGGAGGCGTGCTCGGCCACCGGGTCAGCCCGCTCGGCATCGAGCGCTTCGGCCAGACCGGAACGCTCCCCGACCTCTATCGCGAATACAGGCTCGATGTGGATTCGATCGTCGAAGCAGCGGCGGAGCTTTTCCTGGACTAGCTTTTGGCACGGCGCCGAAATGGTGGTAATATCGGCGCTCGTCCACGAGTCGTCTCGGGAATTGGCCATGAAGGCGAGCGAAGCCGACAAGTATAAAAAGGTCCCCGTTCTCGCCGACCTCGAGGTCGGGGAAGGTCATTCCCATGGCTTTGCCGCCGCTTCCGAAGGGGCCGGCCACGACCATGGCGGCGGCCACGGCCATTCGATGGAGAGCGTGAGGACCGCGACTCATTGCGGCCGCGAGATCGTGATCAAGACCTGTTACGAGATCACCGTCGACGGCAAGTCGCTCAACGCGCATCTGTCGGTCGACGACAAGGGGAACCTGCACACCCACGCTCTGCCGGAGTACAGCTTCTCCTCGGCGGTCGACGTGGTGAAGAAGATCGTCGAGGCCTTCCCCGACGAATTCCCCTGTGACGACGAGGGAGGGGGCAAACCCTCGGGTCACCAGGGGCACGATCACGGCGGCGGCACTTCTTCCTCAGGCCAGCAGGGGCATGGTCATGGCGGTCACACGCACTAACATCCTCACCGACACCAACGCCCGCGACAAATTCATCGGCGGCGTGATGCGGCTGAAGCGTGAGATCATCAATCCGCAGCAGCAGACGAGCACCTGGGACGCGTTCGTCATCTGGCACCAGCGCACGATGATGAAGATGACTCCGCCGACCCAGAACAGCCGCAACGCTGCCCATCGCGGCCCCGTCTTCCTGCCGTGGCACCGCTTCATGCTGATCGCGCTCGAGCGGCAGTTCCAGCGCGTGCTTCAGGATTCGACCTTCGCCTTGCCTTACTGGGCGTTCCACAAGGATGGCGACCTCACCGCGGCCCAGCAGCGCCAGTCCAATCTGTGGAAGCCCGCCTGGATCGGCGGGACCGGCAATCCGGTGACCACCGGCCCGTTCGCCTTTAACGCCGCCGACCCCAACAGCTTCCGGGTGCGGGTCGAGGCGACTTCGAACGGCACCCTGGTTCTGACCAACCGGGGCTTGCGGCGCTCCCTCGGCCAGGACATTGCGACTCTGCCGACCACCGCCAGGGCGAAGGCGGCGGTGAATCTCTCCACCTACGACCAGTCCACCTGGGGCACCGGCTCCTCCACCACCTTCCGCAACGTCTGTGAGGGCTGGCAGCCGAACGGGCCGGGGCTTCACAATCGGGTCCATGTCTGGATCGGCGGCGACATGGGGCCCGGCACGTCGCCCAACGATCCCGCTTTCTACCTCAACCACTGCAATTGCGACCGGATGTGGGCGGCCTGGCAGACCAAGCACCCAAATTCTCCCTACCTGCCCGGGGACAATGAATCCTCGACCCTGCTCGGCCATCGCTTGAGCGACCCGCTCGAGTCGATGTTCTCGGGGACGCCGCCGAAGATCAAGGACATGCTCAACGTCTCGGCCGTCTACAAATACGACACCGTC
Source organism: Allosphingosinicella sp. (assembly GCA_036386555.1). Lineage (GTDB taxonomy): Bacteria > Pseudomonadota > Alphaproteobacteria > Sphingomonadales > Sphingomonadaceae > Allosphingosinicella. The sequence goes on from DASVVM010000034.1 coordinate 17,411, forward strand.
GCCGACCTCGTCTGAGGAACCAACCGGCTCCCCCGGGCGCTTTGTAGGCAAGCAAACATCGAGTGGAGTATGATGATGATCGGCAAGATAATCGGAGCGGCGGTCGGACGCCGGGTCGCGGGTCGCTACAATGGCGGCACGGGCCTCCTGGTCGGAGCGCTCGCCCCGGCCATCGCGCGCCGCGCCTTCGGGCCGCTCGGCCTCGCCGTCGGCGGCGCCTATGTCGCCAAGAAGCTCTGGGACCGCCGCAGCCGGTCGACGAGGCCCGCCCGCACCTACTGAGACACCCGTCATCCCGGCGAAAGCCGGGACCTCGGGACAAGAAGTCTCGGCGGGTCTCCCCGAGGTCCCGGCTTGCGCCGGGATGACGCCGTTCCTAGGCCGGCCTCATCTCGAGAAGCCAGATCGCCGCGATCAGCGATAGCGTCGCGGCGACGGCCGTCCACGTCACCACCTTGAGGTTGACCGGTCGGAGCTCCGCCGCCTTATGCTTGTCGAACCGCTCCATCACCGCCGCGGCGCGCCGCTCCGCCACCACGATCACATAGGCTCCGGCCAGAAGGAAGGCGGTGGCGATGGCCTTGGGCACCCAGGCCGGCTGCATCGCCTGGAACAGCACCTGGAAGCCGAGGCCTATTCCGATCGCGGCGAAGCCCGTCCGCATCCAGCCCGCGAAGGTCCTCTCGTTGGCGAGGACGGTCCGGTCCTGAGCCAGGTCCGTGCGCTCCTCGGCGAGCTCCTCCTTCTCGTCCGTCAGAACGCGCCCTCTTCGTCTTCGGGCAGCGGCTCCTCCCTCGGCGGCGGCCCGGCGTCGTCGCGCGGGTCGCGCGGCTCCCGGCGCGGATTGTCGGTCGGCTCGCGCTCATCGCGAGGCAGCGGCAGGTCCTCGATCGGGAAGGGGACGCCGTCGCCGGTGACGGTCACCCCATTCTCATCTACCTGCACCCCTAGCTCATAGCCGCCGGTGCCCTCGATCGGCAGTGTGACGGAGCCGTTGAACCCGGTCGCCGGCACCGGCGCGGCCAGCGGCGGCGCGAGCTTCTGGGCCGGAGCAGTGCCGACCGCCTGGGTCATGAAATCGCGCCACAGGCGGGCCGGAAGCCCACCACCGGCAATCTGTCCGGCGAGCGGGCTGTTGTCGTCATTGCCGACCCAGACCCCGACGACCAGGTCCTCGGCGAATCCGATGAACAGGGCATCGCGGCTGTCCTGGGTGGTTCCCGTCTTTCCGAAAGCGGGCACGGCAAGCGCCGCCCCCCGGCCGGTCCCCTGGCTGACGACGGCGCCGAGCATATCGCGCAATTCGTCGAAGGCCGGATCCCCGCTCTGGCCGGTCGCCTTGTTCCACAGGCGCTGCCACCAGGGCTTCTGCTCGTCCTCCAGCCCTTTCGGCTGCACCGGATACGCGCCCGCGGCGACCGCGGCATAAGCGGAAGTCAGCTCGAGCAGAGTCATTCCCGAAGTGCCGAGCGCGAGGCTGGGATTGTCGTTGAGCGGGCTGCGCACTCCGAGGTCGCGCGCGGCGCGGATGACGTTCTGCCGGCCCACCCGCTCCGACAAACGAACCGCGGCGACGTTGCTCGACAAGGCGAGCGCGTCGCGCAACGTCAGCGAGCCTCGATACTGGTCGCCGTAATTCTTGGGCTGCCAGGTGCCGATCCTCAGCGGCGTGTCGACGACAGGCGTGTCGGGGGTCATGCCCGACCTGAGCGCCGCCAGATAGACGAACAGCTTGAAGGCCGAGCCCGGCTGCCGACGCGCCTGGGTCGCCCGGTTGAACGGGCTTCGCGCATAGTCCCGGCCTCCGACCATGGCGACAACCCGGCCGTCCGGCCGCATCGCGACGAGGGCCAACTGCGCCCGGCCGAGCCCGGCTCGCCGAACGGTCTGGAGCGCGATCTTCTGCATCCGGCTCTCGAGAGTGGTCTGCACCTCTTCGTCGCCATAGCCGGCCTCGCCTCGGGCCCTGGCCATGGGCAGGACCCAGTCGGCGAAATAGGTGCCGGTCGGAACCTGCTTCTGCTTCTCGACCTTCAGCCGGGCCGGCTTGAGCCGGTTCGCCTCGCGCTGGGTCAAGACGCCGTCGCGCACCATCGTCGCGATCACGATCTTCCCGCGCTCCCGAGCGAGCTTGTAGTTGCGGGTCGGCGCAAGGCGCGAAGGCGCCTTCACCATTCCGGCCAGCATCGCCGCCTGGGTCACGCTGAGCTTCTCAGGCGGAACGCTGAAATAATGGTGGGAGGCCGCCCGCAGCCCGTAGGTATTGTCGCCGAGATAGACGTTGGAAAGGTAGCGTTCGAGTATCTCTTCCTTGGTCAGCCAGGCTTCGAGCCAGAAGGCGATCAGCACTTCCTGCCCCTTGCGAGCCAGGGTCCGGTCGGCGGTGAGGAAGGAGATCTTGGCGAGCTGCTGGGTGATCGTGCTTCCGCCTTCGCGGACTCCGCCGGCGCCCAGATTGCGCCAGGCGGCCCGGGCGATTCCACGCAGGCTGATCCCGAGGTGCGAGTGGAAGCTCCGGTCCTCGATCGAGATGAAGGCGGCGGGGACGTGCTTGGGCAGGTCGGCGATCTTCACCGGTTCGCGGATATCGGCGCCGCGCCGGGCGATCGGATGGCCTTCCACCGAAACGAGGGTGAGGCTGGGAGCGGCGATCGGCTGGAGCGACTTGGAGAGCGGGGCGGTGATCGCCAGCCAGGCGACGATCAGCATGAACAAGGCAAGCGTGGCGAGGACGATCCGCCGCCAGCCCCAGCGCAGCGGGTTGTACCAGGCGCGCTTGGGCGGCCCGGGCGGCGGTGGCTGGGGTGGTCCTCCCGGGGCCTGATACGGGGCCGGGGTCGGTTGCCACTGGGCGGTCTGGTCCAAACGCATTCCTTCTTCTTAGCGGCAGAACGACGTCACGGGAATCAGGTTGCGCCTTTTTCGTCATCCCGGCGAAAGCCGGGACCTCGGGGAGACCCACCGTGACTTCTTGTCATGAGGTCCCGGCTTTCGCCGGGATGACGATGCTTGCTCAAGCGGCCTCGAGGGAAGCGGCCTCCCGGACCGCGCTCAGGACTCGATCGGTATGGCTGTGGTGGAGCATGTGGCCCGCCCCCTCCACCTCGGTGAGACGGCCGTCGCGCAGCAGGCGGGCGAGCGCCTTGCCCTGGCGCTCCTGCTCGACCACCCGGTCCCCGGTCCCGACGAGGACGTGGACGGGCGAGCCGATGCGACTCAGGTCGATGGTCCCGGCCGGCGACAGCGGGAGCATCGAAGCGGCATCCTCGCCCTCGTGGACGAGAACGTCCGGATCGAGCACCTGGTCGAAAGGAAAGCTCCGCTTCCATTCGTTCGGCACCGGAGCCGGGGAGAACATGACGGCCTGGATCCATTCGATGGCGGCGCGGTCGAACCCGCTGCGCCGGCCGAGACGCGAGATCAGCGGTCCCATCACGGGCATGGAGCGGGGCGCGATCAGCCCGTGTTCGAGAAGGCGCGGCTCGGGGAAGACGAGCGGAGCGATGAGGACGAGCGCAGTCACCCGATCCGGAAAGCGCTCGGCCAGCGCCAGTGCGACCAGGGCCCCGAAGCTGTGCCCGACGACGACCGCCGGGCCGACACCCAGGCGGTCGAGGCCTGCCTCTATCTGGGTCGCCTGGTCGCGCGGCGTACCGACGAAGCGCGGGCGCCGGCTCAGGCCGTGACCGGGCCGGTCCAGCGCGGTGACCCGGGCTCCTTCGGAAAGGGCGCCCGCAGGTCCGGCCAACCAGTCGTGGTGCGTGGTCATGGCTCCATGGAGGAGAAGCAGGTCGCCGCCCGCGCCCTGCTGGACGGCATGAAGGGTTCGGCCGGAGCCGAGATCGAGATGGGTCGCTTTCCACATGGCCGGCTCAACCAGCGGGCGGGGTGGATGGGTCCGTTTACTTTCTCCGGGGAATGGGGCGCCGGCCCTTGAGGTCGAAGCAATCACCGTCGGAGAGGACGTGGACCCGCACGTCGTGCATCGAAAGTGCGCTCTCGGAACTGGCCTCGGCGACGTTGCAGTAGCTGACGTCGGTCCCGTCAACGACGTAGACCGCACCGCTTCCGATCACCCGGAAGACGTCGCCTTCGACCATCGCCGCCGTATCCTCATCGATCCCCAGCCCGAGCACCCGCGGATTATGGGCGACCGCGCCGATCAGACGGCCGAACCGGCCGCGCTCGGCGAAATGCTGGTCGATGATCACGTCGCGCATCAGTCCCATGCCCGGCGACATGTGAAGGTCGCCGATCCGGTGGGTCTCCTTGCTTGTGCCCTTGACCAGCATCGTCTCGCTCATCACCGAGGCGCCCGCCGAGGTGCCGGCGACGACTCCGCCACGCTCGTAGAGGGCCCTGACCTTTGCCTCGATCCCGGTGTCCCCGATCTGGCTCGTGATCCTCAGCTGGTCGCCGCCGGAGAAGAAGATCCCGGCCGCGTCGTCGAGCACCGAGAGCTTCTCGCGGTCGCCCGCCTGGCTTCGCTCCTCGACATAGAGCTCGACGAGACCGCCGAGGCCCAGGTCGGCGAAGGCCTTCTCGTAATCGTCGAAATAGCCTTCCGGGCGGTGGCTGGCGACGGTCGCGAGAACCAGCTTGCCGCCGTGGACATGTTTCGCGACCTCTCGAAGGATCGCCCGCTCGCTTTTGGGGTCGCGGTCCTCGTGACCGCCGATGATGATCAGGCAGCCCTTCGGCCGGCGCTCCGCTTCAGCCACGTCGTTCTTCTTCCTTGCTCAAAAAGGCCTTGGGGTCGGGCGAGCCCGAGTCGGCATAGGCGACCACGAAGGCCGGACTGTTGTGCGCCCAGCCGAGACGTCCGTCCTTGGCGATCGCGATCCCCCCGCCGTCGGCGGAGGCGCCGCCGACTCCGGGGAGCTGCTCCACGGCCTTCCTCACCGCTTCTTCCGGTCCGTCCTCGCCGATGCTCGCCATGACCTGGGCGGCGAGCGCGACCCGGGTGATGCTCTCCCCGTCTCCGGAAAAGGAAACCGCTCCGATATGGTTGTCGGCGTAGAGGCCGTTCCCGGGCAGCGGGCTGTCGCCGATCCGGCCGACCTTGGCGCCGGTAAGGCCGCCGGTCGATGTTCCCGCAGCAAGGTTGCCGCCTTTGTCCATCGCCACCGCGCCGACCGTGTCGTGCAATTGCTCCAGCGCATCCCGCCGGGTCTCGGTCATCAGGTCCTCGCTTGGAACCGTCTCCAGCCCTTCCTTCTTCGCGAACAGCAATGCGCCCTCGCCGACGAGGAAGACCTCCTTCTCGGGCAGCAGCCGCTTCGCCACGCTGACCGGATGGCGCACGTTGCGGATCGCGCCGACCGCGCCCACCGCCAGGGTCCTGCCGTCCATCAGGCCGGAGCACATCTCGATCTCGCCGGCCTCGTTCAGGGCCGATCCGCGGCCCGCGTTGAACACCGGCAGGTCTTCCAGCACCCGGATCGCCGCCTCGACGGCATCGACTGCGCTTCCGCCCTGCTCGAGCACCTGCCTACCGGCACGCGCGGCTTCCAGGATGCCGGTTCGATTGTCGTCCTCCTCGCCCGGCTCGATCTCCTTGGCGCCGCCGTGGACGACGAGGACCCAGCGGCCCTCTTCCTGATCCGCCATCCTATTCGGCCGCGATGAACGAGGCGCGGCCGGAGGCGCGTTCGGCGGGAGGCTTGAAGTCGTTGACCTGCTGCCACGCCGCTTTGACGTCGGTCGGTGTGATGACGATGAGGTCTCCCGGCCTGCCCATCGCCAGGGCCGCGGCCGTCGAGGCCTGCTCGCCGGGGATCAGGTGGATATGCTCCGGCGAGCGCCCGGCCTCGAGGGCGCCCCGCTGGAGATGCCCCATCACCTCGCCGCGCGGCCGGCCCCGGGTCGCCGGGTCCTCCCGGAAGATCAGCTCGTCGAACAGCCCGGCGGAGATCCGGCCGAGCTCCATGATATCCTCGTCGCGCCGGTCGCCGGCCATGGAGACCGTTCCGATCGTCCTCTTGTATCGGTGGCTGAGGCCCTTGACTACCTTGCCCAGCGCCTCGAGGCCGGCGGCATTGTGGGCATAGTCGATGATGACCCGGAAGCCGTGGGCGTCGTGGACGTTCAATCGGCCCGGGTTCTGCTCGAAGGTCGAGCGGAACTGGGCCATGGCCGAGCGGATGGTGAGGATCGGCACCTCGTGGGCGAGGGCGATGGCGATGGCGGCGAGCGAGTTGGCGACGTTGAACTCGGCCATTCCGTGAAGGGTGGCGGGGATGTCGCCCGCCTTCATGATGGTTTCGCGCCGGGCGTCGTCGTAAAGGACGATGGTGCCGCCCTCCGGCCCCGCTTCGCGCACCACGGCCATTCCGCCTTCGTCGACATGCTCTCGTAGCATCGGCGACATTTCGGCGCCCCCGCAAAGCGAGAACCAGATGATCCGCCCCCCGGCCCGCCGCGCCATCTTCACGGTCAGCGGGTCGTCGGCGTTGAGGACGGAGTGGCCGCCCCTGCGGACCGCCTCGACCACGACCTGCTTGACGCTTGCGAGGTCCTCGACGGTCTCGATGCCCTTGAGCCCGAGATGGTCGGCGGTGACGTTGAGGCAGGCGGCGATGTCCGCCTCGCCGTAAGCGAGGCCCTCGCGGAGCAGCCCGCCGCGCGCCGTCTCCAGCACCGCGACCTCGACTGTCGGATCGCGAAGGATCATCCGCGCGCTTCGCGGCCCGGTGGCGTCGCCTTCGTGGGTGAGGATGTCGTTGATGTAGACTCCGGTCGTTGACGTCAGCCCCACGGTGCAGCCTGTGTAGCGCAATATGTGCTTGGTCATCCGACCCACGGTCGACTTGCCGTTGGTCCCGGTGATGGCGATGATCGGGATCCGCGACGATCGGCCGCGCGGGAACAGCATCTCGATGATCGGCTTGGCGACATCGCGCGGAGCGCCCTCCGACGGCTCGATATGCATCCTCAGGCCCGGCGCGGCATTCACCTCGATGACTCCGCCGCCGGTCTCGCGGACCGATTTCGTGATGTCCGGGCAGACGAAGTCGACCCCGCAAACGTCGAGCCCGACGATGAGGGCGGCGCGGCGGGCGATCTCCGCATTGTCCGGGTGGATCTCGTTGGTCCGGTCGACCGCCGTTCCGCCGGTCGAAAGGTTGGCGGTGGCTCGAAGCTGAACGACCTCGTCCGCCTCCGGGATGGACTCGGGGGTCATGCCGGACCGGGCCAGGAACTCCTCGACATGGGCATCGATGCGGATGCGCGTCATGACGTTCTCATGGCCTTCGCCCCGCCGCGGGTCGCGATTCACGTCGGCGACGAGCTGGCGGATGCTGCTTATCCCGTCTCCGACGACCTGGGCCGGGATCCGCTCGGCGACGGCGATCATCTTGCCCCCGACGACGAGGATCCGGTGGTCGTTGCCTTCGAAGAACTGCTCGACGATGACGTCGCGGGTCTTGGCCTGCGACTGCGCCTCGCGGAAGCCGAAGCGCAATTGCGCCTCGTCCATGATCCCGATCGTCACCCCGCGGCCGTGATTGCCGTCGAGCGGCTTGGTGACCAGGGGGTAGCGCAGCCGCCGTGCGCCGCGCACCGCTTCCTCGACGTCGCGGACGACGATCCCGCGCGGCACCGGCACCCCGCTCTCGTCGAGCAGCTTCTTGGTCATGTCCTTGTTGCCGGCGAGGTCGGTCGCGACCAGCGAGGTCCGGCCGGTGATCGAGGCCCGGATCTTCTGCTGGTGCCGGCCGTGGCCGAGCTGGATCAGGCTCTTCTCGTCGAGGCGCATCACCGGGATTCCGCGTCTTTTGGCCTCGTCGACCAGGGCCTTGGTGCTCGGCCCGAGGGTGGTCCGGCGCACCATCCGCTTCAGGGCATCGAGCCTGCGTTCGAGCTCGAACTCCCCGTCCAGCGCATAGATCCGGTCGAGGCCGCTCAGGCCCTGCAGGTCGGAAGGAAGGAGCGAGTGGACCAGCTCGAGCGCGATCCGCCCGGCCATCAGCCCGACCTTCTCCTCGTTGTAGGCGAACATGACGTTGTAGACCCCGGGCCGGTTCTTGACCGACCGGGTCTTGCCGCGCACGGCGCGCGAGCCCGCCAGGGTCTGGAGCTCGAGCGCGACATGCTCGGCGACATGGCCGAGCCAAGTGCCCTCGCGGAGCCGCCGCTCGAAGCCGCCGCGTACCTTCAGAGAGCAGCCGTGGCGGCCGACCCCGGGAAGGAGGCAGAGCAGCGCATCGGTGAAGCCGGCAATCCGGTCGGTCGGCCATTCCTCGAGCCGGCCCAGATCGAGCTGGATCCGGATCATCGGCGTGTGGCTGAAATAATGGGGGCCGCGATAGACCCCGACCTCGGTCACCTGCATCCGCGCGGTCAGCTGGTGGGTGCCGGGGTCGCTTTTCGAGGAGAAGAACATTCCGGTCTGGGAGCCGTTTTCCTTCGTCGGCGCGTCGGCCACGGGCGCGGACTGGTTCGGAGGCGTCATGACCTCGTTAAACCCGTGGAATTGGGGCCAAGTTCCGGGCGATTGCGCTGACCTGGGTTAAGCCTCGCCCGTCAGTTCCGGGAAGCCGCGAGGCGGCCCGGCTGCCGGTCCGCCGAACCTGTCCTTGATTATCCACGACAGCAGATAGGGCCGGGCCAGCGCCTTATCGAGAGCGTAGGGCCACCAGCCCGGGCCGAACGGGACGTAGACCCTCACCGGGACCCCGAGGCGCCTGGCAACGGCCATGGTCCTTCGCTTCGGCAGTCCGCGCAGCTGCTCCAGCTCGCAGGGCGTCCCACTTCGGAGCAGGAGAGTCAGAGCGCGTTCGGCGAGGTCCGGATCGTGAGTCGCGACGGCGACCGGGGCGGCGCGTCCGGAGAGGCGGGCGGCGAGCGCCAGATAGCTGGCCTCGACGTCCTGTCCCCTCCAGTTGGGATCGGCCCATTCGCCCTTGACCAGGCGGATCCGCGCGGAGCTATCGCGGAACGCGGCGGCGTCCCCGCGGCTTCGAAGCCAGCGGGCGGGCAAAGCGAAGCCGGTCCCGGGGAATTGGCCCAGCAGGTCGGCAACGGCCTTCAGGGTCCGCTCCGCATCCTTGGGGGCGTGGGCGTCGAGCAGCAGGGCCATGCCGGCGGCCGCCGCGGCCTCGGCGACCGTTCGAAGGCGGGCCGGGTCGAACGCCAACGGAGGCGCCTTCACCGAAAGGTAGACGTCGCCCGCCCGCTCCGCGAGGAGCCCGGCGGCGGCGACGTTGGCGGCGACTATGTCCTCGGGCCGAGCTTCGCCGGACTGGAAATAGCCCAGGGTCGCGGCCAGCCCGGCCCGGTTGAGCTTTCGGCAGCGCCCGGCGGCGGCGCCCGCACCCGGCCCGGGGACGATCCGCTCGACTAGATGGGGAAAAGCGTAGCGCGCCTTCCGGAGCGCGGCCCACGGCCCGAGCATCAGGCCTGGGTCAGCCGCTTGCGCAGCGAGACGAAGGCGTCGCGGGCCAAAGCGGCGGCGCCGCGCGCGTTGAACGGATAGGCGCGCACCCAGAGGCAGTCATGTTGCTCGCGCGTCCAGAACTGGGCGATCCAGGGCTCGAGATTGCCCAGCAGCTCATAGGCCTCGAGCTCGCGCTCAGCCGCCCAGCCGATCGTATGGAGCATGAGCAACGTGCCCGGGGAGCAGCGCTCGAATTCCTCGTCGAAGCCGATCTTGAACAGCCAGTAGCGGCCGAGCGTCTCGATCGCCATCTGCATGGCGACGGCCCGGCCGTCGATGCGCATGAATGCGATCCGGAAGCTGCCCTGCTCGCAGGCCGAGCGGAAATAATGGCGGAAGCAATCCTCCTTCGCCCGGTCGACCGCGATCGCGGTCCCGGCCTCGCGCTTCCAGCTGCGCATCTCGACCCCGATCGCCTCGTCGAACAGAGCGTCGAAGGCATCCGCCGCGGGCGCCAATATCTCGAACGACACCTGGCCGAATTCGCTTGCCCGTCGCGCCGCCCGGCGGAAGTCGGACCGCCGGCCGGAATTGAAGCAGGAAGCCGGATCCTTCCAGCGCTCGCCAAGGGCGATGGTCGGCGTCGGGGTTGCGGGGCGAACCGACATCCATCCCTTTCCCCGAAGGGCGGTGCGAAGGGCCGGGATCAGCTCGGATCCCACCGGAACCCGGTCCATCTCCAGGGCGCGGCCGTCGGCGACGAGCGCTTCGGCGAGGCGCCGCGCTGCGTCCGGATCGCGGTAGAGGGCGTCATCCGGTTCGCACACCTCATGTGCTCCGACCATCCTCCAGCGCGCGAAACGGCCCGGGCCGCGGCACAGGGTAAGCAGGGCCGCGATGTCGTCGCGCTCGCGGATGAAGAAGACCTGGATATGAGAGTCGGCGAGAAAGGTGCCGGCAAGGGCGGAGGCGAAGGCATGGCTCTGCATAGGCAAAGAAGCGGCCGCCTCGAGATTCCGCCAGCAGCGGATCAGCCCCTCCTTCTCGCAAAAGCGGTCGAAGGGCATCGTGCCGGCGGCGGGCATCGCCGCCGTCCTGGCGCTCGACCGGCGGCGGGCGAGCGCGGCCGTGGCCGCGGACCATTCCGGCATCGTCTCGACGGCTGTGACCCATCCCTCGATCATGGAGGCCCCCTTTAACCCTCGCGGGTAAAGATTTTGCGTCTTTGCGAGCGGCAGGCTCCCGGCTTAGGGACTGCGTATGGACAGTCGCATTTCGCCCCCCGCAGAGCTGGTCCGCACCAGCCACGCCGACGCTTCGGCTTATGACGCGCTCTACAGCCAGTCGCTGAGCGATCCCGACACCTTCTGGGCCGCGCAGGCGAGGCGGATCGACTGGGTGGAGGCTCCGACGGTGGCCGGCAACTGGTCGTTCGATCCGGTCGACATCAAATGGTTCGAGGACGGGATCCTCAACCTTTGCCACAATTGCGTCGACCGGCACCTCGAGGCGCGCGCCGGCCAGGTGGCGATCCTGTTCGAAGGCGACGAGCCCGGCGCCGGCCGGAGCCTGACCTACGGCGAGCTCTACCGGGAGGTCGTCCGGATGGCGAACTGCCTCAAGGCGCTCGGCGCCGGCAAGGGGGACCGGGTCACCCTCTACATGCCGATGATCCCCGAAGCCGCGGTGGCGATGCTCGCCTGCGCCCGGATCGGAGCGGTCCACTCCGTCGTCTTCGGCGGCTTCTCGCCGGAAGCGCTTCACGGCCGGATCGAGGATTGCGCCAGCCGCTTCGTGATCACCGCCGACGGCGGCAGGCGCGGCGGCAGGCTCGTGCCCCTCAAGGCCAATGTCGACGCCGCTCTGGCCAAGGGCGCGGAGGTCGAGGCCGTGCTCGTCGTCCGCCATCTCGGCAACGAGATCGAGTGGGCCGAAGGGCGGGATCATTGGCTTCACGACTTGGCCGGCCTCGTCCCCGACGAATGCCCGCCCGAGCCGATGAACGCGGAGGATCCGCTCTTCATCCTCTACACCTCGGGATCGACCGGAAAGCCCAAGGGGGTCCTCCACACGACCGGCGGCTATGCGGTCTGGACCGCCACGACCTTCCATTATGTCTTCGACTATAAGGAAGGCGAGATCTTCTGGTGCACCGCCGACGTCGGCTGGGTCACCGGCCATAGCTACGTAGTCTACGGCCCGCTGCTCAACGGCGCGACCAGCCTGATGTTCGAGGGCGTTCCGAACTACCCGGATTTCAGCCGCTTCTGGGACGTGGTCGAGCGGAGAAAGGTCGACATCTTCTACACCGCCCCCACCGCCATCCGGGCGCTGATGCGCGAAGGGGAGGGCCCCGTCCGAAAGCACGACCGCTCGTCCATCCGGCTTCTCGGGACGGTGGGCGAGCCAATCAATCCGGAAGCGTGGCGCTGGTATTACGAAACGGTCGGCGAGAGACGCTGTCCGATCGTCGACACCTGGTGGCAGACGGAGACGGGCGGAGTGATGATCACCACCCTGCCCGGAGCCCACGACATGAAGCCGGGAAGCGCCGGCCGGCCCTTCTTCGGGGTCGAGCCGCAGCTGCTCGGCCCCGACGGCGAGGTGCTGGAAGGCGCCCAGTCCGGCAACCTCTGCCTCGTCCGCTCCTGGCCGGGCCAGATGCGCACCGTCTACGGCGACCACGAGCGCTTCGTTCAGACCTATTTCTCGACCTATCGCGGCAAATATTTCACCGGCGACGGCTGCCGCCGCGACGAGGACGGCTATTACTGGATCACCGGCCGCGTCGACGACGTTCTGAACATTTCCGGCCACCGGCTCGGGACCGCCGAGATCGAGAGCGCTCTGGTCTCGCACCCGCTCGTCGCGGAAGCCGCGGTCGTCGGCTATCCGCACGAGATCAAGGGCCAGGGGATTTATTGCTACGTCACACTCATCGCCGGCGAAGAGGGGTCGGACGCGCTCGAAAAAGAGCTGCGCGGCCATGTCCGCACCGAGATCAGCCCGATCGCCTCGCCCGATCTCATCCACTTCACGCCCGGACTGCCCAAGACGCGCTCGGGCAAGATCATGCGCCGC
>DASVVM010000035.1:0-22149 GCA_036386555.1 Allosphingosinicella sp.
GTCCATCCGGTCCGAGATTCGGGCGAGGCTTTCCTCGCGTCCGAGCAGGACCAGAACATCGAAAATTCCGGGCGAGGTCGCCCGTCCGGTGAGCGCGGCGCGAAGCGGCTGCGCCACCTGGCCGAGCTTGACCCCGGCGACTTCCGCTGTGCTGCGCACCGCCGCCTCTGTGGCGACCGCCGTCCATTCGTCAAGCGCATTGAGCGCGGCCCAGGCCCGGCTGAGAAGGCGGGGGGCGTCGCCGGCGAGAAGCTGGGCGGCCTTCTCGTCGAAGTGGAGAGGGCGGGTCTGGAATAGGAAAATAGAGTTTTCAGCGAGTTCGACCAGAGTCTTCGCTCTCGGCTTTAGCTCCGGCATCGCCCGGACGAGTAGCTCGATCTCCGCGGTCGTGAGATCGCGACCGGTCAAGGTCCCGATCCTGGGCGTGATCAGGCCGGCGAGGCGGCCGTCATCGGCCTCGCGGATATAATGGCCGTTGAGGTTCTCGAGCTTGCGGACGTCGAAGCGCGAGGGCGACTTGCCGACTTGGTCGAGATCGAACCACCGTACCGCGTCCTCGCGCGAGATGATCTCGTCGTCGCCATGGCCCCAGCCGAGGCGGAGCAGGTAATTGGCGAGCGCCTCGGGCAGGAAGCCCAGCGCCTCATAGTCCATCACTCCGGTCGAGCCGTGGCGCTTCGACATCTTGGCGCCGTCCTGGCCGTGGATCAGCGGCACATGGGCGTAGGCCGGCTCCGGCCAGCCCATGCCTTTGATGATGCCGAGCTGGCGGAAGGCGTTGTTGAGATGGTCGTCGCCGCGGATGACGTGGGTGACGCCCATGTCGTGATCGTCGACCACGACGGCGAGCATGTAGGTCGGGCTTCCGTCCGAGCGGAGCAGGACCATGTCGTCCAGCTCCTCGTTGCGGACCGTCACCTGTCCCTGGACGAGGTCGTCGATCACGGTCTCGCCTTCGCGCGGCGCCTTGAGGCGGACGACGAAAGGCGCGTCGGGCGAAGGGGGCTCCAGCGAGCAGTCCCGCCAGGCGCTCTCGACCCGGTAGGGCCGCTTCTCGGCCTGAGCGCGCTCGCGCTGGGCGGCCAGCTCCTCGGCGCTCGTGTAGCAGCGATAGGCATGGCCCCGGTCGAGAAGCTCATGCGCCACCTCGGCGTGCCGGGCGGCGAATTGCGACTGGTAATATTCGGGACCGTCCCAATCGAGCCCCAGCCAGCGCATTCCCTCGAGGATCGCCTCGATCGCCGGCTGCGTGGATCGCGCCTTGTCGGTATCCTCGATCCGAAGCAGGAAGCGGCCGCCATGGTGCCGGGCGTAGAGCCAGGCGAACAGGGCGGTTCGGGCGCCGCCGATGTGAAGGAAGCCGGTCGGCGAGGGCGCAAAGCGGGTGACGACCCCGCCGGGCTGGACGGTTGCGCTCAAGCGCCTTTTCTCCAAGGATGCGGCCAATGACGGCCAGTGACGGATGGGCCCCTAGCATAGCGGATCGGCGGCGACAAAGGGGCGCGCCGTTAGACCGTCGTCCCGGCGAAGGCCGGGACCCCAGGAGGTGAAAAGCTCGGCGCACATTCTCGCGGGGCTCCCGGCCTTCGCCGGGATGACGTGGCTGAACGCTCGCCTCGAAGCCCTCGCCGACTCCGAGCGCGACCAGCTGCCGCTCTGGCTTCCGGTCGGGCTCGGCCTCGGCACCGCCGCCTGGTTCGCTTTGGCCGACGCTCCGGGCTGGACCGCTTTCCTGCTGCTCGCCGCGGCGCTGGCGCTGGCGCCGCAGGGCCTGGCGCCGGGCACGCGCTGGGCGCGGGCCGTGTCGATCTTCTGTCTCGCCGCGATCCTCGGCTGCGCCAACATCTGGTGGAAGGCGGAGCGAGTCGCCGCTCCGGTTCTGAACCGGGCGCAGGCGGCCGAGTTCGACGCGAGAGTGGAGAGCTTCCAGCGGCTGCCCGCGCGCGATCTGATCAGGCTGGTGGTGAAGCCCGCCGCCGGATCGGGGCTTCCAGCGAAGCTAAGGGTCAATGTCGACTCGGCCACGGCGCCGTCCGGGATCGAGGCTGGGGCGACGGTGCGGCTTCGAGGCTATCTGATGCCGCCCGCGCCGGCCGCCTTGCCCGGCGCCTACGATTTCGCCCGGGCGGCCTGGTTTCAGGGGATCGGCGGCAGCGGCCGGGTGACCCTGGTCCGGGTGGTGGCGCCCCCGGCCGACCTGGGGTGGCGGGCCCGGCTTGCCGATACCCGCCAGCGCCTCGCCGATCATATCCGGTCGAAGCTTCCTGGCGGGGCCGGCGGCATCGCCGCGGCGCTCGCGACCGGCGACCAGGGCGGGATCCCGGAGGCGGACGCGGAAGCGATGCGGCGCTCCGGGCTCGCCCATCTGCTCTCGGTCAGCGGCCTTCACCTGACGGCGGTGGTCGGCGCGGTGATGCTGCTGACCCTCAAGCTGCTGGCGCTCAGCCCGATGCTTGCGCTCCGCCTCCGGCTCGTCCTCATCGCCGCGGCGGCGGGCGCGCTTGCCGGCGTCGCCTACACGCTTCTGACCGGAGCCGAGGTGCCGACGATCCGAGCCTGCATCGCCGCCTTGCTGGTCCTTCTCGGGATCGCGCTCGGCCGGGAGGCGCTGACCTTGCGGCTGGTGGCGGTCGCGGCCCTTGCCGTCCTCCTGCTCTGGCCCGAATCGCTTCCGGGCGCGAGCTTCCAGATGAGCTTCGCCGCGATCACCGCCATCGTCGCCCTTCACGAGCATCCGCGGATCCGGGCCCTGCTCGCCCGGCGCGACGAGCTTTGGCCAATCAAGCTTGCGCGCTTCGGGCTCGGCCTGGTTCTCACCGGTCTGGCGGTCGAGCTGGCACTCATCCCGATCGCCTTGTGGCATTTCCACCAGGCCGGCCTGTACGGCGCCCTCGCCAACATCGTCGCCATCCCTCTCACCACCTTCGTCATCATGCCGATCGAGGCGGTCGCCTTGCTGTTCGACCTTGCCGGACTCGGAGCGCCCTTCTGGTGGCTGGCCGGAGCAGCGCTCAATCTACTCCTGGCGCTGGCCCACGCCGTCGCCGCAGCGCCGGGTGCGGTGGCGAGGCTTCCGACCATGCCGACGGCCGCCTTCGCGCTGATGCTCGGGGGCGGGCTCTGGCTCGCCCTGTGGCGAAGCAAGTGGCGGCGATTGGGACTCGTTCCGGCCGCGGCCGGAGCGGCGATTGCCTTGCTGACCCCGGTTCCGGACCTCCTGGTAACCGGCGACGGCCGCCACCTCGCACTGCGCACCCCGTCCGGCGAGCTGGCCCTGCTGCGCGGCCGCGCGGGAGATTACGTCCGCGACCTCATGACGCAGAGCGCAGGCCTGGAAGGGGAGGCGGGCGAGCTGGAGACTTTGCGCATCGCCGAGTGCAGCGCCGATTTCTGCGCCGCCGGCCTGCGCGGCTGGCGCCTGCTGGCGAGCAGGAGCGACCGGCTTGTGCCAGTGGAGGCCCTGCGGAGGGCCTGCGCGGATGCGGACATCGTGGTCTCGGACCGGCGCCTGCCGGCCGCCTGCCGGCCGCGATGGCTCAAGGCGGACCGGGAGATGCTGGAGCGGAGCGGGGGACTGGCGATCACGTTGGGCGCGAACCCGAGCGTGAAGACCGTGTCGAGTGGAGACCGCCACCCGTGGCGGTTCAATTCCTCCCCCGGATTCCGGGAGGAATGAGCAGGCACGCTATTCCCCCCGGAATGGCTGGGCCTTGTGGGGCAAGGCCGACCTACTCATGGCCGCGCGAAGCTTTGCGTTCGATCGACATCAGGATCCCCAGGCAGATCACCACCGTCAGCATCGCCGGCCCGGCGTCGGAGACGAGGGAAGGGGGGGATACCGACGACCGAAGTGGCGCAATCATCCACATTCTCTGCGCTACGTTCCTCAGCGCACGATGAGAGAAAATGGTTCTTCTCCCGGAAACACTACAACATTTCGGCTCCGACATTTGAGCACGAATGCCCGTGTCCCCATCCAGAGAACCGGAGGCGGTGCAAACCCGGGCACCCTGCAATCTTTAGGTAAATTCCCCGCATAGGATATAGTCAGATTTATATAAGGCACATAATAATAATACGCCACTGAAATGAGAACTCCACCCAGCATAGATAAAGCTATGTCTATCCGGTTAACTGGCCGCGCGCGCCCTACATGCTCTAGTGTATTGCGTAGACTGAGCGGAGACGTAGAAATTACTATTATTGTACTTAATATAGAATACAGATAGAGGGTTAGCACGAGCACGAGAAGGCCTATCGCAAGGTCGGCCGTCTCCATGAAAAACGTCCAGATAATCATCCACAAACAAACACAAACGGCCACTAGAGAATTGACCACTATCCTGACCATATAGGTCGAAGAATGGCGTTTCGGTTCTAAGGTTTTTTCAAAAATTACACGTTGCCATAGGAAATAAATGGCCCCCGCGGCAGTGGCGAGTGAGGCAAAGAAGAGGAGGCGTAACCCACCGAGGATGACGTCCTCGAACGAAGCAACAGCGGTAAAATCAAGTCCCCAAAATACGAATATGGCCTCTTGGATGAGGGCAGACAGAATGAAGCTCAGTCCAGTGAGGACCGCTACTGCGTCAGCTATGGTCCGAAGGGTTGCCCGGCTTCGCATGCACCGCGTATAATCACATTTTCCGGGCACATATGCACGCCGACAGTGAAGCGCTGCTCCAAAACGAGACGTTCTCCGTAACCCCGTCGGCAGCCCCTTCGGTGACAACTCGGTCCGCAAAGGATTGAGCCAGTTTGCGATTGCGCGCGTCGCAAATCGCAGTTCAAGACCGGACTCAGGGTCGTCTTGCCTCACCCCGGTTGCTGCGTTCGATCGCCATCAGCATTCCAAGGCAGATCATCACCGTCAGCATCGCCGAGCCGCCGTAGGAGACGAGGGGGAGGGGGATACCGACGACGGGCGCGAGGCCCATCACCATCATCAAATTGACGGCGATGTAGAAGAAGATGGTGAGGGTCAGCCCCGCCGCGGCGAGCCGCTCGAACCGCCCCTTGGCGTCCAGCGCGACGCTCATCCCCCAGCGCAGCAGCAGGAAGAAGAGCAGGATCAGGACGCACCCCCCGATCAGCCCCCATTCCTCGGCGATGGCGGAGAAGATGAAGTCGGTATGCTGCTCGGGGAGGTAATGGAGGTGGCTCTGGGTGCCGTTCAGGAAGCCCTTGCCGAAGACCCCGCCCGAACCGATCGCGATCTTCGACTGGGTGAGGTGGTAGCCGGCGCCGAGCGGGTCGGTTTCCGGGTTGAGGAAGATGAGGACCCGGTCCTGCTGGTGCGGAAGAAGGAAGGAATAGACGATCGGAAGCGCCGCCCCGACGGCGAGGGCGCCGCCGATGAACCAGCTCAGCGGCAGTCCGGCGAGGAACATCAAGGCGATGGTGTTGAGCACGATCAGCATCATCGTCCCGAGATCCGGCTGGAGGATGATGAGGAGGAGCGGCGGGCCGAGGATCGCCGCCAGCGGCCACATCGCCCACAGGCGGCGGATCTCGGCCGGCGGCACGTGGGCGTAGAAGCGGGCCAGGGTGAGGACGATGATCGGCTTCATCAGCTCGGACGGCTGGATCCTCACGAAGCCCAGCTCCAGCCAGCTTCGAGCGCCGCCGCCGATGACTCCGAGCATCAGGGTCAGGATGAGCAGCAGGATTCCGCCGACATAGGCGAAGAAGGCGAAATCGTGGAAGGTCTGCGGCCGGAACCGCGACAGGACCAGGGCAAGCCCGAGGAATACGAGGAACCGGATGAGATGGGGGAGCGCCCAGGGCATCATGAAGCCGCCAGCGGCCGAATAGAGGCCGAGCACTCCGGCGCCGCCGAGAGCGGTGACGATCCAGAGCATCCGCCAGGGCAGCGTGGCCAGCGGCGCCGGGACGAAGGCGAGACCCATTAGGCGCCTGTCCCGGTCGAACGCGTCGATGCGCGGCTATTTCCGTCATTCCGGCGAAAGCCGGAATCCATGAACGCGGCCGGTGGAGAACGAGATGCCGCGGTGTTCATGGATCCCGGGTCAAGCCCGGGATGACGGGGCTCTGAGATCCCTCCCGAGTCGCAAGCGAACGATTCCCGTTCCATCAGTTGCCCGCCCCGGACGCCCCGCCGCGCGCGGCTTTTTCGGCCTTGGCTGCGGCGAGCCAGCTTTGCGCCCGCCGCTCCATCCGCTCGGCGAGGGTTCCGCCCCACTGCTCCTCGAAGGTGGCGAGCGCCGCCATCGCTTTCGGCTTGTCGAACAGATAGGTGAGAACGTCCTTGGCGACCGGCGCCGCCGCCCGGGCGCCGCCCATTCCGTGCTCGATCACCACCGAGCAGGCGAAGCGCGGGTTGGCGGTCGGGGAGAAGCAGACGAACAGGCCGTGGTCGCGATATTTCCAGGCGCCGGACTGGCCGCGCTGGCCGCCGGTGATCCGGCGGACCTGGGCCGTGCCGGTCTTGCCGCCCATCTCGATCCCCGGAAGCTCGAGCTTGCTTCGCCCGGCCGTGCCGGCGCCGTTCACCACCTCCCACATTCCGGCCCGGACCGTGTCGAAATGCTCCTTGGGATAGGGGAGGGCCGCGGCCGGGGGGCGCTTTCGGTGGATGAGGTTGGGCTGGATGTCCCGGCCCGAGGCGATCCTTCCGGACATTACCGCCAGCTGGAGCGGATTGACGATGACGAAGCCCTGGCCGATCGAAGTGTTCAGCGTATCGGACTCGGTCCAGTCCGGCCGCTCGACCAGCTTCGCGCTCCTTTCGTAGCGCGCCTTCTTCCATTCCGCGCTCGGCATCGTCCCGTAATTCTGGGAGACGACCGGGATGTCGAATTTCTGGCCGAAGCCGAGCCGCTTGCCCATCGCGGAGATGATGTCGATCCCGGCGCGGCGCCCCATGGCGTAGAAATAGGTGTTGCAGCTCCTGGCGATGGCGGTGTGCATGGTCATCGGCCCGTGGCGGCCGAGGCAGCGGAAAAAGCGGTTGCCGAGCTGGAAGCCGCCGGGGCAGCTGATCCTCGCCTTGGGATCGATGCCCGCCTGGAGCAGGGCCATGGCGACCATCGGCTTGAAGGTCGAGCCGGGCGGATAGAGGCCGTTCAGCGCCTTGTTGAGAAGCGGCTTGCGCTCGTCGTCCGAGAGCATCTTCCACTCGTTGCGGCTGATCCCGTCGGTGAAGCTGTTGGGATCGTAGGCCGGCATCGAGGCCAGAGCGAGGATGTCGCCGGTCCAGCAGTCGAGCACTACCACCGAGCCCGATTCCTCGCCGAGGCGGCGGGCGGCGAAGGTTTGCAGGCCGGCATCGATGGTGAGCGGAAGAGCGCCGCCGGTCTGGTCGGGGAGGGTGGACAGCGGTCGAACCAGCTTGCCGCCCGCGGTCACTTCCACCCGCTCCGCGCCCGGCCGTCCGCGCAGGCGCATCTCCATCGTCTTCTCGACGCCTTCCTTGCCGATCTTGAAGCCGGGAGTGATCAGCAGCGGGGCCTTTCCCTCCTTTTCATACTCGGTCTTGTTGGGCGTGCCGACATAGCCGACCAGATGCGCGACGGCGGCGCCGTCGGGATAGAAGCGCGAGAAGGCCCTGAGCGGCGCGACCCCCGGGAGCTCGGGCTGGCGGATGGTCACCGCCGCATATTTCGCGAACGGGAGGTTCTCCGCGACCGGCACCGGCTGGTAGCCGGCGGCGTGCTTCAATTCCTCCCGGATTCGGTCGACCTCGTCCTGCGGGAGGTCCAGCAGGCGGACGAGCTCGGCGATGATCCGGTCGGGCTCCTTCAGCCGGTCCGGGATGAGGTCGACCCGGAAGTCGCT
Source organism: Allosphingosinicella sp. (assembly GCA_036386555.1). Classification (GTDB taxonomy): domain Bacteria; phylum Pseudomonadota; class Alphaproteobacteria; order Sphingomonadales; family Sphingomonadaceae; genus Allosphingosinicella. The sequence continues at coordinate 7,798 of DASVVM010000035.1, forward strand.
GCGGTTGATCGCGATCGGCTGGCCCGCCCGGTCGACGATCCAGCCCCGCCGCGGAGGGATCAGCCGGAGCTGCACCCGGTTGCTCTCGGAAAGCAGCTTGTAGCGCTCGTTCTCGGCGATCGAGATATAGGCCATCCGGCCCGCCAGGGCCGCTCCGAGCAAGCCCTGGAATCCGCCCAGCACCATGGCGCGCCGGGTGAAGGTGAAGAGCTGGCTGCTCTCGGTGATGACCGGCCGGTTGCGCCTCTTCATCATCGCTGCAGACGCCAGCGATCGAGGGCGACGACGAGACGCGACACCAAGGGATAGGCGAAGACCGACAGGGCGAGCTGCGGCCAGAGGATCGCGAAGGGGGTCACGCTGCCCATCTGGCGGGCGACGTACCAGCCGCCCGCCGTGTAGAAGAGGATCGCGGCCGCGGCGAACAGCCAGTCCAGCCAATAGTCCCGCCAGCCGACCCGGCTGTCGACGATGTCGAGGATGAGGAAGGTCAGGGTCCACAAAGCCATGGACTGGCCGATCGGCAGCCCGGCGACGAGGTCGTTGAACAGGCCGAGCGGGAGGGCGGTGTGCGCCTGCCACATTTCCGGCCTCAGGAGCCGCCAGGCGAGGAGAACGAGATAGGCGAAATCGGGGCCGATCGGCCGGCTCGCCACATAGGGGAAAAGGGCGAGCAGCGAGGCGGCCAGAGTGCTCAGGATCGGCACCCACTGGCGGCGCAAGCCGAGGAGGGCGACGTCGCGGCTGGATCCGGCGATCCGGCTCATTGCCCGGCTCCCGTCAAGGCGCTTTCGGTCGTCTCGGACAGCGGAACGTCGGCGAGCGGCTGGTAGATCTTCAGCACCATCGCATATTCGACATTGGCCGGATCGGCGAGCGGCTTGGCCACCGTCCGGTCGCCGGCCACCGACACCACCACCGCGACCGGAATGTCGGGCGGATAGACTCCGCCGACCCCGGACGTCACCAGCACGTCGCCGCGGCGGAACGGATTCCTCCCCACCTCGAGGGTCTTGAGGTCGATCGTCCCGTCGCCGTGGCCGGTGGCGATCGCCGCGGTTCCGTCGCGGACCAGCCGGACCGGCACGTTGCTGGCGCTGTCGGCGACGAGCAGGACCCGGCTCGCCCAGCGCCCGGTCTCGATCACCCGGCCGACGAGGCCGTCGGCGGAGCGGACGGGCTGGCCCGGCTGGACTCCCGCGGAGGCGCCCGCGGAGAGGGTAGCGAGCCGTCGGACCGACGCGAAGGAGGAACCGACGATCCGGGTCACGGCGACCGGGTCCTGGGTCTCGCGGGTCAGGCCCAGGAGGGCCTTCAGCCGCTTGTTCTCGAGGTCCGTCGCCTGCGCCTCGATCAGCTTTCGCCGGGCGGCGTCGAGCCTCCGCTTCAGCTCGGCATTCTGGCTGCCCGCCTGAACGTAATTGCCGATCGTTTCGCTTATCCCACCCAGGAAGCGCGACGTTCCGCGTCCGGCCGAGGACACCGGGCTCGTCACGTCGAGCGCCACGCCCTTCAAGGCGTTGAACCCGCTCGGGTCGACGATCGCGATGACGAGCAGCAGCCCGGCGAACAGCACGCCCCCGACGGCGAGCACATAGGACAGGAACAGCCCGTATTGCGCCCGGCGCGAAAAGCCGGGGCGGCGGGTCGATGGCGGCGCCATCTATGAGCCTCCCAGGCCCGGCGCTCAGGCGGTCAGCAGAACGCCGCGGAAGATTTCCTCCTCGAGCGCCCGGCCGGTGCCGATGGCCACGCAGGTCAGCGGATCGTCGGCAACGGTGACCGGAAGCCCCGTCTCGTCCCGCAACACCTCGTCCAGTCCCTGAAGGAGAGCGCCTCCGCCGGTCAGGACGATGCCCTGGTCGACGATGTCGGCGGCGAGCTCCGGAGCGGTATTCTCGAGCGCGATCCTGACTCCTTCGACGATCGTACCGACCGGCTCCGACAGAGCCTCGGCGATCTGGCGCTGGTTGATCGTGATCTCCTTGGGGACTCCGTTGACCAGGTCGCGGCCCTTGATGTGGACCGACAGGCCGTCGGACGGATTGCCGTTCTCGTCGGTCGGCGCCTTGGCGATCCCGACCTGCTTCTTGATCCGCTCGGCCGTGGCCTCGCCGATCAGGAGGTTGTGGTTGCGCCGCACGTAGGAGGAGATGGCCTCGTCCATCTTGTCGCCGCCGACCCGCACCGAGGTGGTGTAGGCGAGGCCGCGGAGCGAGAGCACGGCGACCTCGGTGGTGCCGCCGCCGATGTCGACGACCATCGATCCGATCGGCTCGGTCACCGGCATGTCGGCGCCGATCGCGGCGGCCATCGGCTCCTCGATCAGCCACACCTGCGAGGCGCCGGCGTTGGAGGCGGCGTCGCGGATGGCGCGCCTTTCGACGGAGGTCGAGCCCGAAGGCACGCAGATCACGATCTCCGGCCAGCGCGGGAATCGGCGCTTGCCGTGGACCTTCTGGATGAAATGCTTGATCATCTGCTCGGCGACGTCGATGTCGGCGATGACTCCGTCCCTCAGCGGGCGGATCGCCTCGATCTGGTCGGGGGTCTTGCCCATCATCATCTTGGCGTCGTCGCCGACCGCCTTCACGCGCTTCACCCCGTTGATCGTCTCGATCGCGACCACCGACGGCTCGTTCAGGACGACGCCCCGGCCCCGGACGTAGACCACCGTGTTGGCAGTGCCGAGATCGATCGCCATGTCGTGGGAGGGGAACTTGAAGAAACGCATGAGTGACATCGAGTTGGGTCCCGCTTCTCTAAAACGCCGCCATGGCATGGTGCCCGGCGCGCTCGCCTTTCTCTATAGGATGGCCCGTCGCCTTGTTCCACAAATGAGTTAACAAGCCTGTTGGGATAGCGCCGCTTGGTCTAGTGACCGGATCGATGTCAATACGCCGCCTGCCCGAGCATCTGGTCAACCGCATCGCGGCGGGTGAAGTGGTGGAAAGACCGGCCAGCGCGTTGAAGGAGCTGGTCGAGAACGCGATCGACGCCGGCGCCGCGCGGATCGCCATCTCGCTGGGCGGCGGCGGCACCGAGCGGATCGAGGTCGCCGACGACGGCTGCGGGATGAGTCCGGCCGACATGGCCCTCGCGCTCGAGCGCCACGCCACCTCCAAGCTCCCCGGCGAGGAGATCGAGGCGGTCACCACCCTGGGCTTCCGCGGCGAGGCGCTTCCGTCGATCGCCAGCGTCGCCCGACTGACCGTCGAGAGCCGCATTCGAGGGTCCGACGGCTGGTCGCGAATCGTCGACAACGGTCGGCTCGAAGGGGAGGGGCCGGCGGCGCTCCCGCCCGGCACGCGGATCCGCGTCGAGCAATTGTTCGCCCGGGTCCCCGCCCGGCGCAAGTTCCTTCGCTCGGAACGGTCCGAATATGCCGCCTGCCTCGACGTCGTGAAGAGGCTGGCGATGGCCCGGCCCGACATCGGCTTCAGCCTCGAGCACGAGGGCCGCCGGACCCTCACCGTCCAGCCCGGCGAGGACCGGCCGGCGCGCGTCGCCGCGCTCACCGACCGGGCCCTCCACGAGAACAGCGTCGCCGTCGACTACGACCGCGGCCCCGCCCGGCTCGGCGGAGTGGCCGGCCTTCCGACCTTCAACCGCGGGGTCGCCGACCACCAATATCTGTTCGTCAACGGCCGCCCGGTGAAGGACCGGCTCCTGATCGGCGCCGTCCGCGCCGCCTACCAGGATCTTCTCGCCCGCGACCGCCACCCGGTCATCGCCTTGTTCATCGACCTTCCCGGCGACGAGGTGGACGTCAACGTCCACCCCGCCAAGACCGAGGTCCGCTTCCGCGACCCGGCCGGGATCAGGGGCCTGATCGTGGGCGGGCTGAGGCATGCTCTGGACTCGGCGGGCTTCCGAAGCGTCCAGAGGGCGGCGGTCGACGTGCCGTGGCGGACCGAAAGCCCCTCCCCTTCAGGGGCGGGGTTGGGGTGGGGGATGTCGCCGTCCTCTCGACCCGGCCTCTTCACCTACACAGGCCCCACCCCCAACCCCTCCCCTGAAGGGGAGGGGCTTAACCGCTTCAACGAGTCCCGCTCCGACTACCTTCCCCAGGCCCGCGGCGAATCCGCCTTCGCGCCGCCGCCCGAGGCCCACAGCTTCCCGCTCGGGGTCGCCCGGGGCCAGGTCGCCGCCACCTACATCGTCGCCGAGGCCGAGGACGGACTCATCCTCGTCGACCAGCACGCCGCCCACGAACGGCTGGTGCTCGAACGGATGCGCCGGGCGCTGGCCGACGGCGCGGTCGCCCGCCAGGCCCTTCTCCTCCCCGAAGTGGTCGAGCTGGACGAGCCCGCCTGCGATCGGCTCGAGGCCCGAATCGCCGAGCTCACCGAAATGGGCCTGGAGCTCGAACGTTTCGGCGCGCGCGCCATGCTGGTCCGCGCCACCCCCGCCATCCTCGGCAACGGCGACGTCAGGGGCCTGGTCACCGATCTCGCCGACGAGCTCGCCGCCTTCGACGACGCTCTGGCCCTCAGGGAGAGGCTCGACCATGTCGCCGCCACCATGGCCTGCCACGGCTCGGTCCGCGCCGGCCGAATCCTCTCCGTCGCCGAGATGAACGCCTTGCTCCGCGAGATGGAGGTCACCCCGCACAGCGGCCAGTGCAACCACGGCCGCCCGACCTGGGTGAAGCTGGCGCATGGCGACATCGAGAAATTGTTCGGGCGGAAATGAGGAGATCCATCAGCTTCGCGCTGCTCGCCATGCTGTCGCTGCAGGCGGCTGAGGGGAAGGGCTCCGTTCAATCCTGGTGCCTGGACAGGTCCCAGGGGATCGGTCAATGCCACCAGGTCCACGGCCGCCTGACTGCATATAACGGCAATCCAACGTTCCGAATCTGGATCGTCGGCTCACCGCGCCTGCTTGGAGTCGCTGGCAGGTCAGCGCAGGAAACCGAAAGCGGCGCGATGTTGCCGCTACGCGTCCGGACCGCTTTCGCTGGCGGGGCCTTCGAGACCCATGTCTTTGCTGACTTCCAGGTCTGTCCTTTGGAGCAACGGCGATCGGGCCGAATGCAGAGGGTGTGCATTGCCGACGCGACGAGGCTCCGCGTCGTCCGGCTTCCAGATTGACTGGTCGGATGCCGCCGGATCGGTGCCAGGCGCCAATTGGATTCGGGAGGAATTGATGGAGGGCCGATTCAATCTTTGCAGGCTCGGCGCCGACGACGTCGATCTGGCCCGGCGCGTCAACGAATTGTTCGGCAAGGCATTCGACGAGCCGGAGACCTATGAGGGCGATCCGCCTTCCGAGGCCTATCTCGCCGAGCTGCTGGGCAAGGCGCATGTAATCGCGCTCGCCGCCCTATCGGACGGCGAAGTCGTCGGAGGCCTCGTCGCCTACGAGCTCGACAAGCTCGAGCGCGCCCGGCGGGAGGTGTACATTTACGACCTCGCGGTGGCGCAGGGCCATCGGCGCCGCGGCATCGCGACCGCGCTGATCGAGCGCTGCCGGGAGATCGCCGCGGAGCGCGGCGCCTGGGTGATCTTCGTCCAGGCCGACTATGAGGACGCACCGGCCGTCGCGCTCTACGAGAAGATGGGCCGCCGCGAGGAGGTGCTCCATTTCGACATCCCCGTGGAGGGGCCGAGGCGCTGAACCCTGTTGGAAATGGGTGCCCTATTTGAAATTGGTGCCAGGCACCAATTTCCAAGTGTCTGAAATTATTGCGAGGGGCCTTTATGTTTGGCCGACAGCCGGGCCTCGATCCGCCGGTGCCAGACGAGGCCCGCCGCCGTCACGAGCGTCAGCGGCCCCAAAGTCCACCACCAGAAGAGCATCGGGTCGCCGGCCAGGCACGCGGCGTAGAGGGCGACGATCCGGGCGTTGGCGTTGAGCAGGTTGAGCAGCTTCAGGGCGGGCGCGGCGCTTTCGGCATAGGCCGCGGCCAGAGCGCGGCGGTCGGGCGCCGCGCCGAGAACCCGGTCGAAGCGGCCGGCGAGGCGGTCGAGCGAGCCCGCGAGTCGGTCGTAGACGCGCATCACCGGGTTGGTCGAGGGGGGAGGGGCGTCGCTGCCGGGATCGCCGCGGACCCTCCGCTGGTAGCGGCCCCGCTCGCTCTCGAAGAGGTTGGCCTGGACGCCGTGGACGAGGCCGGCGACGGTGCCGGTGATCCAGGCCTCGGGGGTGGCGATCGAGGCCCCGAGAGCGAGATAGAGGATCAGGAACACCCCATGGTCGCACAGGCCGTCCATGAAGCGGCCGAGCGGGCTCGCCGTGCCGGTGGCCCGGGCGACCATTCCGTCGAGGCCGTCGAAGACCAGCCAGGCGATGGTCAGCAGGAAACCGAGAGTGGCAAGCGCCGGATCGCGCCAGCCGAGATAGGCGAGGGCCGAACCGGTGCCGACGGCCAGCCCGGCGACCGACACCATGTTCGCCGACACCTTCGCCTTCAGCGCCAGCGGGAGAAGCATCCGGCCGGCGAGATGGACGACCCAATGGTTGGTCGGATCCTCGATTCGCCGATCGCGCGAGCCGTCGGGCGGCGGCAGCCAGGCGGGGCGGGGACGGACGCTCATGCGCGAAGCCGTTAAGCTCAAGGCCGGATCGGGGTCAATCGGCCCGTTTCGATCAATAGTCCTCCCCTGCTTTGCAGGGGAGGGGGACCATGCGAAGCATGGTGGAGGGGCCTTCCCGACTCTGAAGCCCCCTCCACCGCGCTTCGCGCGGTCCCCCTCCCCGACAAATGTCGGGGAGGATTTTTCGCCCCATTCTCACCGGCTGCGGACCGGCTCGGCCTCGATAACCTTTCCGCTCCGGTCCAGCTGGATCATGTAGTAGAGCGGGCGCACCGGCGCGAAGGCGGAGGAATAGCCGAGCTCCCCGACGCAACCCTCCCTCGGCAGATAGCCGACATAGCCTGTGCACGGGCCTTCCCAGTCGGGGCCGCCGAGGGCGGCTACGACCGACTCGCGGTCCATCCCGAGATGGACCCGGGTGAATCGATCGGCGAACCGGCGGTCGCTCCAATATCCCCATCCCGCCCAGACGGTCCCGGCGCCGACGAGCGCGACGAAAGCGCCTTCGAGCAGCCGGCGCCGGCGCGAGGCGCCCCCCTCAGCCATTGCCGTCCCGGCCGGCCAGCGCCCTGAGGCGAGCCCCGACCTGCTCGATCGGGTGGGCGGCGGCCTGCGCCCGGCTCGCCTTCAGGCGGGGGTATCCGGCCTCGGCGTCCGCGATCAGCTCCCGGACGAAGCCGCCGCCGCGGACCTCGCGGAGGATCCGGCGCATCTCGGTCCTCGTATCGGCCGTAACGATCCTCGTTCCGCCTTTCAGGGCTCCGAACTCGGCGGTGTTGGAGATCGCCTCGCGCATTCCGGCTATGCCGCGTTCATAGATGAGATCGGATATCAACTTCACCTCGGTAAGACACTCGAAGTAAGCGATTTCCGGGGCGAAGCCTGCATCCACCAAGGTCTCGAAGCCGGCATGGATAAGCTCCGGGATCGCCCCCCACAGCACGGCCTGCTCGTTGAACAGATCGGCCTCGCACTCCTCGGCGAAGCTGGTCCTGAGCATTCCCGCACGGCCGCTTCCGATCGCCGCGCCGTAGGAGAGCGCGAGCGGCCCGGCCCGGTCCGCCGGGTCCTGGTGCACGGCGAACAAGGCGATGAGACCGCCGCCCTGCTCATATTCGCGCCGAAGCGCCGTCCCGGGTCCCTTCGGCGCGACCAGGACCACGTCCAGGTCCGGCCTCGGTTCGATCAGTCCGAAGCGGATGCTGAGCCCGTGGGCGAAGACGAGGGCGCCGCCCTGGCGCAGGTTCGGGGCGACCGCGTCGGAATAGATTTTCGAGTGAAGCTCGTCGGCCGCGAGCATGACGACGACGTCCGCCTCTTCAGAGGCCTCGGCCGCCGTCATGACGTCAAATCCGTCGCCGGAGGCGCGGGCGCGGCTGGCCGACCCTTCGGGAAGCGCGATTGCGACGGCGACTTGGCTGTCGCGCAGGTTGAGGGCCTGGGCGCGACCCTGGTTGCCGTAGCCGATCACTGCGACCCGGCGGCCGCGGATCAGCGCGAGGTCCGCATCCTCATCGCGATAGACGTGCATCAAGATCGGCTAGGGCATTTGCCAGCCCGCCGCAATCGAGCGGCCCGGCGAAGCGCGGCCAGTCGGCAGGCGTCTGGCGGGAGAACCAGGTATATTGGCGCTTGGCATATTGGCGGGTCGCGGTCCGGCCCGCCGCGAGCGCCTCGTCGCGGCCCGTCTCGCCGCGCAGAAAGGCCGCGATCTCGCGCACCCCGATCGCGCGCATGACCGGAAGCAAGGGGTTCAGTCTTCGCTCCAGAAGCGAGCGGACCTCTTCAAGCCCCTCTTTCGACATCATTCTTTCGAACCGCTCGTCGCAACGGGCGTAGAGCCGGTCGCGCTCGGGCAGGAGGATCAGCGGGGCGAGCTCGACCTCGCCGGATATTCCGCCCGACCGCTCCTGTTGCCACTCCGCCAACGGCCGTCCGGTCGAGCGGATCACTTCCAGGGCGCGCGCGACCCGGGTCGAGTCCGTCGGCCGGAGCCGCTCGGCCGCGGCCGGATCCTCCTGCTGGAGCGCTGCATAATTATGCAGGACCGAATATGACCTGACCGCCGCCCGTATGGCGGGATCGATCTCGGGCACCGGAGCGATCCCGTCGAGCAGGGTCCGGATATAGAGGCCGGTGCCGCCGACCAGGATCGGCAGCCGGCCCGCCTCGCGCGCCTCCGCGATCGCCCGCTTCGAGTCCGCCGCCCAGCCGGCCGCCGAGCAGGCCTGCGCGCCGTCGCGATAGCCGTAGAGACGGTGCGGCGCGCGAGCCTCGTCCTCGGCGGTCGGCCGGGCTGAGACTATGCGCAGATCCGAATAGACCTGAGCGCTGTCGGCGTTGATCACAAGGCCGCCGGCAGCCTCGGCGAGCGCCAGCGCCAGGGCCGACTTGCCGCTCGCGGTCGGCCCCGCGATAAGCGCCAGCCGCCTGTCCGGAGAGGAAGCCATGTTCATCGCCACGCTGATAGCAAAGGAACGGCTCGCCGGCGGCGATATTTCCGCGGCCTCGGACGCTCTCGCCGCGGCCGGGATCGCGCCTTTCGGCCGCAGCTGGATCGAGCAGGACAAGGCCTGCGACCTCCTCTTCCCGGCCCCGACCGGACCGGCCCGGGCCGCGCTGGAGGGGCTGATCGACGGGGTCGACGTGATCGTCCAGGGCGAGGCGTCGCGCCGCCGCCGGCTTCTCGTCGCGGACATGGATTCGACGATGATCTCCGTCGAGTGCATCGACGAGCTCGCCGATTATGCGGGGGTGAAGGCGCAGGTTGCGGCGGTCACCGAGCGGGCGATGCGGGGCGAGATCGGCTTCGAGGCGGCGCTGGCCGAGCGGGTCGCGCTTCTCGCCGGACTCGAGGAAGCCGCGATCGACCGCTGCCGCGAGGAAAGGGTGAGGCTGACCCCCGGCGCGCGCGCCCTGGTCCGGACGATGAAGCGGGAAGGGGCTTTCACCATCCTCGTCTCGGGCGGCTTCACCCGCTTCGCCGATCCCGTCGGCGCCGAGATCGGCTTCGACCGGGTCGTCGCCAACCGCCTCGGGATGGAAGCGGGCAGGCTCAGCGGCAAGGTGCTCCCGCCGGTGCTCGGCGCCGAGGGCAAGAGGCTGGCCTTGCTCGACGCGATCGCCGAACGCGGCCTTCGCGCCGGAGAGACGCTCGCGGTCGGCGACGGCGCCAACGACGTTCCCATGCTGAGAGAAGCCGGTCTGGGGGTGGCCTACCACGCCAAGCCCGCCGCCGCCGCCGCGGCCGATTCGGCGATCTTCCACAACGACCTCACCGCCCTCCTCTACGCGCAAGGCTGGGCGAGCAAGGAATGGGAGCGATGACAACGAGTTGAAAATTGGTGTGAAAATCAACAACTTGAAAATTGGTGCCTGGCACCAATTACCGACACCAATTACGGGCGGGTCATGTCGGCGGCGATGGCGGCGAGGGCGAAGGCGACCGAGGCCTCGCCGAGCGGGAAGCCGAGCTCGACCCCGTCCGGCGCCAGCGAACGCACCGTGGCGCCGATCGCCCCGGCTTCGGGATGGCGAAGCTCGACGGAGTCGCCGAGGGCCGGGCGGGCGTTGGTCTCGAGGAAGGCGCCGCTTGCGGAGATGGTGCGCAACGCCGCGGGGGCGGGGGCTCCGGCGACGAGGACGCACATCCGCCGCCGCCGCCAGCGCGACGCCATCCGGCTTCCGCTCCCGATCCTTCCGACCGCCGCCATGCTCGTCCCCCCAAATTCAAGGACAATCATAGCCGGGCACGCACGAAAATTCGGTTAAGGCGCGACCGGGAAGCAGGCCGCGCCCGCCGCCTTGGCGGCCGCGCAGACCCGGTCGGCGGCGGCCCTGCTGGCCAGCGGCCCGGCCTGGAGGCGGGTGACCGCTCCGGCCGGGACATAATTGGGCTGGAGCGACGCGAAGGCGCCGACCTTGCCCTTGAGGCCCGCCCAGGCGCGCTGGGCGCCGCCGGCGCTTCCGAAGGCGCCGAGCTGGACCCGCCAGCGTCCGCCGGCGGCGGCCGGAGCCGGAGCGGGGCGGCGCTGCGGGCCCGGGCCGGTCGCCTTGACCGGGGCCGGGCGCGGCGTTGCGACCGCGACCGGGGCGGAAGCGAAGACGTTGGTCTTCATCCCGCCCGGGCCGGCAGGCCGGCCCATGCGCTGGGCGAGGGCGACTCCCTGGCGGCGCTGGTCGGCCGGTATGTGCCGCTCCATCGCCTTGAGGTTGTCGGCGGCGGGCGGAACGCCGCCGTCGGCGGCCCTGAGCATCAGGGCGTAGGCGCGCGGCCAATCCTTGGCGACGAGGTCGCCGTTGAACAGCTCGGTGCCCAATATATATTGCGCGCGCGGATCGCCGAGCTCGACCGCCTTGCGGATCCAGGGCAGGGCCTCCTGGCGGCGGCCGCCATTATAAAGGAGCAGCCCGACATTCACCTGGGCCTGCTCGTGGCCCTGGCGGGCGGCCTTCTGGTACCAGCTCAGCGCGGTCGCGGCATTGGCCGGGACTCCGCGGCCCAGTTTATAGGCCTGGCCGAGGTTGAACTGGGCATCGGCATTGCCCGCTTCGGCGAGCGGCCGCCACTGGGCGACCGCGCCGGCATAATCGCCGCGGGTCCAGCGGTCGATTCCCGCCTTCACGTCGGACGGCGCGGCGCCGGCTCCGGCCTGGGCGCCGAGGATTAGCAAAGCCGTCGCCACACAGGCTGCGAGCAGGGGCCGACCGGAAAAGCGCATCATATTGTCTCCCGCGCGGGAAAGGGTTTTCATGTCCCGCAGCTAGCCGAAAATCCTTAATTCGCCCTTAGCATAAAGGCGTCGATCCACCCCGTCATCCCGGCGAAAGCCGGGACCTCGGGGAGACCCGCCGAGACTCTTCCGGCCTGAGGTCCCGGCTTTCGCCGGGATGACGGCGATGCGCACAAAAAGGCGACGCCCCTCCGTTCGCGTTAACCGGATTTTAGCCAAAGGCGGCGCAAACGGACGGCAAGGATCGCGAGCCCGAGGGGAAAACATGCGCGTTTTGGCACTATCGTCGCAGAAGGGGGGATCCGGCAAGACCACCTTGTCCGGCCATCTCGCCGTCCAGGCGGAAAGGGCGGGCGCAGGCCCGGTCTGCCTCATCGACATCGATCCGCAGGGATCGCTCGCCGACTGGTGGAACGAGCGCGAGGCCGAGATGCCCGCTTTCGCCCAGACCACGGTCGCCCGGCTCCAGGCCGATCTGGAGATCCTGCGCCAGCAGGGCTTCAAGCTCGCCGTGATCGACACGCCTCCCGCCATCACCATGGCCATCCAGAGCGTCATCCAGGTCGCCGAGCTGATCCTCATCCCGACCCGGCCGAGCCCGCACGATCTGCGCGCCGTCGGCGCCACCGTCGATCTTTGCGAGCGCGCCGGAAAGCCGCTCATCTTCGTCGTCAACGCGGCGACTCCCAAGGCTCGGATCACCTACGAGGCCGCCGTCGCGCTTTCGCAGCACGGCACCGTCGCTCCGGTAACGCTCCACCATCGCACCGATTATGCCGCCTCGATGATCGACGGACGGACGGTGATGGAGGTCGATCCCAACAGCAAGTCCGCCAAGGAGGTGGTCGAGCTCTGGGATTATGTCGCCGACCGGCTCGAGAAGAATTTCCGACGCACCGTCTTCTCGGCGTCCCAGGGTTTCTCGGCCCACCCCGCAAGCGCTCGACCCGCCGGGGGCTTCGGCCGCCGCGTGGTCGGCCAGTAAGGGGGGCGTGAAGATGGCCGAGACCAAGCCTTTCGCTTCCCTTTCTTCAGGCCTCCTCGCCCGCAAGGGCGCCGCCAAGCCGGCGATGCGCCCGCAGGGCTTCGGAAGCTTCGGCTCGAGCCTCGAGGATCTGGGCTGGAACGACATGGGCAACGGGCCCGCCTCGCTCCACGACATAAACGAAGCCCATGAGCTGCCGGAGCATGTGCCGAGCTCGATCGAGGCGCTCACGCCGGCGCCCGGCGGCCGGACCCATTCGGAACCGCCGGCGGTGGTCGAGCAGCAGCGCGAGCTGGAAGCCCGGCTTGCCCCGGTCCCCGAGCCCGAGCCCGAGCCCGAGCCCGAAGCCGAGCTTGAAGCGCCGCAAGCGCCCGAGCCCGAGGTCCAGGCGCCGAGCGAAGCCCGGGTGGTCAAGCTGCCCCGGTCCCGCGTCAGTCCGGCCCGCGCGCCCGCGGCCGCGGTCCGGGCCAAGGCCGCCTTCACCCTCCGCCTCGATCCGGAGCGCCATTTGAAGCTGCGTCTCGCCTGTGCCCTGTCGCGCCGATCGGCGCAGCAGCTGGTCACCGAGGCGCTCGATGATTTCCTCGATTCGCTGCCCGAGCTGGAGGCCCTGTCCGGGGCCGCTGCGGGGCAGGCGGACCGGCGTTGAGCGGGAGTGGGTAAGATGAACAAGAGCGTCGCACTGAAGTTCGCGGTTTCCGCCTTGGCGATCGGAACGACCATGGTCGCCTGCGGGGCACCCGGCTCGCGGATCGCCTCGGCCTCGACCAAGGCTCCCAAATCCGAGGGGGAAGCGGCTTCGCTCTACGCCAAGGCGCAGGACGCGGTTCAGAAGGGCGACTTTGCCGAGGGCCTCGGTTTCGCCGAGCGCGCCGTCGAATTGAGCCCGCGCGACGTCGGCTACCGGATGATCCTCGCCGACCTCTATCTGAAGAACGGCCGCTTCCAGTCCGCCGAAGCGACGTTCGCCGACGTCAAGCAGCTCGATCCGGCCAATTCGCGCGCGTCCTTCAGCATCGCGCTCGCCCGGATCGCTCTCGGCCGCCCGGCCGGCGCCGTCGCCGAGCTCGACCGTCTCGCAGAGACCGCTTCGCCGGCCGATATCGGCCTCGCCTACGCGCTCGCCGGCGAGGCGCGCAGGGCCATCGAATTGCTCGAGCCCGCGGCCCGCGCGCCCGGAGCGACCGCCCGGGTCCGCCAGAATCTCGCGCTCTCCTACGCGCTTGCCGGCGATTGGGACAAGGCCCGGGTCACCGCGGCCCAGGACCTCTCGCCCACCGATCTCGCCCCGCGCCTCCAGCAATGGGCCTCGCTCGCGCAGCCCGGAGGCGGCGCGATCCAGGTCGCCGCCCTGCTCGGGGTCACGCCTGCCGAGGATCCGGGCCAGCCGGTCCGGCTCGCTCTGGCGCCCGTACAGCCCGAAGGCACGGCGTTCGCCGCCGCCGGGCCGCTTCCCGAGCCGGCGCCCGAGACGGTGCCCGCCGCCGTGCCCGCCCTTGCCCAGGCTGACGTGGCGCCGGAACCCGTGATAGTCGCTCAGGCCGACCCGGCCCCGGCGCCGCAGGCCGAGCCTGTCCAGATCGCCACCACCGACCTGCCGCAATGGGTCAGCGAGCGCGCCGCGGCCGAGGCCGCCGTCACCGCTCCCGCCGAGGAGACCCGCCCGCTCTACGCCGAAGCGGTGCAGGCGCTGGTCACGCCCCAGCCTTCGGTCAGCGCTCCGGCCCGCACCATCGAGCCGATCGCCCCCCGCTTCGAAGCCCCGCGCCGGCCGGCCCGCGCCGTCGCTTCCGGTCCCGGCCGTTTCGCCGTCCAGCTCGGCGCCTATTCCTCCTCCTCGTCGGTGGAGCGGGCCTGGGCCCAGATGCTGAAGCGCTTCGGCTTGGCCGATCTGACCCCGCTCAGCACGACCGTCACGGTTCCGGGCCGCGGCAAGCTCCACCGCCTCTCGGTCGCCGGCTTCGCAAGCCGCGAGGCGGCGGGCCGCACCTGCCGCTCGATCCAGGCCAAAGGCGGCGCCTGCTTCGTCCGCACCGTCGCCGGCGACGCTCCCGTCCGCTGGGCGAGCCGCTACGCCACCGGCCGCCGCGGCTGA
>DASVVM010000036.1:0-24749 GCA_036386555.1 Allosphingosinicella sp.
ATCGAACGCACCATCGGCAAGCTCAAGCAGCTCCGCCGCATCGCCACCCGATACGACCGGCTGCCGGAAAACTACCTCGCCAGCCTCTACCTCGCCTCACTCGGCTTCTGGTGCTGCTGAATGTCGAATCAGCCTAGTTCCTCCCCGCGATTTCGCGGGGAGGGGGACCGCGCGAAGCGCGGTGGAGGGGTTCTTCGGAGTCCGCAGGGCCCCTCCACCATGCTTCGCATGGTCCCCCTCCCCTGCAAATGCAGGGGAGGAATTAAGAATGCGGCGAAACTGAATGTCGATAGGCCCTGGGCGCTAGGCGCTTCGCAGCCGCTCCCGCCGCGCCAGGCTGTCGGCGGACCAGACCTCCTTCGACGAATAATATTCCGGCACGGCCCGGGCGCCGTCGGGAAGCTGCAGCCAGGGCAGCTTCGTGGAGGTGTAGATGTGGATGTCCGGCGGCAGGCGCTCGGGCAGGTCGAGCGTTCCGACCCGGACGAAGGCCAGCTTCGCCCCGGCGCCCGGATAATGGCTCCACAGGGCGACCTGGCAGGCGGCGCAGCGGAAGACGATCTGGGGCTTGCCGCTGGTGCCGGTGACCGGGACCGGACCAGGCTCGCCGGTGAGGATATGAAGCCGCTCCGTCTCGATCAGGGCGTTGAGGGCGAAGGCGGTGCCGGTCAGCCGCCGGCATTCGGTGCAATGGCAGGCATGGACGATAAGCGGGCCGGAGAGCAGGCGATAGCGAACCCCGCGGCAGGCGCAGCCTCCCTCCAGCCGGTCGTCAGGATCGTCCATCTCGTCTCCCCGCGCGATTATGCCGCTCGCGCCGGCGCGGCTTGCCTCGCCCGGCCAGTAGGCTAGTCCAGGCGACGCCCATGCAACGAAAGTCCCGCCGATGCGACTCCTCGCCGCACTCCTGATCCTCGCCGCCGGCCTCGACCCGGCCGCCGCCCAGCCGCCGCAAGGTGGCCCCGCCGCGATCCTCGCGGCGATCCGCCGCGACTTCCCGCTCGACCATCAGGCCATTGCCTCGACCCTCGCCGGCCAGGCTCCGGAAGAGGCAAGGCGGCTCGCCTATCAGGGTATCGACCGTTTTCTGCGCGGCCGGCGGGCCTCGATCCTCGGCGCTCCGGGGCCGTCGCTGGTGGCGATCGAAGCTCGGCAGGGGGCTATGCTTCGTGCCCTGGGCCGGCAGGACGTCAGGCTCTGCGCGACCGTCGGCGACCGCGGCTTCTTCAGCCGGGAGGCGCTGGCGGGCGCCGAGCCTGCCGGTCTCGCCGAATATGGAATCGCGCTGGTCGAAGCCGCCAAGGCGGGTTTCCGGGCGACCGCGACTCCTCCGGCGACAAAGGAGGATTTTCTCGCCTGGCTGACCGCGGTCGAGAGGATCGAACCGGAGGTGCCGGTCCGTGCCATGCTTGCCGATCGCGAGCGCCGCGCCGCCGCCAGCCCGGATCATCTCTGCCGCGGCGCCGCGGCCATGCACGAGGCCGTGGCCGCGCTCCCCGCCGGCCCCCGCGAGCGGGTCGCGCGCACTCTGCTGTCCTCGGTGGTCGCGGCGACCTCCGGTCCGTAACCCGGCAGCACAGCTAGGCTAGATCCCCTGTAGTCGCGGCAGCGACGGAGCCTCGGTGGTCTTCACCCCTTGGGAACCCAGCCTTCGCGGGGTGACCGGCGCGGCCCATGGTGGCCCGCTGAATGGGCGCGTCCCGGACCAGCAAGCCGATCAACCCCCGGGTCCGAACTCAAGGCGCCGGATCGATCGGCGCCGGCACGGCAAGCCCGGAAAGCGAGGCCATGGGGTGATAGCCGCGTCATCCCGGCGAAAGCCGGGATCTCGGGGAGACCCGCCGAGCCTTCTTGTCCCGAGGTCCCGGCTTGCGCCGGGATGACGGGCGAATCAGGCTGACGCGACAGGCCCCCAAAACGAAATGGAGGCCGGCATTGCTGCCGGCCTCCACTGTCCCTGGTTCCGTTGGTCCTGCCCGAAGGCGTGACCGCCTTTCCCAGGGAGGTTCCGGCCGAGGCCTTGCGGCCCCGGTCGGTCCCTCAGGTTCCTTCGCAGGACCATTGCTGGTCCGGTTCCGGTTCCTGCGGGTTCCGATCCTTGCCTTGCGGCCGGTCTTCGGTTCCCTGGCGGGTTCCTTCCTTCTCGGCCTTGCGGCTTCGAACTCCGGTTCCCTATCGGACGGCGACGAAGCGAAGCTTCTTCGTGTCCTTTCGCGGTTCCTTCCGCCCGGGGGCTTCGGGTTCCGCCGGACCCTCGAAGGAAAGTGGGTTCGGCTTTGGCTTGCGCCGCCGCCTCGCGCTTCTTCCTTCCGGTTGCCCGGACCTTGCTTCGACCAGCTTCCGTTCTTGCGAACTTCAGCCGACCTCCGCTCGGCCGTGCCTGGGAGCGTCTGTCCGTTTCCGGAAGGCCGCTCCCTGCCACAGGAAGATCATTGCACCTATTTTCCGAGTCGCTCCAAGCGCTGAATCGGCCCGGGGCCTGTGGATAACGGGGATAACGGGGATAACCTGGATTAAATTCATGAGGGCCTGAGGGGTGCAAGAACCGAAACGGAACAAAATGGATTTCCGCCATTCCAACTTATATGATATTCCCTTTTTGTTCCGCCCTCAGGCTCTTTGACATCGTTGATCAGATTCAGGCGCGGCCCGAGTCGGTTTGCGCGAGCTCGCTCCGCCGAATCCGCGGGATGGGGAGCGAGCTTGCCAGCCGGCCGGGGTGCCGCCATGGACGGGCGATGCGCCGCAAAGCCCGCACCGCTTCGAAGCCTGAGAACCGCCCTCGGTTCTGGGGCCGCCACGCGGTTTGCGCCGCCCTCGACAATCCCGACCGCGAGATCGTTCGGATCTGGGCGACCCGCGAGGCCGCGGAGGAGGTCGACCTGCCGAAGCATGTGCCGTTCACCTTTGCGGACGCCGCCGATCTCGGCCGCCTCATACCCAAGGACGCGCCTCACCAGGGGCTGGTGGCCGAGGTCGAGCGGCTGGACGACCTTCTGCTCGCCGACATTCTGCAGGACGCGCCTGAGCATCGGCCGCTCATCGTGCTGGACCAGGTCACCGACCCCCATAATGTCGGCGCCATCCTGCGCTCGGCGGCAGCGTTCGACGCTCTCGCCCTGGTCACCCAGGACAGGCACGCTCCACCCGAATCCGGGGCGCTGGCCAAGGCCGCGAGCGGAGCTCTGGAGACGGTGCCCTGGGTCCGGGTGGTCAACCTCGCCCGGGCGCTGGACGAAATGGCCGAGGCCGGCTTCTGGCGGATCGGCCTTACAGGGGAAGCTGACATGACTCTCGCTCAGGCCGTCGGTCCGGCCCGGGTGGCGCTTGTGCTCGGCGCCGAAGGGGAGGGGATGAGGCAGAATACCGAAGCCCATTGCGACGCTCTGGCGCGGCTTCCGATCGGCAGCCGGATGGAAAGCCTCAACGTTTCCAACGCCGCCGCCGTCGCGCTATATGCGGTGGCGACAACCTATGGGGACAATTCGGGGGGGTAAATCATGTCGTTCATGCGTTTCGCGTTCGTGGCCGCGGCCGCGCTCACGCTTTCGTCCTGCATATTGAGCCCGGGCAAGTTCGTCTCGACGCTCCACATCGCCAAGGACCGGAGCTTCACCTTCACCTATGTCGGCGAGGTCATCCTGCTCGATCCCGCGTCGGCGATGCAGCAGGGGATGCAGGACGGCCTCGCCGGCGCGGCGCCCTCGGGCGAGGACTCGCTCAACGAAGTGGACGACGCCCTCGTGAACGTCGCCACTCCCGCTCCGGCCGTCCCCGCGGCGCCCGCCGCCGAGACCGCCCAGCAGGTCGCGGAAGCCAAAGCCGTCGCCGAGGCGCTCTCCAGGGAAGTCGGCTACCGCTCGGTCCAGTATCTCGGCAAGAACAAGTTCCGGGTCGATTATTCGATGACCGGCAAGCTCGACCGGAGCTTCGTCTATCCGGTCAACATGGACGCCAAGTCGATCATCCCCTGGCTGGTCGTCGAGGTCCGCAAGGACCGGACCGCGCGTCTCCAGGCGATCGCCTTCGGCGACCAGGACATGGACATGGGCGCCGCCGCCAAGCCCGATTCCGGGCCCAAGGAGCGCGACGGAACCTTCACCTTCACCACCGACGCCGAGCTGGTCATGCAGAATAACGAGGACGGCATGGCGCCCGGGCCGGGCAAGAAGGTGGTCTGGCGGGTGACCCCGGCCAGCAAGACCGTCCCGACCGCGGTGGTCCGGTTCGCGAATTAATCCTCCCCATCGGAGATGGGGAGGGGGACCAGGCGAAGCCTGGTGGAGGGGAATGGCGCAGGCTTCTGCCTTCTACCCCTCCACCACCCTTCGGGTGGTCCCCCTCCCCATGCTGGGCATGGGGAGGATTTGGATCAGTAAGGATCTTCCGGCGCGATCTGCACCCTCAGCCCGTCATATTCGGGGCCGAACTTGATCTGGCAGGACAGCCGGCTGCTCTCCACCCGGTGGTCGGTGGTGTCGAGCAAATCGTCCTCGTCGACTCCCATCGGCGGCAAGGCGGCAAGCCATTCCGGATCGACATGGACGTGGCAGGTGGCGCAGCTGCAGCAGCCGCCGCACAGAGCGAGAAGCTCGTCGAAGCCGGCGTCGCGGATATTCTCCATCACGCTCCAGCCGTCCTTGCCCTCGATGGTCTTTTCCGCTCCGTCGCGGTTGATGATGGTCAGCTTCGCCATGGCTGGGCGATATGCTAGGCGGCGTTGACTAAAACAAGGGAGCAATTGTGGGGATCTCCGCCGAGGACTTGCGCAATTCGCTGGACGCGCTTGCCGCGCGCGAGCCCCGCATCGCCGCCGCTTTGGCCGAGGTCGGCTATCCCGAGCCGCGGATCAGCGAGCCCGGCTATCAGACGCTGCTTCGCGCCATCGTCGGCCAGCAGGTGTCGGTCGCCTCGGCCGCGTCCTTGTGGGCGAAGCTCACCGCCGCCGTCGGCGACCCCCCGGATCCCCAGGTGCTGCTCGCCGCCTCGGACGAGACTCTCCGCTCGGCCGGCCTGTCGAGGCAGAAGGCCTCCTACGCCCGAAGCCTCGCCGAGGAGGTGGTTTCGGGGCGGCTCGACTTCGCCGGGCTGCCCGCGGACGACGAGGAAGCGATCGCCGAGCTGGTCCGCGTGAAGGGAATCGGCCGCTGGACCGCGGAAGTCTACCTGCTCTTCGCCGAAGGCCGGACCGACATCTGGCCGGCCGGCGACCTCGCGGTCCAGATCGAGACCGGGCGGATCATGGGCCTCGACGCAAAGCCGACCGAAAAGCGGGTCCGCAAGCTGGCCGAAGCCTGGAGCCCCCACCGCGGCGCCTTCGCCATCTTCACCTGGCACCACAGGCGGAATTCGGCGGCTCCGGTGTGAATCTTCCGTCATCCCGGCGAAAGCCGGGACCTCGGGGAGAGCCGCAGTGACTTCTCGTCCGAAGGCCCCGGCTTTCGCCGGGATGACAGGAGGCCGGCCCGGACATCTCGAACCGGGTACGGAACATCCCTCCCATCGGCGCGTCTAGACTTGCAATCCGCGGGCCAAAACAGGGGCCGGGAGTTCGTAGGAGTAAACCCAATGATCAATCTCATCATCGCTCTCGTCATCGGCGGAATCATCGGCTGGCTGGCCAGCATCGTCATGCGCACCAATGCCCAGCAGGGCATCCTGCTCAACATCGTCGTCGGAATCGTCGGCTCCTTGCTCGGCAGCTTCCTGCTCGGCAGCTTCTTCGGAGCGGACGGCAACATGCTGAGCGGCAGCGCGCTCGACGGCGGCACCCTGCTCGCCGCCTTCGTCGGCGCCCTGATCCTGCTCGCCATCGTCAACCTCTTCCGCCGCGGCAGCGTCCGCTAAAAGCGGCCCGACGGCTGAAATCGGAAGGCCCGGGGGAGCGATCCCTCGGGCCTTTTCGCGACCGGCGCGGGCGGAGAAGGTCAGAGCGGCTTTTCGTAGATCCTGTAGATCCGGTTGACGTCGCTCTCGATCGCCTTGGTGATCGAGAGCATCGGGCCGTTATCCTCGAGAATCCAGCCGACCTCGGCCCGGCTGATTCCGTAATGGCTGGTGCCCGCCTGCCTGATCTGCTCGATCATCATGAAGGCCAGCTGGCTGGCCAGCCGAGTCGAGTGGAGCCGCTTGACGACGCCCATCAGCGGCACCCGCCCGCCCGCCGGACGCATCCGGCGGAGGCGCCAGAGCAATTTCGCCCAGCCGAACGGGAAAAGGCTTCCGTCGAGATCGCGCAGGAACTGGTTGATGTCCGGCAGACCCATCATGAAGGCGACCGGCTCGCCGTCATATTCGGCGACGAGGATCATGTCCTCGAGGACGATCGGCTTCAGCTTCTTCCCGGCATAGGCGATTTCGGCCTCGGTCAGGGGTACGAAGCCCCAATTTTCGGACCATGCGTCGTTGAGGATGCCGAGCAGCAGGCGAGCTTCCTCCTCGAACTGCTTCTTGACCGTCCGGCGGATGCGGATCCGCGGGTTCTTCTCGCCCGCGGTGACGATACGCTGGACGATCGGCGGGAAGGGGGCCGTGACTTCGAGATCGTAGGTGAAGAGGTCCTTGGCCTTGACGTAGCCGGCCGCTTCCACCCAGGCTTCATAATCGGCCTTGTTGTGGCCCATCATCACCATCGGCGGATGGTCGTGGCCCTTGATGAGAAGGCCCGGCTCGTCCCAGATCGAGAGGCTGAACGGGCCCATCGCGCGGGTCATGTCGCGGCCCCGCAGCCAGGCCTCGGCGCGATGGATGAGCTCCCGGGCAACCTCGCCGTCGGCGGCTTCGAACATGCCCCACTGGCCGATCCCGGGGCCCATGTGCCGGATCACCAGCTCGTCGACCTGGGCGGAGATCCGGCCGACCGGCTCGCCGTCGCGCTCGGCGATGAAGAAGCGGGCGTCGGCATGCTCGAACCAGGGGTTGGTGCGCGGGTCGATGAGGCCGTGGACCTCGGTCTTGAGCGGCGGCACCCAGTTCGGGTCGTCCTTGTTGAGGGCGTAGGCGACGTCGACGAAGGCCTTGCGGTCGGCGGCGTCCTCGACGGGGCGGATCGTAACGGTCATGGGACGAACCTAGCGAAACGCACCCGCGGACGATAGTCGGGCGCATCGGGAAAAAATCGGGCCGGTGCGCGAACGATGCGCCGCTTGCGCTTTTCGGCGCGGCCAATAGGCTCTCCAAAAATCCGTAGCCGCATCCGGCGCGTGGGGGCGACGGGGACGACGGGGCGATTCCCCTTTGAGGAAAACTGCTCTAGCCTGATCCCATGCCCGGGGCCGCCGAATGAACCTTCGCCACATCGAGATATTCCACGCCGTCTACGTCAACGGCTCGGTGAGCGCCGCCGCCCGCGCGCTCAACGTGTCGCAGCCTTCGGTCTCGAAGATGCTTCGCCACGCCGAATCGCTCCTCGGCTTCCAGCTCTTCCAGCGGACCAGCGGGGGCCTCGTTCCGACCGAGGACGCCCATGTCCTCTTCAACGACGCCCGCGAGATTCAGGATCGGGTCCATGCGCTTCGCGAAGCGGGCCGGCATCTGAAGCGCGGCGAAGGCGGGATGCTTCGGATTTCGGCGCTGCCGTCGCTCGCCCTCCAGGCCATTCCGGTCGCGGTGTCGCGCTTCCGGCGAAACCACGAGAAAGTGAAGTTCGACCTCCAGACCGTCCATCACGACGACCTTCTGCGCAAGCTCTACGAGCGCGAGACGGACGTCGCGATCGCCTTCGAGGTGCCGCCGGCGGCCCCGATCGGCCACCGCTGGCTCGGCCGGGGCGAGCTGGTCGTGCTCTACCAGGAGCAGGACATGCCCGACGCTCCCGCCCGGATCGAGCTCGGCCGGCTTCGCGGCCAGCCCTTCATCAGCCTCGCCGCGAGCGGCCCGATCGGACAGCTTTTCACCCACGAATTGCAGCGCCTCGATCTGGAGCTCGACGAGATCGTCTCGGCCCGCACCTTCTACATCGCCTCGGCTCTGGTCCGTCAGGGCGTAGGAATGACGGTGGTCGACAGCTTCACGGCGCAGGCGTCGCTGGCGCCCGGCCTTTCCGTCCGGCCGATCGAGCCCGCGCTCACTTTCGACATCCACGCCATGTACCTGACCAATCGGCCGCCCAACGCGCTGGCCCTGGATTTCCTCAAGACGCTTGGCCGGGTGCTGGAGGCGCCATAACAAGAAATTATGGTGAGCGGCCCACTCGCTATGCTGGCGTGCCGCCGCGGGGCGATACTCTCAGGCCATGATCCCGGGACCCTATCTCCTCTATCTCGGCCATTGCGCCGACGCGATGAGCATCAAGACCTCGCGGGGCCTGGCCGAGTTCCGGCGGGATGCGTGCGTCGGCGAATTCCGCCACGACGACTGCCCGCTCACGCTCGGCCTTCCCCGCCTCACCATGGAGGCGGGCGCGGAAGCGGGCGCGCGCACCCTGGTGCTCGGAATCGCCGGTGCGGGCGGAAGGCTGGGAAGCGAGCTGATCAGGGATGCCGCCATCGCTCTCGGCGCGGGGCTGAACGTCGCGGCCGGCCTCCACCAGCGGCTTCGCGACGAGCCGATGCTCGTCGCTCTCGCCCGGGAACGGGGCCTTCGGCTCTACGACGTCCGCGAACCGCCGGCGGACCTGGAGGTCGGCAACGGTTATCCGAGGCCCGGTCATCGCCTGCTGACCGTCGGCACCGATTGCTCGGTCGGAAAGATGTATGCGTCGCTCGCTTTGACCGCCGCCCTGCGCGAGCGCGGGCTGGCCGCCGATTTCCGGGCCACGGGCCAGACCGGAATCCTGATTGCCGGGGCGGGGGTTCCAGTCGATGCCGTGGTCGCCGATTTCATTTCCGGCGCGATCGAGCGGCTCGCCCCCGCCCGCCACGACGACGGGTGGGACGTGATCGAGGGCCAGGGCTCGCTTTTCCACCCGTCCTTCGCGGGAGTGTCCCTGGGCCTGCTCCACGGCGCCCAGCCCGAGGCCATCGTGCTTTGCCACAAGCCGGGCCGCGACCATATGCGAGGTCTTCCGGGCCGCCCGCTTCCGGGGCTGGCCGAATGCCTCGAGCGCAACCTCGAAGCCGCGCGGCTGACCAGCCCGGACGTTCGTGCCGCCGGCATCTGCCTCAACACCTCGGGAATGGAACCGGGCGAGGCCCGCCGCCTCTGCGACCGGGTTGCGGACCGGCTGGACCTTCCAACGACCGACCCCATCGCCTTCGGGGTCGGCGCCATCATCGAGGAGCTTTTGTGCTTCGCAGCCTTACCGCCCAGCACGATCGCTTCGCGCTGAGCCGCCCGTTCCGGATTTCGCGGGGGGTGAAGACCTTCGCGGACGTGATAACGGTGACCCTCACCGAAGGCGCAACGGCCGGCCGCGGCGAAGGCGTGCCTTATCCGCGCTATGGCGAGAGCGTCGAGACGTCGCTCGCGGCGATCGAAGGCGCCCGAGCGGCGATAGAGGCCGGCGCCGGGCGCGACGCGCTCCAGTCGCTGCTCCCCCCGGGCGCCGCCCGCAACGCCGTCGATTGCGCGCTGTGGGACCTCGAGGCGCGGCAGGCCGCCATGGATGTCGCCGGCCTGGCCGGGGTCTCCGCCCCGCGGCCACTGGTCAGCGCCATCACGCTCGGCATCGACACCCCTGAAGCGATGGCTCAGGTCGCCCTTCGCCATGCGGACGCGCCCCTCCTGAAGGTCAAGGTGGATGCCGAAGATCCGGCCGCCCGGATCCGTTCGGTCAGGGCGGCCGCGCCGAAAGCCGCCCTCATCGTCGATCCTAACGAGAGCTGGGACCAAAGATTGCTGGAGGACATGCAGCCCGTGCTGCTCGAGGCGGAGGTCGACCTGGTCGAACAGCCTGTGTCGGCGGACGAGGACAATTGGCTGGCGGGCTTCGTGCCGGCGGTCCCGATCTGCGCCGACGAAGCCGTCCATGTCGCCGCCGATCTCGACCGGATCGCGCTCCGCTACCAGGCCGTCAACGTCAAGCTGGACAAGAGCGGCGGGCTGACCGCGGCGCTCGACCTCGCCCGCGCCGCCCGGGCCCGTGGCCTCATCCTGATGACGGGCTGCATGGTCAGCTCGTCGCTTTCGATCGCTCCGGCGTTCCACGTCGCCGCGCTTTCCGACTTCGTCGACCTTGACGGCCCGCTCTGGCTTCGGGAGGACAGGGCAGGGGGCGTGAGGGAGGAAGGCGGTATGCTCGTGCCACCGGTTGCAGGTTTCTGGGGAAGTCGATGAGGGTGAACCCCCTCAATTCCTCCCCGAGCTCGCTCGGGGAGGGGGACCAGCCGAAGGCTGCTGGAGGGGCGATTCGGAGTCGGATTTTCCACTCCACCACGGCGCTTCGCGCCGCGGTCCCCCTCTCCGAGCGAGCTCGGGGAGGAATTTTGCTGGCCCTCCTCACCGTCGGCGCCGCGCCCCCGCCGGCACCGGTTGACGTGCTTATCCGCGGCGGCACCGTCTACACGGGCGCGGACGCCCCATTCGTCGGCGACGTCGCCATCGCGGGTGACCGAATCCGGGCCGTCGGCCGGCGCCTCCCGCTCCCGGCGAAGCGGGTCGTCGACGCCCGCGGCATGATCGTCGCGCCCGGCTTCATCGATCCGCACACCCATGCCGGCGACGACCTCGCCTCGGACGACGCTCGCACCCGCCTCATCCCGGCCTTCCTCATGCAGGGCGTGACCACCGCCTTCATCGGCAATGACGGCGGCGGCGATCCCGACGTGGCGAGAATTCTCGGCAGCGCCGCGACCCGGCCGGTCGGGATCAACTATGCGACCTACGTCGGATTCGGAGCCGTGCGCCAGAAGGTGCTCGGAGCAGCGAACCGTCCGCCGGACGAGAGCGAGCTGAAGCGGATGCGAAGCCTGGTCGCCGAAGCGATATGCCGGGGGGCGATGGGCCTTTCGAGCGGGCTCTTCTACGCGCCGCAAAGCTTCGCAAAGACGGACGAGGTAGTCGCTCTCGCGCGCGAGGCAGGCCGGCGCGGCGGTATCTACGACACCCATCTGCGCGACGAATCGAGCTACACGATCGGCCTCGCCGCGGCCGTCGACGAGGCGATCGCGATCGGTCGGGAAGCCCGGCTGCCGGTCAACATCTCCCATATCAAGGCGCTCGGAGTCGACGTTCAGGGCCAGGCGCCGGCGATCGTCGCAAGGGTGGAGGCAGCCCGGCGGGCGGGCCAGGCCGTCACCGCCGACCAATATCCCTGGTCCGCCTCGGGCACGAGCCTCGCGGCCTCGCTCGTCCCGCTCTGGGCCCAGGACGGGGGCCCGGAGAAGCTGCTCGAACGGCTCGACGACTCGCGCCTCCGTTCCGGAATGGCCGAGAATTTGCGCCGCCGCGGCGGGCCGGCGGCGCTGCTGATCACCGCTGGCGCCTTCAATGGCCGCACCCTCGCCGACATCGCGAAGGAGCGCGGCGAGGAGCCCGTTGCAGCCGCGGTCGCCGTCATCCGGGCCGGCGATCCGGCGGTGGCGTCGTTCAACCAGATCGAGCCAGACATCAAGGCGTTCATGCGCCGGCCCTGGGTGATGACGGGCTCCGACGCCTCGACCGGCCATCCGCGCACCTACGGCAGCTTCGCCCGGAAATATGCGAAATACGTCGTCGCGGAGCGGGTCCTGACCTTGCGCCAGTTCATCGAACGGAGCTCGACTCTCGCCGCCGACACTTTCCGTCTCGACGGACGCGGCCGGCTGAAGCCCGGCGCCTTCGCCGACGTCGTCGTCTTCGATCCCAAACGCTACGCCGAGCGGGCCAACTATACGCAGCCGGCGCTGACGGCGGCGGGCGTAAGGACCGTAGTCGTCAACGGCATCCTTGCGGTCGACCGGGGCGTTCTCACCGGCAAGGCCGCGGGCCGGGCTCTGCCGCACCGGCCGACACCGGGGACCTGCCCCTGAAGGACGCGGGAATGGAGTAGACGAGCGTGGAGTATGACAGCGACTATGTCGCGCGTTATCGCCGGGACGGTTATGCGATCCTGCGCGGCGTTTTCTCGCCGGACGAGGTGCGAAGCATCGCCGCGGCGGCCGACGAAATTCACTCCGAAGCGGTCAGGCACGGCCGCAGCTTCCGGCACGGCAATCTCTTTTACAACGTCGCCCCGGACCCGGCGGGGCCGCAGGTGCGGATGGTGCAATGGCCGTCCTACCACCAGCCGGTGCTGAACGGGGTCCGTCTCGACCGGCGCATCGCGAGGCTGCTCGAGCCGCTGCTCGGCGCCGACCTCAAGCAGATCATCAACCAGATCCACTGGAAGGAGCCGGGCGGCAAGGCCGAGTTCGCCTGGCACCAGGATTCGCAATTCCGCGAACCGGCTCACGCCTATCGCAACCTCGGCAATTCCTACGTCCAGACGGGCTTGGCGATCGACCCTCAGAGCCCGGAATCGGGCTGCATGCGTTTCATCCCCGGGAGCCATTCGAAGGGCGACCTCAAGCTGGACACTCCGATCGAAGTGCTCGGGGTCGCCATGGACGACGCGGTGCTGCACGCCGCCGGCCTGTCGCCCGAGAGCGCGGTCGAAGTCGTCCTGGAGCCCGGAGACATGGCGCTCTGGAGCCCCTTCACGGTGCACGGTTCCGGCGTCAACCGCTCCGGCCATCGCCGGCGGTTCTACGTGAACGGCTATGTGCGGGCCGAGGATTGCGACCGCGGCGAATGGGCGTTCCGGGGCGGCGAGCCGGTCCCGTTCGGACCCGAGCCGGCGCTCGTCCATTACGAAGCCCTGCGCGAACGCGGCGAGCCGCATTACGTCTAGCTCGTCATCCCAGCGAAAGCCGGGACCTCGGGGAGACCCGCCGTGACTTCCTGTCATGAGGTCCCGGCTTTCGCCGAGATGACGGATCAGCGGTAGAAGCGGACCTTGCCGAGCTCGAGCCAGGCCCCTCCGCCCGGCTCGCCCTGGAGGCGGAAGAGCAGAGCGCGGAGCCGGGCCGGATCCAGCCGCGCTCCGGCGAGCGGGCTCTGGAAGGCGGTGAACGGTATCCGGATCTCGCGCCGGGTCTCGCCGGCCTCGAACGAGGCCCGGAACCAGCTGCGCGGGTGGATGGCGTAGCTGTTGAGCTGCAATTCGTAATCCCCGGTGCCGCGCGCTTCGAAGGCGATACCGGCGAAGCCGCTCGCGTCGGCGAGCTGGACCGAGCCCCGGGTCAGAGGCAGGTGAAGCTCGGCGAAGGGCTGCGGCGCCGCGCCCATTCCCGCCATCAGCAGCAGCCGGCCGCCGGGCGCGTGCGCGAGGTCGAGATGGCTGTGGTCGAACCCGGGATCGGTGCCTTCCACGGGCAGGGTATCGAGGTCGGTCCGTCCGGCGGGACCGGCGCCGGTGTGGATCGGGCCGGCCATTCGATGCACGGGCAAGGGCGAGGGGCCTTCGTCCGCCAGCTGCCGCGCCAGGCGCTCGAGCGGCACCTCGCGGCCGGCGACGAAAACCCGCCGAACGTCGTGAAGATCGGCGATATCCTGGTCGGGCCGGCCGCCGGTCAGGACGAGGTCGGCGCGCTGGCCGGGCGCGATCCGGCCGCGGTCGTGGCCCTGGCGGAGGATGCCGGCACTGACGCTGGTTGCGGCGACCAGGGCTTCGGCGGGCGTGAAGCCGAGCAGCGTCAGCCAGCGTATCTCGCGCAGGGTCGAGGAGCCGTGATAGACTCCGCCGATACCCGCGTCGGTGCCGATCCCGACCCCGATTCCGGCCGCCTTCAGCCGGCGGAGGTTGTCCCGCATGATCGTCCAGCGGGAGGATTCCCGTTGCGGGGCGGACCCGGCCCACTGCTCCCTTCGGGCTTCCTCCCGGGCCCGCTCCTGCGGCCGAAGCCGCCGCCACTCGGCCGGGAGGAAGTCGCGGCCCTCCTGCGGCTCGTAGACCACGAGGGTCGGGACGTAGGCGGTCCGGCTGGACTTCATGAGCGCGATCAGCCCGTCGTCGACCAGGGCGTCGCCAATGCCGTGGCCAAGCGCGTCCACCCCCGCCGCGGCGGCGACCTTGGCGCCCTCGAGCGTGACGGTGTGGGTGATGACGGCGATGCCGGCGGCGTGCGCGTCCTCGACGATGGCGCTCAGGGTCGGCTCGTTCATGCTGTTGAGGCTGGGCGAGCGGCCGTAGCGCCAGCCGTCGGCGAAGACCTTGATGATGTCCGGCCGGTAGGGGAGCGCCCGGGCCATGGCCTGCTTCGCGGCCCGCGGCGTCGCCGCCTCCAGGGTGAATTGCCTTCCCCAGCCATATTCGGTGCCGTGGCCGCCAGGCACTCCGAGCCGGGCGGCGAGCTGAAGGTTCGGAGCCGGTATCCGCCCGGGCGCGGTCATCTCGCGGACCGGCGCCAGCATCTCCGGCGAGAGCGAGAATTCGTTCACCGAAGTCACGCCGTTCATCAGATAGCCGGCATAGGCCTTGGGGAGATCGTCAGGCGCGTCGAAGCCCGGCGCTCGAAGGTGGGTATGGAGATCGTGGAGGCCGGGGATGAGGGTCAGCCCGCGCGCGTTCACGGTTCGGCTGCCGCGGGGCGCCCGCACTGCCGGACCGACCGCGACGATGCGGTCGCCCCGAACGAGCACGTTGCCGACCCGGGCCGCCGCCCCGGTGCCGTCGAAGATCCGGGCGCCGCGGATCAAGGTCGAGCGCTCCTGCGCCGGCGCCGCCGCCGCGACGAGCAGCGCGAGGACGGCCACCAGACGCTTCATCGGCGCGGCGCTTTCAGGGTCTCGTCGAAAAAGGCCTCGGCGGCGCGGAAGCTCGCCAGCCAGTTCGAATGGAGCAGGAAGGAATGGCGTTCGTTCGGGAAGACGAGCTCGCGAAAGGGGATCCGCCGCGCCGCAAGCTCCCGCGCGAGGAGCACCGACTGGGAGAAGTCGACGTTGCGGTCGTCGTCGCCGTGGATCAGCAGCACCGGCGAGCGCCAGCGGTCGATCGCGCCGAGCGGCGAGCTGTCCCATTGCAGCTGGCGGGCGGCGGCCTGGGCGTCCGGCGACAGGCTGTTGGGCACGGGCCGAAGCATCGAATGGACGCCGTGGAAATCGACCCCGGCGGCGAACAGCTCGCTGTTCCGCGCCAGGCCGAGCGCGGTGAGATAGCCTCCCCAGCTCCCACCCCAGATCCCGATCCGGCCCGGATCGACGTCCCCGCGCTCGGCGAGCCAGCGACCGGCGGCGAGAACGTCGCGATATTCGGAAGCGCCGGCGCGAGCCAGGTCCGGGGCGTCCCTGAACGCGTTGCCGTAGCCGGTGCCGCTTCGATAATTGACCGACAGCACGTGATAGCCGCTGGCGGCGAGGTGCTGGTTGAAGACGTAGGCGTTCGAATAATAGCCCGACGGGTGGAAGCCGAGCAGCATCTGCCGACGAGGCCCGCCATGGACGTAGACGATCGCGGGACGCTTTCCCGGCCCCCGGGCGCGGAACAGCTGGCCGTGGACCTCTATTCCGTCCTCGGCCCGGAACAGCACCGGCTCCGGCGTAACATACCCTCGAGCGGCGGCAGGCGGCTTGATCGGCCGAAGCCCGTCGTCGGCGTAGGCCGGATAGGCGGGACGCGAGACGTCGGTCGCGATCGCGGCCAGGGCAGTGCCGCCGAGGGCCGGCGCGGTTTCGATTCCGGTCCCGCTCGTGACTCGCTGGGGCG
This sequence comes from Allosphingosinicella sp., assembly GCA_036386555.1. Lineage (GTDB taxonomy): Bacteria > Pseudomonadota > Alphaproteobacteria > Sphingomonadales > Sphingomonadaceae > Allosphingosinicella. Next base: position 15,602 of record DASVVM010000036.1, read on the forward strand.
CGCCCCCGGACAAAGGCCGCCGCCAGATGTGCCGCCGGTCGAGATCGCCCGAATTGCCGGCCCAGATCAGGGAGCGGCGGTCGGCGCCGAGCATGAACATCTCGACCTCGAAGGCTCCGGGCGTCAGGTCCCTCGGAGTCCCGCCCCTCGACGCGTCCAGGGCGTAAGCGTGAAGCCAGCCGCTCCGTTCCCAGGGAAAGACCAGCTGGCCGTCCTTGCTCCAGAACAGGTCCTGTCCCCGCGATTCATAGTAGCGCGCGCCGGGGCCCGGCGGGGCGGCCCAAAGCTCGCGAGCGGCTCCGCTCGCGGCATCGGCGACCCTGACCGACCAATAGGGACCGCTGTCCCGGGCCGAGCCGGCCGGCGCGTCGAGATGGCGGATGAAGGCGACCTGGCGGCCGTCGGGCGAGAAGACCGGCTCGACCGAGAAGCCGAGGCCCGGATCGAGGAAGCGGACCCGGGGCGAGACGGGGTCGAGCAAAGCGACGAAGCTGTAGTCGCCGCGATGGCTGATGAAGAGCAGGCGGGTCCCGTCGGGCGACCATTGCAGCCGCCTGATCTCGCCTCCGGCCGAGGCCAGCTTGCGCGCCTCGCCCCCGCGCTGCCACAGCCAGATCTCGCCGCGCTTCGTAAAGGCCAGGCGGCCGCCGTCCGGAGAGAAGGTCGGCGAGTGGCCCTCGCCGACCCGCATGGACTCGCCGTCCGGAGTGCCGGCGACGAAGATCTGCTGCCGCGGCGGCTCGGCCTCAGCGGCGGCATTGGGGAGGGAGGCGTCGCGCTCGTCCGGGTCGCCGCCATGGACGTAGGCGAGGCTTGCGCCGTCGGGGCTCAGAGCGAGATCGTAGAGTTGCCGCCCGTCGTCGGTCGTGAAACCGGTCAGCCGACGAGCAGCCTCGCCGCGCTCGGCGAACCAGATGTTGCGCACGCCCGCAGCGCTCTCCACCCAGGCGAAGCGGGGAGCGTCGCGCGCTCCGACCAGCTCGCCCGCGACCGGAAGGGCGAGTGCCTCGGCGAGCGCGTCGCGCGGGGCAGGGGCGAAGGCCGAGGCCGGCCCGAGCATGAGCCCAGTCCCCCCGAGCCCCAGAAGAAGCCGTCTCAACCATTTCATCGCGCCTCTTTGGGGCCGCCATCGGCCCCCGACAAGCGCGACGGCTTCCGCCATGCGCGAGGGTTATGGCCGCTGGAATCTTCTGAATGAGATGCCGGGCATTGCCCCGGCCGCCTTTGGCTCTAGGTTCGCCGCAATGGACAGGCGGATGCTGACCTTCAGGGCCATGACCCTGGGCCTGACGCTGGCCGCGGCGCCCGCCGCCGCCGTCGACCGGCCGACGGACCTGCAGCGGCGCGTCGAAGCGAGGCTCGGGGAAGCCGGGCCCGGCACGCGCTTCGGCCTGGTCGTTGCGACCGACGACGGCCGCGAGATCGTCGCCATCGCTCCGGACTCGCGATTCATCCCCGCGTCTAACACCAAGATGTTCACCACCGCCGCGGCCTTGGCCATGCTCCCGGGAGTCGACGGGCCGGACTCCCAGGGCGGCGCCGCGGTCCGGCTCGAGACCCGCAGGGGAGCGCCCGACGTCGTGCTCGAAGGCCGCGGCGACGCCCGGCTCTCAAGCCGCTCCGACTGCGTCCAGGACTGCCTCGCCGCGCTCGCGGACGCCGTCGCCGCCAGGACCCGGATCGTCCGCGACGTGATCGGCGACGACAGTCTCTTTCCCGACCAGCGCTGGAGCCCGGGGATGAGCTGGAACAACATTCCCACTCGCTCCGGCACTGCCACCTCGGCCCTCAGCCTCGACGACAACGAGCTGCCGATGCGGGTCTTTCCGGCAGCCCCAGGCCGGCCCCCCAGTCTGGAGCTGATGCCTTACTACACCGTGGACAACCGGGCAGTGACGGTCGCTTCCGGCGGGAGGACGGCGCTGGAGTTCGACCGGCTTCCGGGCGAGCGGTCGCTTCGGCTGACCGGAACGATCGCGGCGGGCGCGGAGCCCGAGCTTGTTCGTCTCGGAATCGACGACCCCGCGCATTACGCCGCCTGGAGGCTGAGGTCGCTGCTCGAGGCGCGGGGGGTGCGGGTCACGGGCGAGGCGGCCGTCCGCCATCGCCCGCCCCGGACCGAGGCGCTCGCAAGCCTCACTCCGCCGCCGCTGGCTGCCGACATCTTGCTCACCAACAAGGTCAGCCAGAATCTGCACGCCGAGCTGCTGCTGCGCCGCGTCGGCCTCCAGGCGGGCACCGGGTCCGTCGCGGACGGCCTGGCTGCGGTCCGGTCGATGCTGGAGCGCGCCGGGGTGCCTCGGGCCGCTTACGACTTTTCTGACGGTTCGGGCATGTCGACCTACAACCGGGTAGCGCCACGCGGGATGATCGTCTTCCTGCGCTGGGCGTCGGGCCAGCCCTGGGGCGGCGTCTGGCGGACCTCCCTTCCGGTTGCGGGGGTCGACGGCACCCTCGCCCGGCGCTTCAAGGGGACTGCGCTTGAAGGCCGGCTCTTCGCCAAGACCGGCACCCTGAACGCCAGCTCGGCCTTGTCCGGCTACATGACCGCGAAGAGCGGCCGGACCCTGCTGTTCTCGGCTTATGCCAATGACATCCCCGAAGGCGTGCGGGCGACCGACGCGATGGACGCTGCGCTGGTAATGATCGCCGACGCTAATTAGCAACTTCAGTCCTCCCCGTGAGCGCAGCTCACGGGGAGGGGGACCGCGAAGCGCGGTGGAGGGGCCTTTCGGAGCCCGAGGCGCCCCCCCACCATGCTTCGCATGGTCCCCCTCCCCATCCGCTTCGCGAACGGGGAGGACTAGACGGCGTCCCAGGCCTCGATCACCGCCTCCCCCGTCTCCCGGCGCAATTCGGCGATCCCAGTCTCCCGGTGTCGGGTCGGATGCACCCTGTTGGTGAGAAGCGTCCAGGCGGCCCCTCGGTCGAAGTCGACCCATAATCCCGTGCCGGTGAAGCCGGTGTGGCCGATCGTCGCGGCCGAGCAGGAATCGCCCCCGTGCCAGCCTTCGAAGCGGCTTTCCCAGCCGCAGGTCCTCTCGTCCCGCACCGGTGTGCGGATCGCCTCGAGCATGGCCGGCGAGGCGCCGCTGCCGTCGAGCAGGCCGCTGGCGAAGTCCAGCACCCCCGCGACCGTCCCGAACAGCCCCGCGTGGCCCGCGGCCCCGCCCAGTGCCGAGGCATTCTCGTCATGCACCTCGCCGCGCAGCACCCGCCCGCGCCAGGTGCAGGCTTCGGTCGCCACCGCGGGCCCGGGCGGCGGCCCGAAGCTCAGCCCCACGCCGAGCGGCCAGTCGGACAGCGACGCGCCGGTGATCCGCTCGACGGCGATCCCGAGCAGGATGAAGTTGATGTCCGAATAGACCGGCGGGCCGTGCCTCCATTCGCGCTGAAGGACGAAGGCTCGAAGCCGGGCCGGATCGTTGCCGTAAGTGTAAATCGGTTCGACCGCCGGCAGAAAGGTGCGGTGGGCGAGGCAGTCCCGGAAGGTCAGCTCGCGCTCGGGCGCATGGTCGACGTCATATTGCCGAAGGTCGGGAATGGCGTCGGTCAGCGGCCGGTCGAGGTCGAGGCGGCCCTCCTCGGCGAGGCGGAGGATCATCGTCGTGGTCGCAACGATCTTGGTGAGCGAGGCGAGGTCGAACCAATGGGTCTCGCTCAGCGGCTCGGGCTCGGGCACGAGGGCGGCCATCCCGGCGAGCTTCACGGCCCGGCGCCCGTCGGCCCCGACGATCCCCAAGGCGGCCCCGGGAATCCGTCCTTCCGCCACCGCCGCCGCGGCCGGAGCGAATGCAGCCTCGATCATCGGTCGTCGGGCCTCGGCCTGATCCGGGCGAGGAAGGGGAGGAAGAGGATGGCGGCGAGGCTGAGCACGCCCGAGAGCATGAAGAAGAGATCGAAGCCGTTGAGGCCGGAATCGTCGAGACGCTTGACGATCGCGCCTCCCGCTCCCGAAAGCAGGCGGGGCAGCAGAAAGGCGAATCCCGACAGGAAGGCATATTGGGCCCCCGGGAAGCGCGGGTTCACGAGCATCGAGAGATAGACGACGAAGATCGTCCCGGCCATTCCGTTGCCGAACTGGTCCGCGGCGGTGGCGAGGTAGAGCATCCACACGTCCACCTCCTGGTGGGCGAGCCAGACGAAGCCGAAATTGCCGAAGGCGGCTAAGGCGGCTCCGACGGCGAGCGCGATTCCCATCCGCCAGTAGACGACGATCAGTCCTCCGAGTCCGACCCCGACGATGCTGGAGCCCAGGGCGACGAGGCTGTCTGCATAGCCGATCTGGTCGAGCGAATAGCCCAGGCCCTTGATCATCGGCTTGGAGAGGTTGAGGGCAAGCACGTCGCCCATCCGGTAGATCGAGACGAAGGCCATGACGACCAGGGCCCCGAAGCCGTAGCGCCAGAAGAAGTCGACATAGGGGCCGATCGCGGCAGAGCTCCGGATGGCGGAGTCGGGCGCCGCCTTCCGGATCCTCGGGAGCGCCGCGGCCATGATCAGGAAGGGCACCATGCAGATTGCAAGGACGTAGGGCGTGACGTTCGTCCCACTGTCGATCCCGGCCCCGCCGGCCGCGCTCAGGACCAGCCAGCCGAGCCCCGCGGTCACTGCCAGAACGGCGAGTAGGATCGCTGCGCTCGCAGCGAGCCCGGCTGCAAGCGCCGACCCGCGTCCGCCGCTCCCGTTCGGATCGGGGCGCATCGAGGCGAGTATGGGCAGCGGAACGAAGGCGGCGGCGGCGATCAGCAGATAGGCGGTCGTCCAGCCCGCCTCGATCCCCAGCCCCGCTAGCCAGGGCGCGGCCCTGCCCGACGCATCGGCGACGAGAAGAGCGCCGCTTCCGGCCGCGACCATTGCGGTCCGGTAGCCCCACAAATTGGCGGCGGCGACCGGGCCCTGCTCGTCCTGGGTCGGGGCGAGCTCGATCCGCCAGGCGTCGGCGGCGATCTCCAGATTGGTGGTCCAGAAGGCGAGCAGCACCGCGAACAAGGCGGTGACCGCCAGGTTCGAGTCCGACGAGGTCAGCGCCATCGCCACCATCGAGCTGAAGATCCCGAGCTGCGACAGCATGATCCAGCCGCGCCTCTTGCCCCAGAAGCGTGCGAAGCCGGGAACGTCGTAGCGGTCGAGCACCGGCGCCCAGAGGAACTTGAACGTCGGAAGCAACTGCACCCAGGCGAAGAAGCCGATCACCACCAGCACCACGCCATGCGCCTGAAGCCGAAGCGCGAGCACGGTGGAGAACATGTAGAAGGGCAGGCCGGCGGAGAAGCCGAGCAGCAGGTAGAGCGCGACGCGGCCGAAGCCGGGGCGGATCGCGGGAGGGGCGGGGGCGGCGGCCTCGGTCATTGCCCCAAAGCTTCACTGCCCCGCAAGAACAGTCAATGCTGTCTCGCCTCGCACGAAAACCGGTGGGGGCCCAAATTGTTGGCGACCCGTTTCAGCCCTTCGCGAAAGGTCCCGCCGCCGAAGTTCATGACCAAGCCCAGCGGCAGATCGAGGAGCTTGAGATAGGTCAAGACTTGTCTGGAATGTATGGCCGCTAGCCGGTCGACCGCTTTGACTTCGACGACCAGCCGCCGCTCAATCAGGAGATCGGCCCGAAACGCATCGCGGACGGAGATTCCGTTATATTCGATATCGACAGCCTTTTGGCGCTCTACGGCCAGGCCGGCACGGGCGAGGCTCGCAGCCAGCAACACCTCGTAGCAAGACTCAAGCAGACCCGGCCCTAGGTCTTGATGGATCGCGAACCCGCATTGGATCGCTTGGTGAGCCAGTTCCTCGACGTCGGACATGGTCCTCTCCCTCGCGAAGCCGCAGGCGCCGCGACCTTCAAATTTCAACGCAAAGACGCAAAGACGCAAAGAGGCTGCGGGCTCGCCCAGGTATCGCCAAATTATCACCCTCCGCGCAGCGGAGGCACAATATGAATGATCCTCTGAAGCATGCAAAAATTGCATGGCATGGGAGGGCGGCATGGCCTCTTTGCGTCTTTGCGTCTTTGCGTTGAAAAATGATTGGCCTTCGGCCGGTCCGGGTTCGCGACGGAACCATTGGCGCAGACTCCAAGGGACGTCGAATGCGGACGATGTTGCCTTCGGGCCACATTGGCGGGGCAATCGTGCGCCGAGGATGGCGAGAGGTTATGGCTGGGCCAAGAGAAACTATGCGGGCGCGGGCCCTTCTTGCTACTTAATGCACGCTAATCACGCAGCAAATGCGGGTTTCAGGGGGATTTCACATGTTTCGTCGCAATTCGTTGAAAACGTTCCTGTTTTCCGGCGCTGCCTTTGCCGCGATGGCGATTGCGGGTCCCGCCGCGGCGCAGACCGACCCGGTCGCGGACGATTCCGCCGAGGCCGAGGCCGTGCAGACCGCCGCGGCCGACGTGGGGGAGCCCGAAAACCGCGAGGACATCGTCGTCACCGGCACCCGCATCGTTCGCGACGGCTTCCAGGCGCCGACGCCGCTCACCGTGCTGACCAAGGACGATATCGACAACACCTCGCCGACCAACAACATCGCCGACTTCGTCAACCAGCTGCCGCAGCTGGCCGGTTCGACCAAGCCCGCCAACTCGCGCCTCAACATCTCGAACGGCTCGGCGGGCATCAACGCGCTCAACATGCGCAACCTCGGTGAGAACCGGGTGCTGATCCTGATCGACGGCCGCCGCTCGGTCGGCTCGACGATCTTCGGCTGGGTCGACGTCAACACGATCCCGCAGGCGCTGGTCGACCGGGTCGAGGTGGTCACCGGCGGTGCCTCGTCCGCCTACGGCTCGGACGCGGTTTCGGGGGTGGTCAACTTCATTCTGAACAAGAAGTATGAGGGCCTGCGCGTCGAAGGCGACATGGGCATCACCACCGTCGGCGACAATTTCAATTATTCCGGCAGCGTCGCCGGCGGCCTCGCCTTCGCGGGCGGACGCGGCCATGTCATCTTCAACGCCGAGATCGCGCATCAGGATGGAATCTTCTCCGTCGATCCGGGCGATCGCCCGTGGAATCACACGGGTTACGTGGCCGTCACCAACCCTGCTTACAACGCGACGACCAACTCCTCCGTGCCGCAGAACCTGACGACCCTGCGCGGGATCGGACTCGGGAACCAGACGCCCGGCGGCCTGATCACCGCATCGACGGGCGGAGTGGCGAACCGGCTGCGCGGCCTCTATTTCGGCCAGGGCGGTGCGGTGGCGCAATTCCGGTACGGCACGGGCTACAATTTCCCCGCCCTGGGCGGAGCCGCCGTGACCACCCGGACGCAGGGGCCCGACGCTTTCATCAACGATTCGGGCCGCCGAATCGGCCTGACCCCGCGCGACGATCGCTACGGCTTCTTCGGCCGGGCGAGCTTCGAGATCACCGACGGCGTCGAGCTGTTCGCCGAGGGTTCGTACAACCACCAGGAAGTCTTCTTCAACGCCGGCCCCAACCTCGGCTCCTTCAACCTGAACACGACCGGCTGCACCACCGTCCCGGTGCCGATCACGTGCAACGCCTTCGCGCTTCAGTCGCTCGGCGCGGCGCAGCTTGCCGGAGTGACCCAGATCAGCGTCACCTCAACCGGGGGCGATTTGCCGTTCCGCGGAATCAACAACCAGCGCGAGGTGCAGCGCTACGTCGTCGGGGCGGAGGGCAGCTTCGACGCGTTCGACAAGCCGGCGCGGTGGGACATCTACGCCCAATATAGTCGTTCCGACGTCCGCGAGCAGCTGCGCGACATCCAGCACCTCACCAACCTGGCGAACGCCACCAACGCCGCCTTCGCCCCGGCGGGCAATGCGGCCGGTTATCCGGTGGGCTCGATCCAGTGCCTGATCAACGTCGACGCCAACCCCAACAACAACGATCCCGCCTGCGTGCCCTTGAACCGGCTCGGTCTGGGCGTCGCGGATCCGGCAGGGATCGATTACGCCCTCGGCGATCCCTATCGCGACCAGACCCTGGAGCAGCGCGTCGCAGGGGCGAACCTGTCCCTCACTCCGTTCGCGACCTGGGCCGGGGACGTGAGCGTCGCCGTCGGCGGCGAGTTTCGGGAAGAGAAGATCCGCGGCACCGTCCCGCCCGAGTTCCAGCCGATCATCAATGCCAACGGCACCACCACCAACCGCTGGTCGGTCGGCAACTACCTGCCCTTCACCGGCAAGTATAACGTGAAGGAAGCCTATCTCGAGACCGTCGTTCCGCTCGGTTTCGGGTTGGAGTTCAACGGCGCCGTGCGCGCGACCGACTATTCGAACTCGGGCTATGTCACGACCTGGAAGCTGGGTGCAACCTGGGCTCCGATCGAGGATATCCGGTTCCGCGTGACTCGCTCGCGCGACATCCGAGCGCCCAACCTCAACGAGCTCTACCAGGCCGGCACGGCGAACAGCGACTCCGTGCGCAATCCCAAGTTCACGCCGGACCTGGCCAACGGACCTCAATTCTTCAGCTATTCCGGACTGACCACCGGCAATCCCAACCTGGACCCGGAAAAGGCCGATTCCTGGAACATCGGCGCGGTGCTCTCGCCGCGCTGGCTGCGCGGGTTCACCGCCTCGGTCGATTATTTCCGGATCGACCTCCAGGACGCGATCGACACGATCAGCGCGCAGGAGATCGTCAACCGCTGCGACGAGGGCCGCGAGGAATATTGCTCCGCCATCACCACCGATCCCGCCCGGTCGCAGCCGAACAACCCCTATCTCCTGATCAAGACCCAGCCGTTCAACTTCGTGAGCCACCTGGTGCGCGGCGTCGACTTCGACGTGGCCTATCGCAGGCGGTTCGCCGACGGCAACGTGCTTCTGAAGGGCGTGGCGACGCGCTACATCGAGAACCTTCGCGACACCGGCATCGTCGGTACCGTTCCGGTCAACACCGTCGGCGCGAACGGCGGTCAGGCCAGCACTCCGAAGTGGATCTACCGCTTCAGCGCCACCTACGACACGCCGACCTATTCGCTCACCGGCGTGGCCCGGGGGGTGAGCTCGGGCAAATATCTCGCCAACGCCATCGAGTGCCAGACCACCTGCCCGGTCTCGACGACGCAGTTCCCGACCTACGACAATAACCACGTCAAGGGCGCCCTTTACTTCGACCTCAACGCGACGATGAAGTTCAGCGCGCTTGGCGACGGCGACGGCGAGTTCTTC